>DATLBC010000010.1:0-48715 GCA_035527095.1 Ilumatobacteraceae bacterium | reverse complement strand
TTCCGCTCCTGTCCGGCGACGAGCCCAACCCGCTCGAACTGTTCCAGATCTGGCTGAACCTTCCCGCCGCGGACAAGATGGTCGAGCCCTACTTCACGATGCTGTGGAGCCACGACACGCCAACGGTCGTCGTTGCCACCGGCGCCGGCGACGCGTTGGTCGACATCACGGTGATCGCCGGGTCGCTCGACAGCGCCGAGGCACCGAGCCCGCCGCCGAACTCGTGGGCATCGAAGGCCGAGGCCGACGTGGCGATCTGGCACCTCCGCTTCGACCCGGGTGCGCGATGGACGATCCCGGCCGCCGGGCCCGAGTCGCACCGCCTGCTCTACGCGTTCTCCGGTTCATGGCTGACGATCGACGGCGAACGCCTCGAGGCAGGCAATGGCGCAGCGATCGACCCGAGCCGTCCGCTCGAACTCGTGGCCGGCGCCGAGGGCGTCGAGTGCATGGTGCTGCAGGGCCGCCCGATCGGTGAGCCCGTCGCCCAGTACGGACCATTCGTGATGAACACCCAGGCCGAGATCCAACAGGCCTTCGAGGACTACCGTCGCACGCAGTTCGGCGGTTGGCCATGGGGGTCGGACGACCCGAACCACGGGTCGACGACGCGCCGGTTCGCCCGCCACGCCGACGGCCGCGTCGAGCAGTTCGACGTCGAACCCGTCCCCGCCCGCACCTCCTGAGCCCCCGTCAACCCACGTTTGCGTCAGACTCCCGGCGAGCCGGGTCATCCGGATCTCACCACAAACGTGAATGCGGCGACACGCTGATCATCGCACGACGGCCGCTCTGAGCTCCAACGCGCGAGCGACCGCCAGGTTGGTGGCTGCGGCCGTCACGGTCAGGTGTCCCATCTTGCGGCCGGACCGAGGCTCATGCTTGCCGTAGAGGTGCAACTTCGCGTTGGGGTCGTCGAGCACGGCGGCCCAGTCGGGATCGCCTCCGTCCCAGAGGTCGCCGAGCAGATTGACCATCGCGATCGCCGGCGCGGTCATCGCCGTCGAGCCGAGACCGAGACCACAGGCGGCGCGGACCTGTTGTTCGTACTGACTGGTGAAGCTCGCGTCGAGCGTCCAGTGGCCGCTGTTGTGCGGGCGGGGCGCCAGCTCGTTGACCAGGAGATCATCATCGACCACGAAGAGCTCGACGGCGAGGACGCCGACGTAGGCGAGCGCATCGGCGATCGCCATCGCCATGCCAACCGCCCGGTCGGCGAGCTTCGCCGACACCATCGCGGGGACCGCGGAGACATCGAGAATTCCGTCGACATGTCGGTTCTCGGCAACCGGCCAGGCTTCGACGTCACCCGTGGCGGTCCGGCCGACGATGACGCTGAGTTCGGTATCGAGCAGCATTCGCTGCTCGACCACGCAGTCGACACCCCCCAGTTCGGCCCACGCCGCGTGCGTCTCGGCCACGCCGGACACCGATCGTTGGCCCTTGCCGTCGTAGCCGAGGCGGGCGGTCTTGACGATCGCACCCGAGTCGACCAACGCCTCGTCGACCACCGGGTTGTCGCCTTCCAGCACCTGGTGCCGGCCGACGGGGAACCCGTTGTCGACGAGGAACCGCTTCTCGGCGATGCGATCCTGCGCAATGCGTACCGCCGCGGGCCCCGGGGCGACCACCACCGATGCCGCCAGCTCGTCGAGGGCCGCCGCAGGCGGGTTCTCGAACTCGGTCGTGACGACGTCGCAGTCGAACGCCAGGCGGTGGAGGGCGGCGGGATCGTCGTAGGCAGCGACGAGGTGTTCGTGCGCAAGCAGGCCGGCGGGCGCCGACGGGTCGGGGTCGAGCACGATCGTGCGATATCCCATCGACGCCGCCGCCATCACGGCGTAGCGCCCGAGTTGGCCACCTCCGAGGATCCCCAGCGTGGCGGGGGGCACGATCGCCTCGGCGGTCATAGGTCGCCTGGTGGGGGAAGCTCCGACGACGCGGCAGCGTCTCGGCGATCGGCGCGGTAGCCGGCGAGTGCGGTTGCCAGCGCAGGGTCGTCGACAGCGAGGAGCGCGACCGCGAACAGCGCCGCGTTCGTTGCACCTGCCTCGCCGATCGCAAACGTCGCGACCGGAACGCCTGCGGGCATCTGGACGATCGAGTACAGCGAGTCCTGGCCCGACAGGTGCCGGGAGGCCACGGGCACGCCGAGCACCGGCACCGTCGTCTTCGCGGCGAGCATCCCTGGCAGATGTGCAGCTCCCCCAGCTCCGGCAATGATCGCTCGCAGACCACGCTCGGAGGCCTTGTCGGCGTAGGCGAACATGTCATCGGGCATCCGATGGGCGCTCACGACCCGCGCCTCGTGGGCGACACCGAACGACGTCAGCACGTCGACCGCCTTGGACATCGTGGGCCAATCGCTCGACGACCCCATGACGACACCGATGACGGGATCAGCTTCGGACACCTCCGAAGCGTAGGCGGTCGGGGCCCGCCCGGTCAGACCAGCTGGCGCCGTTCGCTCACTTTGAGCGCAAGGTACCCCGGGATCGTCGGGAGCCAGTAGTTGATCAGGCGGAACAGCAGCACCGCTGCCCACGCAGTCGCATCGTCGACCTGTGTGCTCGTCAACATGAACACCAACGCCGCCTCGATCGCGCCGACGCCGCCCGGCGTCGGGACCGCCGACGCGATCGTGTTGGCCACCATGTACAGCGCGCCGAGTTCGACGAATGCGAGATCGACGTCGAAGGCTCGACAGGACCACACGAACGCGAGGATCGTCGAGAGCTTGGCGATCGCCTGGCCGCCGAACAGCAGCGAGAGCTTTGTGGGACGGCGCGCCAGTTCGCCGAAGTCGTGCTTGATCTTGGCGAACGTCGACCTCAGGAAGGCAACGACCCAGCGGCGGAGCTTCGGTGTCGCGGCGATCACAACCGCAGCGATCACGGCGGCACCGGCGAACACGGCGACGATCGAGAGATCCGGACCGCCGCCACTGACACTCAGGCCTCCGGTGGGATCGGCGCTCGCCACGACGACGAAGAAGACGAAGAAGACCACCTGGACGACGCCGCTGGCCGCCGATGTCAAGCCGATCGCTGCCGTTGCGACCGTGCCATCGGTGCCGCCCTTCTGGAGGTACCGAATGCGCATCGCCATGCCACCGGCGTTCATCGGCGTGAAGCGGTTGAGGAACGACTGGCCGAACATGACGATCGTCGCCTCGCCGAGCGCGATCGGGCGAACGACCGAGCCCGCGAGCGACATCGCCCCACCGACGGTCCCGAAGAGGGTGACGATCACGATCGGGACGACCCACACCCAGTCGAGCCCCGACATCGCGTCGACGATCTCCGACCAGTTACTGGCGAGCGTCAGGAGGAAGAACGCGAGGACGGCAAACCCAACCCAGCTGACGGCCTTGGCGACGCTGATGCGTTCGAGTTCGGCCAGCTCGACCGCGTCGACATCGAGACGCACCTGGAGGCCGGTGCGGAGGTCATCGACGAAGTGCTTCGGCTTCTTCGCCTCGCGACGGGCGTGTGCAGGCAGCGCCGGGAGTTGCACGAAGGGCAACGTCGCGGCGAGATCGTGGATGTCGACATTGCGCACCGCTGCGTCGAGGGCGCGATCAGCCCCGACGAGCAGCGCCGTCGTCACGAGCAGCTCGGCGCGGTCCACCGCTCGCGATTCGGTGCTCGAGGCCAGGACGGCTGAATCGAGACCGACGATCGTGACGGTGTCGCCATCGACCACCAGGTGATCCCGGCTCAGCGACCGATGTGCGATCCGGGCTTCGTGGAACAGGCCGACCTGTCGCCATGCATCGTCGAGCGCGGCGTCGCTGACCTCGTCGCCGTCGAGGTCGGACATCGCTCGTCCGGGTGGGACCGACAGCGCAACGATGGCACTGTCGCGGTCGGTCGGCGCAACACACTCCACAGCCGGGATCCGAGCGCCGGCGCGGTCGGCCATCGTGGTGTTCAACGCCAGCTGCGCAGCACGAACCCGCGGCTTGACCGACATGCGCTGTTCGTCGACGTCACGCACACGTATCGATCGCAGCACCCTCGAGAAGAGTTCGAGGTCACGGTCGTCCTGGTCGAGATAGATCACCTCGATGGCCGCGCCGTCGGCCCGGCCGCGGTAGGCACGAACATGACGGCCCGCATGTTCGTCGCCCAGATCGTCGACCTCGAAGCCGGCAGCGGCGAGACCCGCACGCAGAGTTGTCAAACCCGGACGCCGCTGCGGGGAACCGAACGCGACGAGCACCGCCGAGCCGACGACGCTGCCCACGACGAGGGTCACCAGGATGCTGACCGGCGCTTGTGTCGCCGTGAGCACCCGTACGACCGCGGTGACCGCCACCGCGATCCATGCGACTTTGCGCCATTGTGCCGTCATCATCGGCGAGGCTGCTGTCGTCCCCGCCACCAGTGCCGCGAGGTACGCGATCGACGGGAAGTCGCTTGCGAGGAATGAATTCGACGGAAGATCGATGGGCGTGGGCGGCGCGGCACGGTTGAGCCAATCGGTCAACAACACCATCAGGAGGCCGCTGGTGACACCCGCGCCGACGACGAGCAGCGTGGCGGCACGAGTGCGGCGCGTGAACAGCCAGACCACCGTGACCACCGGCACGATCAGAATCGCGAGTTGGGCGATGCCGACCAGCAGATAGCGCAGTGGCGTCGGCATCCTCGTGAACAGCTCGATCAGATCGGTCGAGATGTTGGTGAGCGCCGTCGGGAACGCGGCGGTCATGCCGATCACGACGATTAACAACACCAGTCGCACCGTGAGGCGAGCCACGTCGACCGGGTGTCGCTGCCACTCGCGACGATCGCTCTCGCGCAGGGAGGCGTCGACGGTTGCAGTCACGGCTACAGCATGGACCACATCGTCGTCGGGCGGACGTATCCGACCCGCAGAAGGTCAGAAGACGACGTCGGCCTCGAGGCGTCCGTTCTCGCCGACGACGACCACCATGCGCGACATGCACGGCATGCAGTAGACCTTGTCCCCCGGACGGAGCTCACGAGTCGCCCGGATGACCACCTTGCACACCGGACAGATCACCTCGTTGGGTGCAAGCGTGTCGTCGGGGCCCTGCCAGTAGCGGTAGAACTTCCGCCACTTCTTCGGGACCTCCTTGAAGCCCATCTCCTCCAACTCATAGCGCTGTCGCGTGGTGTCCGACGTGATCTCCGGGGCCGAGACGTCGACGTCGGTCATCAGGTGAGCCCCAGTCGTTCGACCGTGTCGAGGTACTCGCCGGCCAGACGGTGCCGCTCGTCGGTCGGAGCGCCGACGTCGTCGAGCGCCCCTTCGAACACGCCGAGGACCATCGGGTCGAGCTGCGAGCGGATCTCGCGCAGCCGTGCCCGGCCGGACGGATCGACCGCGAGGCTGCGCCCCAGGTCGTTCTCGCCGAAGCCGGCATGTCGTCGTTCGTCGGCGATCACGCCGGCGAGCACGTCGCGGGTGACGGCGTCGGCGTTGGCCGCGTGGAGACGGAACACCGTGTACTCCATTGTTTCGAGGATGACGTTCTGCGCAAAGACCGCCGCCTGCCAGTCGCCGCCGTCAACGAGGTCGAGCAGCGCTCCCTTGAAGTCGACCAGCGCCGGCTGTGCTCGGCGTTCGATCTCCGACTCGGGGTCGGCAACGCCGAGTTCGCGTAGACGGTGCAGGAAGACCTCCAGATGACGCGCCTCGTCAGCCACCTGGGTGGCCATGAAGATCTTCGAGTTCCGGTCGGGTGCCAGTTGCACGAGACCGGCGGCACCTTCGAGCGCGGCTGTCTCGCCAACCGCGTAGTTGCACAACGTGGTGATCAGGCGCTCTCGACGCCGGTCGTCGATCGGATCCTCGTCGGTCGTCCCGCGTCGCCCGTACGGGCGGTCGGTGAGGTAGCCCTCGATCGAGTCGAACCAGAACTGGAACGAGTGGACCTCGTCGAGAAAGGCCTGCTCCGCAAGTGCGTGCGGGTCGAAGTCGTCGGTGTCCGTCCGCGTGGTGGTGTCGGTCATGCCGGAACGGGGACGGTGGGGGTCTGGTACTCCAGGCCGACACGCGCGAGGCGGGTCTTGAACTCACCGATCACCGTGTTCGCGAGTACCGCTTCCATCTCCTCCGGGGTGGCGGTGGCGAGGTTGGTGCCGTGGAAGTCGGCCTCGGCGCCCTGCGAGGCGGCCGGATTCGGCTTGCGATCGGGGTCGCTGAACGAGTCACTGAAGGTGGCGAGCATGTAGTACGCCATCTCCTGCTGCATCTTCTCGATCTCGGACTTCTTCTCCGGGTGCTGTGCGATCAGCGACCCGATGCGGTTCTCGCCGAAGCCGACGTGGCGGCGCTCGTCGGCGATCGTGCCCTTGAGCGTCTGGGAGAACTTGGGGTTGAACTCACGGTTGCCGGCTTCGAGCAGTTCGAAGACGGTGAAGGCCATGCCTTCGAGGACGATGTTCTGCCCGACCACACCCGCCACGAAGTCGCCGGCGTCGACCTTCTCCAGGAGGACTTCGGCGAATTTGACGAGGTTCGGATTGGCGTAGCGGTCGATCGTCGACTCGAGGTCGTCCTTCTTCACCCCGAGGTCGAACAGGCGCTGCGTGAAGATCTCGACGTGGCGGGCCTCGTCGAGGGTCTGCGTGGCGAGGAACCGCTTGCTCGGGTAGTCGGGTGCGGCGTTGACGAGACCCGATGACGCCGCGAGGGCGCAGCGTTCGCCGACCACCAGGCTGACCGTGGTGCGAATCGCCGCTTCGCGCTCGTCGTCGTCGGCCAGCAATGCCTCGGGCTCGGTGGCATCGGGCTCGTGGCCGTGGACGGTGTCTTCGAGGTAGCCCTGAGGACACATCTCCATCCAGCGTTGGATCGAGTACTGCGCGAGGAATTCAGCCATGACGAGACCAGCTTTCTGATTGGAACATCGTTCCAGTCTTGGAACGTTGTTCCAATATCCGCGTCGTTGGGCGACGACGGCAGGGTCTTTGGTCCCGAACTCTGTGCCGTCAGCGCACGTCGTCAGCCGAGGGCTGCGGCGAGCGCGTCGACGGCGCGGTCGACATCGGCAGGCGAGGTGTAGTGCACGAACGACAGGCGAACGACGCCGCGATCGGGGTCGACGCCGAGCCCATCGAGAACGCGCGCGGCGTAGTAGTGACCGGAGCTCGTCTGCACACCGCGTGCGACGAGTTCGTGTGCGACGTCCTGGGGGTCTCGGGCGAGCGGGCTGAACGCAACGGTCGGGCAGCGGTGCCCGGCGACGGCGTCGAGCGTGGCGGGGCCGAGCAGCCGGACATCGTCGCGACCGGCCAGCGCGTCCAGCAGACGTGGGGTCAGCGAGTCCTCGTGAGCACGCCACAGTGCCGACGCACCGGCGGCCGACGCGTGTAGGCCGTCGCTCGCCGATCCGCCGTGGTGACGATGCAGTGCTTCGACGTAGTCGAGCACCGCTCCCGCTGATGCGACCTGAGCGTGATCGGGACCTGCCGGGTTGAGGCGCTTGTCGGTCACGTTGTCGTTGAAGAAGTGACTCTGGTTCGGCAGCTCTGCCATCAGCCCGGCGCGCACGACCATCAGGCCCTGATGCACCGAGTAGGTCTTGTAGAGACTGAACAGGTAGACGTCGGCGCCAATTGCTGCGACGTCGGGCAGCGAGTGTGGGGCGAACGACACACCGTCGACGATCACCCGTGCGCCGACTGCATGGGCGAGCTGCGTGATGCGCGTGACGTCGTTCTCCGAACCGACAATGTTCGATGCGTGCGGGACGGTGACGAGCCCGGTCCGCTCGCTGAGCAGCGACTCGAACTGGTCGATGTCGAGCAGGCCGGTGTCGGGATCGATCCGCCATTCCTTGATCGTGCAGCCGACCCGTTCGGCCGCTCGTCGGATCGCGCCGGTGTTGGCCTCGTGGTCCTGGTTGGTGACGATGACCTCGTTGCCGGCCTCGAGCACGTCGGCGAAGGCGTGGGCGAGCACGTAGGTGTTGGCCGTCGTCGATGGTCCGAACACGACTTCCCGAGCCTCGACGCCGAGGGCATCCGCCCACCGCTCTCGTGAGCGATCCATCAGTTCGCCTGCCCGCGCCGACGACTCGAACTCGCTGTACGGCTGCACCTTCAGATCGGTGTAGTACTCGTGCATCGCGTCGATGGTCTGGCGACAGGCGAACGACCCGCCGGCATTCTCGAAGAACGACTGGCCATCGTTGATCGGGCGACCGAACGCGGGGAACTGGGAGCGGACGAAGTCGAGATCGAGCTGCACGCCCTCACGGTAACTGCCGCTCGCGAGCCCCAACCCGAGCCCCAACCCGAAACGTGCGCATGGCGTGATCACCCGCGGGCAGGGTTGCGCACATTTCGGATCACTGGGCACGCGAGGATGGCACGATGCGTGCCGACCCGTCCTCCACCTCCGAGCTGATCACGCCTGCGCTGCTGATCGACGTTGCGACGTTGGACCGAAATCTCGCAGCGATGGACGCCGTGCTCCCCGGTGCGAAGTTGCGCCCCCATGTGAAGGCGTTCAAGTCGACCGACATGGCCAAGCGCCTCGACGCCGATGGGCACCACAACTTCTGTGCGGCGACGCCGCGCGAACTCGAAGGTCTCGTGGCCGCAGGCCTGACCGACGACCTCCTCCTCGCGAACGAGACACTCGACGCGACTCGACTCGGCGCGCTGGCGGAGCGGGCAAACATCACCGTGGCGATCGACTCCGATGCCACGCTCGACGCCGCAATCAACGGCGGGGTTCGCTCGGTGCTCGTCGACATCGATGTCGGCCTCCCGCGCTGCGGCTGCGACGTCGACGACTCGGGCCGGCTCGCCGACCGTGCCCGCGCTGGCGGCCTCGACGTCCGCGGCGTGATGGGCTACGAGGGCCACCTGATGATGGTGCACGACCGTGACGCGAAACGCGAGAAGGTCGAACGTGCGATGGAGATCCTACTGCGAGCAAAGGAGCTGGTCGGCGGCGACATCGTGTCCGGCGGCGGTACGGGCACCTGGGATCTCAACACCTGGTGCACCGAGATCCAGGCCGGCTCCTACACGCTGATGGACACCCAGTACGACGAGCTCGAGATGCCATTCGAGAAGGCGCTGTCGGTGCTCGCCACCGTGATCTCGGTCAGCTCGAAGGGGTGGATCATTGCCGACTGCGGGCTCAAGGCGCTCGGCATGGACCACGGCAACCCGTCGTGGGGCGAGGGCGACGTGTTCTTCTGTTCTGACGAACACATCACGCTGATGCCGCGTGAACTCACCGACTGGAACGTCGGCGACCGCGTGCGCATCTGGCCGTCGCACGTCGACCCGACAGTCGCCCGCCACGAGCAGTTCTGGCTCGTCGACGGCGACACGATCCGCGACCGCTGGCCCATCGACCTGCGCCACTGGTGAATTGCGACATCTGGGGTCTGACCCCAGATGTCACACCTCACATCGAGCGGGCGGCGTTGTCGAAGCGCGTGTACTGACCGAGGAACACCAGGCGCTTGGTGCCGATCGGGCCGGAACGGTGCTTCGACACGATCACCTCGGCAGAACCCTTGTCGGGCGACTCCGGGTTGTACACCTCGTCGCGATACAGGAACATCACCACGTCGGCGTCCTGCTCCAACGAGCCCGATTCGCGAAGGTCGGCGAGCATCGGACGCTTGTCGGAACGGGCTTCGAGGTTTCGACTGAGCTGGCTGAGCGCCACGATCGGCACTTCGAGTTCGCGCGCCAGCACTTTGAGGTTTCGACTGATCTCACTGACTTCGAGCTGGCGGTTCTCGGAGTTCCCGCTTCCGCTCATCAGCTGGAGGTAGTCGATCATGATCAATGCCAGCCCGCCGTGCTGCGCCTTGATGCGACGGGCCTTGGCCCGGATCTCCATCACGGTCACCTGCGGGTTGTCGTCGAGGAACAACGGCACTTCCAGCCGTCCCACTGCGAGGCCGATCTTCGACCAGTCGCTCTCGCTCAGCTTGCCGGTGCGCAGCTTGGTCGAGTCGACCTTGGCCTCGCTGGACAGGATGCGCTGCGTGAGCTCGGAGTGACCCATCTCGAGCGAGAACACCAGCACCGGCTTCGCCGAATGCTTCGCAATGTGCGTCGCCATGCCCAGTCCGAACGCGGTCTTTCCCATGGCCGGCCGCGCGCCGACGATGTTGAGGGTGCTCGGCTGAAGACCCGACAGCAGTTCGTCGAGGTCGTCGTAGCCGGTGGCGGCGCCGGTGATCGTGTCGCCTCGCTCGTAGTTCTCCTCGAGCTGGTCCATCGCGATGTTGAGGAGTTCCTGGATCGGCCGAGTCGAGTCGACCACTCGGTCCTCGGCGACTTCGAACATCTTCGACTCGGCGAGATCGACAGCCTTGGTGACGTCGTCGGGCTCGGAGAACGCGAGATCGGTGATCTCGCCCGCGGTATGGATCAACCGGCGCAACAATGCGGTGTCCATCACGATCCGGGCGTAGTGCTCGGCGCCCGACACCGACGGCGTCGCGTTCTGCAGATCGTTCAGCCGCTCGATGCCACCGATCTCGTCGAGGAGACCGTGACGCCGGAGTTCGTCGGCGACGGTGACCACGTCGACTGGCCCCGACGACGAGTACAGCGAGCGGATCGAGTCGAAGACGTGCTGGTGCGCAGGGCTGTAGAAGTCACGCACGCCCAGGCCCGCTTCACCGACGATGCCAATCGCATCACGGCTCAGCAGCAGCGCGCCGAGCACCGACTCCTCGGCCTGCAGGTTGTGGGGAGGGACTCGACCGCTGCGATTCGGCGCAGCGTTGCCTCGTTCGTTCCGGCTGGTTCCGAATTGTTGGTCGATCGACATGGGGACCCCACTCTTCCAGGGAGTTCCTGTGTGGCGGAAGAGGAACAACCCTGGGTTTTCGCTGTTGACCGGCTGTGGACAACCGTCGGAATCGGTGGACAACTGGCTGTGGATGCATCTGTGGACAGGCGCGAAGGGTCAGCCGGACTGCCCAATTTTCGAAATCATCGGCCGGGCCGCCGAGGGCGGCTCGGCGCGGGACGTCACTCGGCGGCGACGACGTCGATCGTGATCGGGAACGACACGTCGTTGTGCAGCGACGCGGTGACCGTGTGCTGACCGGTCGTCTTGATGACGTCGACGTCGACCTGGCGGCGATCGAGTTCGATGTCGGTCTGCTCGTGTACGGCGGCGACGACGTCGGCAGCGGTGACCGAGCCGAAGAGCTTGCCCTCGGGTCCGGCCTTGCTGGTGATCGTGATCACCTTGGGAACGAGCGTGCTGGCGATCTGAGTTGCGGCTTCACGAGCACTCGAGTCGCGCTGGTCGCGGGACTGACGCATCTTGCCGGCCTGCTCGACGGCACCGTCGGACGCTGCGATCGCATGACCCTTCGGGAACAGAAAGTTGCGAGCGTGCCCATCGGCCACGTCGACGATGTCGCCGCGCTTGCCCAGGCCGTCGAGATCGGAGCGGAGGATGATCTTCATCGCTCAGACCTCCTCGGTCTCGGTCACGTCGATCACGTCGGTCGACTCGGTGCCCTCGGCGCCGTCGATGGTCTCGACCACCGTGGTGTCCCTCGCGTCGTCGCTCAAGTTGGTGTCGCGATCGCGATCACGACCCCCGTCACGACCGCCGTCACGACCCCCGTCGCGACCGCGGCCACCGGTGCGGGTGGAGGCGACGCGCTTCGCGTACGGCAGCAACGCCATCTCGCGGGCAACCTTGACGGCGTTGGCGATCTCGCGCTGCTGCTGCAGCGTGTTGCCGGCAACACGACGGTTCTTGATCTTGGCGCGATCGCTCATGAAGCGTTGCAGCAGATCGACGTCTTTGTAGTCGATGTACTCGACCTTCTCGATGACGAGGACGCTGGTCTTCTTCTTGAACTTGCGTGGGTTCAGGTCACGGGCGCTGCGCGCCTTGTTCTTCTTGCTTGCCATGGTGGTTCCTTACGACTGGAAAATCAGATCATCAATGCTGTGGACGGGGCTCAGAACGGCTCTTCGTCGCCGTACACGGGATCGGGGGCGCTGCGTGCGCCGCCACCACCGCCACCACCACTGGTGGCGTCGTCGCGGCTGATGCGCTCGACCTGGGCCTGCGCCCAGCGCAAGCTCGGGCCGAGTTCGTCGGCGATCACTTCGGTGACGTTGCGCTTCTCGCCCTCCTTGGTCTCGTAGGAGCGCTGCTCCAAGCGACCGGTGACGACGACGCGATTGCCCTTGTTGAGGCTGGCGGCGGCGTTCTCTCCCAGGTCGCCCCAGGCGACGATGTTGAAGAACGAGACCTGCTCTTGCCATTCTCCGTTGACCTGGTACCGGCGGTTGACGGCCAGACCGAAGCTGGCGACGCCACGACCACCGGTCGTGTAACGCAGCTCGGGATCTTTCGTGAGGTTGCCGACCAGCGTGACGCTGTTCTCAGATGCCATGTTGTTCCCCTTTGCTTGGCCGCTGCGCTCAGGCAGCGCTCACTGCCATGCCGCGGCGCTCCGCCTCGGCCTCGGGCAGACGGATGAGCTTGTGACGGACGACATCGTCTGCGAGACGGAGCGTGCGCTCGAGTTCGTCGAGTGATCCGGCCGGAGCCACGATCTCGGCGACCAGGTAGTAACCCGACGGCTTCTTGTTGATCGGATAGGCGAACTGGCGCTTGCCCCACCAATCGATCTTGCCGTGGAGTTCGCCGCCGGCAGTGGCGACACCGTCGGTCACCGTCTTCATCCAGGACTGCGCCTTGGGGTCATCGACGTCGCCGTCGATGATGATCATCATTTCGTATGCACGCATCATGCGTGTTTCCTCCCTTCGGATCCCCCACGAGCGCCTGATGACAGCCTCGTAGTGGGAGCCCCGGTGTGGGGCAGGGCCAATATGGACCCGCCTACCTTATCGGTGCGCACTGGCGTCGCGTTCGGTGACATGCCGCCAACGATAGAGAGGGGCTGTCACAGAGTTCCGGGGCACTCCTGCGGTGGTGCGACCGTGGCCGCCGTGGCGACGGCGAGCGGTCAGCGAGTGAGTTCGGCGACCCGTGCCGTCATCTTGTCGATCGCCATCTCCCAACCTTGCCCGCCCGGAGAGCCGGCGGGCACACCGATGTGGGTCATCACCATGCTGGTGCGCTCGCCGAGTGCGACGAGTTCCACCACGACCGAGGTCTCCATGGGTGCCCCGGCGGGCATGCCCATCTGCTCGGAGGTCAGGGCGTTGCCGTTGGCATCCGCCATTCGCTCGGTGTAGACGAGGCGTGTCGTCGGGTCGACCTCGAGGTATTCACCGACGAAGAACATCTGCATCGTCCCGTCAGGGGTGTCCATCTCCATGGCGATGTGCCGGCCGCCTCCGACGGTGACGTTCATGTCGGCCTTCGGAATCCGGGCACCCTGCGGGCCATACCAGTTGGCGAAGTGTTCGGCGTCGGTCCACATCACCCAGATGAGGTCGATGGGTGCGTCGAAGGTGCGTTCGATCCGAACGCTCTTGGTGTCGGTCATGAGTGTGGCTCCTTCTGGTCGTGGATCTGTCGCAGATCTCGGACGTAGGTGTCCAGGCGATCGAAGCGATCGTCCCAGATGTGGCGGTACTGCTCGGCCCAGTCGGACACCTCGGCGAGCCGGGTGGCATCGAGGGTGCATGGCCGGAACTGCGCTCGTCTGCCGCGAGTGACCAGGCCTGCGTGCTCGAGCACCTTGATGTGTTTGGAGATCGCCGGCAGCGTCAAGGCAAACGGTGCGGCGAGGTCGTTGACCGTTGCCTCGCCCTGAGCGAGTCGGGCGAGGATCGCGCGACGAGTCGAGTTCGCCAACGCGGCGAACGTGTCGTCGAGACGATCCTCGTCGAGCGTGGCGGTGGTGATGGTCACGGACCGGCGTCCCCTCCAAATTTCTGGATCGGTTAATTAACCAATCAGAAAAATAGGCGGGGTGGGGCGAGTTGTCAACTCCAGGACCACGCCGCCGGGATTCCGACCGCCGTCGCCGTCGCCGTGTGCGTCGTGCATCACCGGCCCGCGGCGCTACGAATCGAGTGGACAGCCATCGGCTTCGGAGCCCTCGATCAGCTCGACGCGCGAACCGGGAACCAGACCCAACGGCTCGAGGCCACCCTGGAACACCTCGATCGCGAGGTCGTACTCGACACCCGGCGAGTACAGCGCGCACTCGCCGGCGGGAGTGTCGAGGCACGGGGCCATGTCGGTCGCTCCGATGTGGAATCCGCCGAAGGCGAACCAGGCGATCGAGAGCGGCGTCGGCGTCTGGAACATGTAGAACGAGCCCAGCCTCGGTTCGTCGAATCGGAAGGCCATGCCGACCGGATCGCCGAGATCGGTGACACCCATCAGGCCGCGGCCGTGTTCGTCGGTATCGCCGGCGAGCCACAGGCACACCTCGCACACCTCACCGTCAGGCTCGGTGATGAGCGCCTGGATCGTGGTGAACCCCTCCGGCTGCCGGCCCTGGACGACGGCCGGATCCGGCACCGATTCCGAGGTCGACTCGTCGCCGATGTCCGAGGGAGTCGTGGCGACGGCCGGGTCGTCGGTGACACTGACGGCGTCGTCGGCGCACGCGGTCACCGTGAGGAGCGCTGCAGTGATGATCGCGAACCCCGACGAACGGCCGATCATCGAGAGGCGCGCGTTGCGGCGCGCCGCCCACCGACCGGGATCACCCGGAGCAAGTGGTTCCAGCGGCACTCGACGCACGCCTCGACGACGTAGGCGCTCAGCTCTTCGGAACGATCGTTCAGCTGGCGCATCTCCTTCGCGGTCGACACGCACCGTCCCTGAGCCGACAACCGCGGGCCGAACACGTAGGTGACCAGCTTCAAGTCGGCCTCCTCGCAGATCGGGCAACGGGTCGAGGTCTGCGTGCCGACGTTCCGGGCGGCGCGAATCAATTCGGGGTGGGCGTCGCACACCTGGTCGAGCGGAACCCGGCCCTTCTTGACCTGGCTGATCAGCATCCGACGAGCAAGTCGGTGGTCGACCAGGCCGCGCGAGCCATCGGACCCGCGGAGTGCGCCGACCGTGAACGCCATGGCCGCCGACACTATCGGCTCACACCGGCCCACCGTGATCTCCGGTCGATCCCCGATGACGCCTCGCCGAGCAGGCACACTGGCATCGTGGTCGCAGACATCAACTACGGGCCCGGCACGCCGGGAGACGACGAACTCAGACTGTGCGGGGAGGTGAGTGACGGTCGACGTGCCGTCGAGCTCGGCATCTCACCATGGTTCAACTCGCTCGCCTTCGCACGCGCGGGAGCGAAGTCGATCGCGATCGACACCGACGCCGAGCGCATCGCAGAAACCCGGCGACGGGCAACCGATGCCGAACTGCTGGTGCAGTGCCTCGAGACCGACCTCGCCGACCTGGGCGACGTCGCCTCCACGTCATGTGAGGTCGTCCTCGCCGCGCACACGATCGACCGTGTCGACGATCTCGGACGTCTCCTGCGCCAGGTGCATCGCATCCTCAAGCCGAGCATGCCACTCGTGCTCTCGATGCCGCACCCCTATGCCGACATCTCACCCGAGCATCCCTACGGCACCGGCGCCCGCACGATCGGCGAGTGGTTCACAGCGCTGACGCGCTCGAACTTCCGCGTCGATCAGCTGCTCGAACTCGGCGCCACCGCCGACGCTCCGGCACCGGCCACGCTCATCCTGCGCGCTCGCAAAGAAGGCTCCTGACCGCACACAACGGGTCACCTGCGCGATGTGCCTGGCAGGTGGTGGACGTCAAGCGTCAGCGCGTTCGGTGGCCGTGATTCCAGCGGGGCGGGGACGGCCAAACAGGTAGCCCTGGCCCTTGTCGCAGCCCAATTCGCGAAGGCGGTTGAGCTGCAGTGGGGTCTCGACGCCCTCGGCGACCACCGTCAAGCCGAGTGAGTGCCCGAGGCGGACCACCGCTTCGACGATCGAGGTGTCGTCGGCCTCGAGGCCGAGCCCCGTGACGAACGAACGGTCGACCTTGATCGCCTCGACCGGGAATCGCTTCAGGTACGTCAGCGACGAGTATCCCGTCCCGAAGTCGTCGACGGACAGGTGCAGACCGAGACCACGCAGGTCACGCAGCGCCCGGCCCGCGGCGTTCGTGTCGGCCATCAACGCTGTTTCGGTGATCTCCAGCCAGAGCGAGTCGGCGTCGATGCCGGTCTCACCCAACGCGTCGTGGACGACATGGAGAAAGCGGCCGTCGATCAGCTGTTGAGTGGCCACGTTGATCGACAGCGAACACGCAGCGAATCGCAGTCCGACCGCCCGCCAGTGCGCGAGTTGGGCAAGCGCGTCGCGAAGGATCCGAGCACCGAGGTCGACGATCAGCCCGGACTCCTCCGCCATCGGCAGGAACTGGCCGGGCACGAGCAGACCCCGATCCGGATGCAACCACCGTGCCAACACCTCGAAGCCCACCACCTGGCCGCCCTCGAGATCGACGATCGGTTGGAAGTAGGGCACGACCTCGCCGCGCTCGAGACCGCGACGCAGTTCGCCCGAGGTCTGCAGCGCGGCGACCGACGCCGCCCGGGTCTCCTCGGTGAACGCCTCGACACGGTCACGCCCGGCGGCCTTGGCTCGATACATCGCGGCGTCGGCATCTCGCAACAGCTCGTCGGCGGTGAGCTCGGCGCTGGAGTTGACGGCGAACCCGATACTGGCGGTCACCACCAGTTCGTGTTCATCGATGACCACGGGTTGCTGCACCGCTCGTCGCAGCCGCTCGGCCACGATGGCGGGGTCGACACCGCCGTCGACGAACACCACGAACTCGTCGCCGCCGAAGCGCGCGAGGCGGTCGGTGTCGCGCATCACGTGGCGCAACCGCCCGGCGATCTGGCGGAGGAGTTCGTCGCCGATGCCGTGACCGAGGCTGTCGTTGACCACCTTGAAGTTGTCGAGATCGATGAACAGCACCGACACCTCACCGACGCCGGCTCGGGCAAGCAGTTCGTCGAGGCGTTCGACGAGTGCCGCGCGGTTGGGCAACTCGGTGAGTCCGTCGTGCGTGGCCGCGTGGGTCAACTGCTCGGCAGCCATCCGTTGGTCGGTCACATCCTCGATGTGGGTGATCGCCAGCGCAACACCTTCGTCCTCGGTGACCGACACCCGCGTACGAGCCCACACGAAATCACCATCGCTGCGCAGGTATCGCTGCTCGAGCAGGTACGTGTCGGCGATGCCCAACTCGAGGCGCGCTCGCTGCGTCGCGGCGGCGCGCAAGTCGTCGGGATGGGTGATCTCGCGGATGCCCGCTCCGATCAGCGACAACAACGGTCGCGCGAGCATGTCGGCGAGCGATTGATTGGCGTCGACGATGCGACTGTCGTCGAGACGCACCAGCGCCATTCCCGTCGGCGCAGAGTGGAACGCCTGCTGGAACCGACGGCGAGCCTGCTCGAGCGCAACGGTCGTGCGGGCACGATCGGTGACGTCGCGCAACAACACGACCAGGCCACCGCCTCGCCCGTCGGACACCGACGGGCGGTGAAGCGATGCTTCGACCAGATGGGGCTCGCCGTACGCGTCGACCAACTCGAACACCACGTGGTTGCCGATCGGCCCGGTGATGTCGCCCGTCATGTCGAGCGGCCCCGGGGTCGCCTGATCGAAGTGCCAGCGTTCGGTGACCGAGTCGCGGTCGTTGTCGCGGATCATCTCCAGGAAGGCGCGCCCGACGAGTTCGTCGATCGTCCGGCCGGTGAGGACGGCGGCGCGCTGGTTCGCCGACTCGATGATGCCGCGATCGTTCAGGCCCATCACGGCGTCGGGCAGGTCGTCGAGGAGACGGCGGATCTCGGACTGGGTCCGTGACAGCTCGGTGATCGTGCGCTGGAAGCGACGCCCGATCCGGCGCGACTCGAGCACGGTGGCAACGATGGCGACCAGAGCGAGCAGTGCGATGCCGACGACGACGCCGATCGTCTCGGGGCCCGGGTCTGCACCTGCTCGCATCCCCGCCAACACGATGAGTGCAGCGGACACCGCCACGATCGGCAGGATCAGCCACCAGGCGCGATATTGACGCTCGGTGGGCGACAACAGCGCGGCAAGTTCGGTGTCGCTGTCATCGACGTCGCCGGAGATCACCGTCCAACGATAGAACCGCCGGCGTCGACGATCGGGGCATTCAGCGAGCGGACCACCAGACGTCGAGGCGACGACGGATCTCGTCGTCGCCGAGGAGCCCTTCGTCGAGGCGGATGTCCATCAGGAACGTCATCGCCTCGCCGACCTCCCGACCCGGACCGACGCCCAGATGCTCCATCACCGCGTTGCCGTCGAGTTCGGGGCGCAATGCTGCCAATTCCTCGGCCGCCTCGAGTTCGACGATGCGTTCCTCCAGTTCGTCCATCCGTTTCGACAGCCGCGCCGCCTTCTTCTCGTTGCGGGTGGTGCAGTCACAACGCGTCAACACATTCAGTTCGCCGAGCAGGTCGCCGGCGTCACGTACGTACCGTCGCACCGCCGAATCGGACCACCCCATCGAATAGGTGTGGAACCGCAGGTGAAGCGCCACGAGGTCGGTCACTGCGGCCACGTCGTCGTTCGAGTACCGCAAAGCGTTCATGCGCTTGCGAGTCATGCGCGCTCCGACAGCGTCGTGGTGGTGGAACGTGGTGCCCTTGCCCTCGAGATACCCCCGGGTTCGAGGTTTGCCGACATCGTGGAACAGCGCCGCCAACCGGGTCCGTCGGAAGTCGAATTCGGGTCGCTCACCTGCCGCGACCGTCGGGTGCTCGTGCGGTGGACGAACGTTCTCGACGACAGCGATCGAATGCGTCAACACGTCCTTGTGCCGATGGATCGGATCGTGTTCGAGGCGCATCGCCGGCAACTCCGGCAGGAACTGGTCGGCAAGGCCCGTGTCGACGATGAACCACAAGCCGGCGGCCGGATGGTCGACGACCAGCAGCTTGTCGAGTTCGTCACGGATGCGCTCCGCCGACACGATCTCGAGCCGCGGGGCCATCTCAGTGACCGCCTCGACCAACTCCGCCGTCGGGACGAGTTGGTAGCCGGCGATGAACCGAGCGGCGCGCAACATGCGCAACGGGTCATCGCTGAAGCTGACATGCGGTCCGATCGGCGTACGCAGAACACGCATTGCGAGATCGACCGCGCCGTCGAACGGATCGATCAGGATCGGGGTGTCGTCGTCGCCGGTCAATTCCAGTGCCATCGCATTCACCGTGAAGTCGCGGCGCGACAGGTCAGCCTCGATGTCGTCGGCGAACACCACGTGCGGTTTACGCGACTCGTCGGTGTAGGCCTCGGCGCGGAACGTGGTGATCTCGTAGGTCCGCTCGAATCCAGTCGTGGAATCGCGCACGAGGGCACCGATCGTGCCGAACTTCTCCCCCTGGGTCCAGATCGCATCGGCCCACCCTTCGAGGCATCGCTTGATCTCTGCGGGCCGAGCGTCGGTGGTCAGGTCGAGATCGAAGTCGTCGCGCCCCGACGCCACGAACAGGTCGCGAACCGTGCCTCCGACGAGATACAACCGGTGCCCAGCCTCGCGGAACCGTGCGGCGAGCGGTGCCAACTCGCGCAGGACGGGTGTCAGACGTTCGGGAACCACGACCGCCAGGCTACGAGCGACCCCACCCGTCGTGACGAAACGCAGCCGGCGGGTGACGCCGACGCTGACACCGCGCCGGAGTACGTTCATGGGCTGTGAGCAGTCTGGCGGCCGCCCGTCCCGCACGCGCCCGCCTCGGGCGTTGGCCGTACGACGAAGGTGTCGCGCACCTCGTGCTGCTGGATCACCAGATGGTGCCGACGACATCCGACGTCGGCGACTGGATCGCTGACGCGACGGAACTCGGCGCCCGACTCGTGCGCACCGGGGCGCTGTTCCCGAACGCCACCGGCGCCTTCCTCGAATCCGGCTTCCAGGTGGCCGACTCGTTGGCACTGCTGACGCGGTCGGCAACGCCAAGGACGAACCCACCGGCTCGCGGGGCAGTCCGGCTCCGGCGGCTGCGTCCGACGATGCTGTCCGAGGCAGCTGCCATCGATCGGCGGTCGTTCGCGTCGCCATGGGCCAACGACGCCTCGGCCCTCGGCGACATCATGACCGCCACGCCCTATCACCGCTCTCGAAGCATCGATGTCGACGGTCGGATGGTGGCGTTCTCGATCAGCGGCCGCGCCGACCGGTCCGGATACATCCAACGACTGGCCGTCGATCCGAGCGCACGGCGCCATGGGTTCGCACACCTGCTGATCGACGATGCGGTGCGTTGGATGTCCCGCCGCGGCGTGTCCGACGTGATGGTCAACACCGCTGCGAACAACCACGCCGCACTTGCCCTGTACGACTCCGTCGGATTCGAACGACAACCCGGGACGTTACTGATCCTCGAACGAGCACTGCGATGAACAGAGTGGTACGGCGAGACGCTCGACGGGTGTGGTTCGCCGCCATCGGCCTCGCCGCGTTGCTCGCCGCATCCCCGGCGGGAACGTCGGCGATCTCGAACCCGTCCCGACCCGACCAGTCGACGAACGAAGTGCGGCTCGAACTGGTCGAGCAGCGCTTCGCCATCGATCCCAACGGTGACATCGGACTCCGCTACCTGCTCACCGGCCTCGACGGTGACCCACTCGAGCTGATTCCCCCGCCGGCTGCAACACCGACCCCGGCGGACAGCGCACCCGACGTCACGCCCGATCCCGAACCGGAACCCATCGCGCTCACCATCGAAGTGACCAACTATCCCCCGCTCACGCGCATCGACAACGTCGAACCCCTGGTCGGGAGTGACGTCGACCCCGATGCCTTCCGTGAGCTTGCAGGAGACCCCGTCGACGGTGTCGCATTCGACGCACGGCCACTGCTCGTGCGCAACGACGACGGCACCGTCGACCTCACCCTCGACATCGGCACCGATGTGGTCGACAGCGTCGAGACGCGACTGAAGTTGGACCGCCCAGGCATCCACCCGCTGCGTGTGCAGGTGCTCATCGGTGACCGCGCCGAACGCAACGTCGTCGCCACGGCAGGCACCGTGATCCAACGGCTTGCCGGCGCCGGCGACACCGCGGTCGAGGTGGCACCGCCGATCGATCTCTCGGTCGTCAGCGTGACGCCCGCCCCTGCGCCACCGGCCGATGCGGCGGAGGTCGAGCTCGCCGGTGCTCGGCTCGCCGAAGCGATCGACCTCGCCGCCCGACTCGACGCTCCGGTGACACTCGAAGTCCCTCCCACCCTGATCGCGGAGGAAGCCGCTACTCCGGCCGGTTCGCAGCGACTGGCCACATCGCTCGCGGGCGACGAGTTGGTCGCGTTGCCGCTGTTGCCACTCGATGTGTCATCAGCGGTTGCCGCTGACCGCGCCGACTCCTACACGAGGTTGGTCCGCGCCGGCGAGGAGGTCCTCACCGAGGCAGTCCCGACCACGCCCTCGCGGCGCGACGTCTGGATGACCACCGATCGATTGAGCGCCGGCGGGGCACAGCACCTGCGTGACCTCGGCACTCGCTTCGTGGTCATCAGCGCCGAGTTGTACTCGGAGACGATCAGTGACGAACCAGCGCCGACCGACCGATTCATCGAGGCCCAACTCCCCGACGGTGGCACCTTGCCGTTCCTCGTCGTCGATCCACTGTCCGAACAACTCACACCGCGCGCCGCCGACCGCATCCTGGCGCTGTCGACGTCGATCGAGTGGGGTGTTCAGACACTCGCCGGGATGCTGATCGAGCAGGCCGTCGAGGACGCTGTGGCGTCAGCGTCGGCGGATCGACCGACCGCTCCAGCTCGACGCAGCAGCGTCCTCACCACGCCCGATCTGGGCAGTCCCGATCCACGTCTGCTCGACGCGCTCATCGAACTCGTCACGACGACCCCCTCGGTTCGTTTCACACCGGCCTCTGCTCTCACCGGCGTCACCGATGTGGCCCTCGACAACGGAGTGCCGGTGACGGTGCAACTCCCCGAGGTGGCCGGGCCATCGCTCGCCGCGCGAGTCGAACTGATCGACGCGACCGCGCTCGAACTCGCCAGCGCAGCGTCGATGCTTCCACCCGACGATCCGCGCCCGGCAGCATGGGCGGCGGAACTCGAGACCCTCGTCTCGACGGGGTACTCCGATGCCGACGTCGAAGCGGAAACCGCGGCGCTGCGGGCCGAGGCCGACGCGTTGAAACAGGCCGTGCGGCTACCCGAGCCGTTCACCTTCACACTGACCGGCCGCAGCGGCACGATCGAGATCAGCATCGGCAACACCCTCGACGAACCGCTCGACGTCGTCGTTGCGCTCGACGCGTCGAAGATCACCTTTCCCGACGGCGATCAACGGGTGAGGCTGCTACCACTCGATGAGACCAGCGTGGTCATACCCGTCGACGCCGACGCCAACGGAACCTCGTCGATCAACCTCGTCGTGTCCACCCCCGCCGGCGAGGCGCTCGGTGAACCGGTCACCTTGACGGCTCGAGTCACGGCGCTCACCGGGCTCGGCCAGGTGCTGACGGGCGGTTTCGTGCTGGTGCTGTTGACGTGGTGGTTCACGCACTGGCGGAACCGACGCCGTGCTGAACTGGCCGACGACGGTCGGGAGCGTCACCCCAGCAGCAGCAAAGTAGGCTCGGATGCCCTGTGACTGACTCGATGAACCCGACCGCCGACCGTTCCATGCGCACCGTGCATGTCGTCACCGACAGCTCGTGCGACCTCCCCGAAGGCCTCGCTGACGAGCTCGGCATCCGTATCGTCCCGCTCACCATCCGTTTCGGCGACGAGGAGTTCGTCGATCGCGAAGAGCTGTCGACCGCCGAGTTCTGGACACGCTGCGTCAACTCCGACACGCTCCCCGAAACCGCCGCGCCCGCGCCCGGTCAGTTCGAACAGACCTACCGTTCGGCGGCGGCCGACGGCGCTACCGGCGTCGTCGTCGTCTCGTTGTCGTCGGCGCTGTCGGCCACCATGCAATCCGCTCAGCTCGCCGCACGATCGATCAACGACGACCCGTCGATCGATCTCGATGTGCGAGTGATCGACAGCCGCACGATCTCGATGGGGCTCGGCACGATCGCGCTGGCCTGCGCGCGTGCAGCTCGCGACGGTTCGGACATCGACGACATCGAGGCGCTCGCCCACGACCTCGTCGAGCGCACCCGGGTCTACGGTGCACTCGACACGCTCGAGAACCTGAAGAAGGGTGGGCGAATCGGCAACGCGAAGGCCCTGCTCGCAACTGCGTTGTCGATCAAACCGATCATCGAGGTCACCGGCGGCGTGGTCGAGCAGGCGGGCAAACAACGGACGCGCTCGAAGGCACTCGCCCACCTCGTCAACACCGTCAAGAGCTATGAGGGCAACATCGAGAACCTGGCGGTGCTCCATGCAGATTGCAGCGACATCGACCTCTTCGTCGAGATGCTCGCGCCGTACCACACCGACGACATCGTCATCGGCGAGATCGGTCCGGTGATCGGCACCCACGGAGGGCGCGGCACGATCGGGGTCGCGTTCCAGGTCACCAACCCCTGATCAGGTGAGTTCGACTTCCGTGACGAATTGACGGCCTCGGGCCGTCCACCACAGCTAGCGTTCGCCGTCAGTCATGTCCGCAACGGCTCCGCCCCCCGCTCACACCGTCATCGCGCAGCGGTACGAACTCCAGCGCATGCTCGCCCAGGGCGGCATGGCCGAGGTCTGGTTGGCCGTCGACCTCACGCTGGATCGCAAGGTGGCTGTCAAGTGGCTCAAGCCGTCACTCGCCACCGACCCGATCGTCGCCGAACGGTTCCGGCGCGAGGCCATCGCGGCGGCCAGTCTCAATCACCCGAACATCGTCGCAGTCCACGACGTGTTCGAACAGGACGGACGCCAGGCCGTCGTCATGCAGCTCGTCGAAGGCAAGAGCCTGCGCCAGGTTCTCGACACCCAGAAGCGGCTGAGCCCCGAACTCACCTGCCACATCGGCAGCTGCGTGGCTGCGGCGCTGGACCATGCCCACATGGCTGGCTTCGTCCATCGCGACGTGAAACCGGGCAACATCATGATGACGTCCGACGGACGAGTGCTGCTGACCGACTTCGGCATCGCCAAGGGGCTGCAGTCGGCCGAGGCCGACCTGACCAGCGACAACATCATGATGGGCACCGCCAAGTACCTGTCGCCGGAACAGGTGCGCGGCAAGAAGCTCGACGGCCGAGCCGACCTCTACTCGCTCGGCCTCGTGCTGTACGAGTGCCTCGCCGGACGCGTGCCCTTCCTGGGTGAAACCGACGCCGACACCGCGCTCGCCCGGCTGCAACGCGATCCCACCGACCTCACTCGCCTTCGTGCGACACTCCCGACAAAGCTCGTGGTCGCCATCCATCAGCTCCTGGCGCGCAATCCGGCACAACGACCAGCGACGGGCGCCGACGTGATGACAACGCTGCGAGACGCAGCCAAGGAGGGGCCGCCCGCGATCGACCCCACCCCGTACGAGCATTCCCCCGTCAGTCCCATCGGAGGAAAGCGGCTCCGGCGCGCACCATCGGACATCGCCGGACGAGCCGGTGATCGGGCCCGGGCGACTCGGCCCCCCGACGCGCCGATGCCGGCGAACTCCCCGCGCGGCCAGCAGTCCACCGGTGCGATTCCGGGCGAGGTCGCCCACGTGGCGTCAGCGCCACCGCCGCCGGACGACGCCGCCGAACGCGATCCGACGCCGGCAGCGATGGCGCAGCGCGGCAAGCCCGCCAAGGGACTGACGCAGGAATGGCGCCCCGCGTTCACGGTGGTGGCAGCGCTGCTCGTCGCTGCCCTCATCGTCGGCACCCTGCTGTGGACCAGCATGAACTTCGGCGGCGGCGACCCGGTCACATCGACCACGGCGCTGCCCGAGGCCCAGCCCACCCGGGACCCGAGCACCGCCGCCATCGTCGGCCCGGCCACCATCGCCACGGTGAGTGCATACGATCCGAGCGGCGATGGCACCGAGAACGACGCCGATGCCGGGTTGTCGCTCGCCGATGCCAACGCCGCGACTTCGTGGCCGACCACGTGCTATTCGTCTCGCTACATGGGCGGGAAGCCTGGTGTCGGTCTGGTGGTCACGTTCGACGCCCTCTCCCAGCAGGCGATCACCGTCGATGTCCAGACGGGCCCGTATCAGGTCGACTTCTTCGCGTCCGACGCCGAATCGGTCCCTGCGTCACTCGACGCGTGGGGCGCGCCGCTCGGCGCGACGGCGTTCGCGAACGACCCCGAAACCGTCGTCTCACCGGCGCCGCCGGTGCCGGCCAGGCACATCTTGATACTGCTCAAGGAACTCGGCCAAGACGGCACGTGCAGCGAGGCGAACCCGTACCGCGGTCGTCTCGGCGAGATCGCCGTCGTCGGCTGAATCCACTGCGAACATCCCGCGGCGCCCGGAGTCGGTTCGTTACGCTCGTGGCATTCCTCGCCAACTCGATGACGCCGCCTTGGTTGCCGCCGCACAAGGCGGGGATCGCTTCGCGCTCGACCAACTGTTGCGACGCCACTACGACCGGATCCACGCTGTGTGCCGCCGGATTGCGGGAAGCACACGCGACGCCGACGACGCGTGCCAGGAGGCATTGATCAAGATCGTGCGCAGCCTGCCGCGATTCGACGGGCGTTCGTCGTTCGGCACCTGGGCCTATCGCATCGCCACCAACGCGTCACTCGACGAATTGCGAAAGCGCCAACGACGACCCGCGCTCCACGCGGTCGACGAGGAGCACCGACCCGAAGCGGTCGACCCTGCGGCCGACGACTACACCGAACGTTTTCCGGATCGACTCGTGCTCGACGACGCGCTCGATCGCCTCGCCGAAGACATGCGCGTGGCAGTGGTGCTCCGCGACGTCGCCGACCTCGACTACGCCGAAATCGCCGAGGCACTCGATCTCCCGATCGGCACGGTCAAGTCGCGGATCTCGCGAGGCCGCGCTGCGTTGGCAGCCCAACTCCGACTCGATCCCGAGGCAGCGCCCGAAATTCGAGGGAACCAACCCACCGCCGACGAGCGTCCAATCGATCCGACATGAACGACGACCTGACTCTGCTCGCGAGCGCGTATCTCGATGATGACATCACCGTCGACGAACGCGAGCGCGTCGAGGGTGACCCCGATGTGCTCGCCGAAGTCGAGCGGCTTCGGTTGGTGCGGGCCCTGCTCAGCGATGTCGAGCCGGCAGCGATCTCGGTACGCGAAGCCCAGCTCGCTGCGGCGCTCGGCGCCTGGGAACGCCTTCCGGAAGCGGAGCGCTCAGGCGTCCGACGAGACGTCACACCGGGCGGCATCGATGCCGCCGCTGTGGCCGGCGCGGCGTCGGTCACCGCTCCGACCCCACTCAGCGCTCGGCGTCGTGCCCCGCGGCGCTCGTCGACGCGCTGGCTCACCGGGGCCGCTGCTGCCCTGGTCCTCGTGCTCGCCGGAGGTGTTGCGCTCCAGCTCTCCTCCGCCGGCGGTACCGACGACGCGGACTCGAGCGCCGACGCAGCCCAGGCGCGTGGCGCGACCGCGCCGGCCGCCGACCCGGTCGACCCCGCCGCCGACCAGCTCGCGCCGGCCGCCGAAGCCGCTGTCGACGACAGCGCCGAACTCGACACGGGAATCGACAACGCCGCACCACCCGGCGAGAACGTCGGGCTCGACCAACTCGACAATCTGACCGACCTGGCGGATTTCGCTGCCGCGGCCGTGGGAGCACCGGCTGCTCCGGACGTGCCCGCCGCCACCAGCGCTCCGAGCGACGAAGAGTTGTCCGAGGCCGAATCGTTCCTCGTCGAAGCCGAACTCCCCCGCTGTCTGGGCGTCGACATCGTCGTGGGGCCGGCGATGTACGGCAACGTGCCGGTCGTCGTCGGCATCGACGAGGGCCGAAATCTGGCGATTGCCTACCGGGCCGCGACGTGTGCCGAGGTTGCTCGGGTGCGACTGCCCTGACCCGGCGGCTAACCTCGCCGTCATGCCGGCCAACCCGCTCACCGATCCGAACTGGGCAACCGAGACCACCGACAAACTGGTCAGCCTGATCGACAGCGTTCGGATGCAGACCACCCAGAAGGTGGTCTACGCCGCCCGAGGTGCGGTGTTCGGGGTGATCGCGGTGATGCTCGGGACACTCATCGGCTTCATCGCCGTGATCGGGCTCATGCGCGGCCTCCAGGCACTGCTCGCGCTGGCCGTCGACTGGGATCAGGCGGTGTACCTCAGCTACTTCATCGTCGGCGGCATCCTGAGCGTGGTCGGCATGGTGTTGTTCCGCAAGCGCAACGCCGCCGCGGCCTGACCGGCCCCCTCGGTCCACCCAGCGCCACTCACCCACCCCAGAGGACTCGCCATGTCAGCCGTTCGAGACGTCATCATCATCGGATCAGGACCAGCCGGCCTCACCGCCGCCGTGTACAGCGCCCGAGCGAATCTGGCACCGCTCCTGATCGAGGGGGAACCGTCGAGCACCAGCGACCAGCCGGGCGGACAGCTGATGCTCACGACCGACGTCGAGAACTTCCCGGGATTCCCCGACGGGATCATGGGTCCGGAGTTGATGGCCAACATGCGCAGCCAGGCAGAGCGCTTCGGCACGGAGATCCTGACCGAGAAGGTCACGGCGGTCGACTTCTCCGAGCGACCCTTCCGCGTCTGGGTACGTGAGACCGAGTATCGAGCCAACGCCGTGATCGTCAGTACCGGCGCGCAGTCGTTGATGCTGGGGCTCGAACCCGAGCAGCGTCTGATCGGCCATGGACTGTCCACCTGCGCAACCTGTGATGGCTTCTTCTTCCGCGGCCACGAGATCGCTGTGGTGGGCGGCGGCGACTCGGCAATCGAAGAGGCGACGTTTCTCACGAAGTTCGCGGAGAAGGTGACCCTCGTACACCGCCGCGACGAACTGCGAGCCTCGAAGATCATGCAGGACCGCGCGTTCGCCAACCCGAAGATCGAGTTCCGGTGGAATGCCCAGGTCACCGACATCTTCGGCGACAACGCTGTCACCGGCATCGAGCTCACCGACACCGTCGATGGCTCGGTGTCGACACTGCCCGTCACCGGCCTTTTCGTGGCCATCGGCCACCGACCGAACACCGATTTGTTCGTCGACCAGCTCGCCATGAATCCCGACACGGGCTACTTGATCACACAGCCCAACTCGTCGTACACCGACGTCGACGGCGTCTTCGCGTGCGGTGACGTGCAGGACGACGTGTACCGCCAGGCGATCACCGCTGCGGGGTCCGGATGCATGGCTGCCATCGACGCCGAGCGTTGGCTCGAAGCCACCGTCCACCACTGAGCCATACCTGCTCGCACTCGCTGCTCGACAGGCCGGGGAATGTTCCCGGCCTCGGCGGGGTTGACCCGAACCCGTCATGAGCGCCCTACGCTGCTCGTGAACTTCGAAAGGAACACCTCATGGCAGACGGCATCGTCAACTTGTCCTCCAACACCTTCGACGAGAGCGTCATCGGCTCCGACAAGCCCGTCGTCGTCGATTTCTGGGCCGAATGGTGCGGTCCGTGCAAGCAGATTGCACCGATCCTGGCCGAGATCGCTGACGAACACGCCGGAACCCTGACCGTCGCCAAGCTGAACGTCGACGACCATCCGGATCTGGCCATGCGCTACAACGTCATGAGCATTCCGACGCTGCTCGTGTTCTCCGGCGGTGAGGTCTCCAAGCGACTCGTCGGCGCCAAGAGCAAAGGCGCCCTGCTCCAGGAGCTCGACGAATTCCTGGCGACGACGAACTGACGAGTCACTTCCCACTGAGGCAGGGACAACGCGGTGAGGCGATCCGCGATCTCCAACGGCGCCTTGGTTCGGCAGGACTGGCGCCCGCTGGCGACCCTCACGGCGAGTTCGGCGCGTCCACACACGAGGCGGTGACGGCCTTTCAACAACAACGAGGTCTGCACACCAGTGGTGCGTGCGATGAACACACGTGGATGGCGCTCGTCGAGGCCGGGTGGCGCCTCGGCGACCGGCTCCTGGTGCTCGCCGCGCCGCAATTGCGAGGCGACGACGTCGTCGAGCTGCAGAACGCCCTGAATCAGCTCGGATTCGATTGCGGCCGCCCCGATGGCATCTTCGGTCCGGCAACCGTGCGCGCCCTGGAGGACTTCCAACGCAACGGCGGACTGACCACTGACGGCATCTGTGGCCCGCACACGATTCGCACGCTCGAGTTGCTCCGTCGGCAGACCGGCTCCGGACCAGGGGTGGCGTTGGTGCGCGAGGCGCTGACCACCCACACCTCACTGTTCACGCTGAGGATCGTCGTCGGTCAGTTCGGTGGACTGAGCTCGATCACCCGATCGGTCACTCGTGCCCTGCGCACCAGCGGCGCCACGGTGATGTCGACCGACGAGTACGAAGCAGGCGCCCAAGCCGCAGCGGCCAACCGATTCGGCGCCCACGTGTACCTCGGGTTCGAAGCTCGATCGGACGGACGTTCGCTCATTTCGTATTATGCGGTACCTACGTTCGAATCAATCGGCGGTCGAGCGCTGGCGACCCAAGTCGCCGCCGCATGGTGCTCGACACTGTTGCCACAACCCGACGTGCAAGGCATGCGATTGGCGGTGTTGCGTGAAACTCGCATGCCCGCGGTCCTCTGTTCGCTCGGGCCGGTACGTGCAGCAGTCGATGCGACCGACGCCGTCACCGAGGCGGTGGTCACCGCGCTGTCGGCGTGGACGACAGGCCCGTCATCCACCGAATCCTGAGTTGTCCACAGTGTTGCGCACAGCCTGTGGGTTTGTCTCGACATCACCTTGAGCTGGCCACCACCGACCGTGAGTGAATGGCCGGTACCGCACCCCGATCCGGTGACTGTTCGTGGGCACACCGATCAAACCTCGACTCTCACGGTCACGCGCGAGGTCAGGGCTGAGTGCGTCCGATCAGCCTGTCATGGTGCGGTAGATGCGTTCGAGGTCTTCGAGATCGGCGAACTCGATGGTGACCCGGCCCTTCTTGGCCGTCATCTGAACGCTCACACGTGTGTCGAGGTGTTCCGCCAGCAAGTGCTCCAACTCGAGTAGGCCCGGTGGACGGAGTCTCGTCGACGCGGTCAGACCAGCTCCATCGACGACCGGGGGCTCGGGTTCGTCACGGGTCGGCACCTCGGCATCCGTCGTTTCGACGCGCACCGCGTCTTCGACCATGCGTACCGACCAACCGCCCGCTGCCGCATCACGGGCGAGCTGCTCCTGCCGACTCCGGTCGGGCGTGCCGAGCAAGGCGCGGGCGTGGCCCGCGCTCAGTTGGCCATCGGCGAGCAGATGTTGTACTGCGGGCGGCAGACCCAGCAGTCGCAGACTGTTGGTGATCGCTGATCGACTCTTGCCGACGCGGGTGGCGATCTGATCGTGAGTGAGGCCGAACTCATCGAGAAGCTGCTGATATGCCGCGGCTTCCTCGAGAGCGGTCAGATCCTGACGGTGGAGGTTCTCGACCAAGGCCTGTTCGACCGAACTCACATCGTCGGTCATCCGAATCACTGCCGGGATCGTGGTCAGACCCGCTCGTTGTGCGGCCCGCCATCGCCGCTCGCCGGCGATCAGCTCGAAGGCGCCGTCGTCGAGTGGACGAACCAGAATCGGTTGCAGGACGCCCATCTCCGCGATGGACGTGGACAGCTCGGCCAGGCTCTCCTCGTCGAAATGGACCCGAGGCTGATTCGGGTTGGGGGAGACGGACGCGACGGGAACGTCCGCCAACACCGCACCCTGCGTCGTGTCGGCATCGGCGAGCTCGGCCCCCGGAATGATCGAACTCAACCCTTTGCCGAGTCCGCTAGATCGAACCATGGTGTACCTCCCGTGCAGCGTCCCGGTACGCAATTGCGCCGCGAGACGTCGGATCGAACGTGGTGATCGGTTGTCCGAACGACGGAGCTTCCGACAGCCGAACCGAACGAGGGACGACCGACTTCAGGACTTTGTCGCCGAAATGCTCGCGAACCTCGCTGACGACTTGTCCCGACAACTTGGTCCGTGCGTCGTACATCACGCACAAGATGGTGCTCATCTCCAATGTCGGGTTCAAGTTGCGCTTGACGAGATCGACGTTGCGGAGCAACTGCCCAAGGCCCTCGAGTGCGTAGTACTCGCACTGGATCGGTACCAGCACCTCGCCGGCAGCTGCCAGGCCGTTGACAGTGAGCAAGCCGAGTGACGGCGGACAATCGATGAGCACGTAGTCGTAGTCGTCGTGCACTGCCTCGATCGCACGTTTGAGTCGCTGTTCCCGACTGAATGCCGGCACGAGCTCGATTTCGGCGCCCGCCAAGTCGAGTGACGCTGGTGCGACGAACAGATTGCGAACATCGGTGGGCTCGACGACGTTCTCGAGGGGTTCCTCGTGCATGAGCACGTGGTACATCGAGTGCTCGAGGCCTCGATTCTCGATACCGAGCCCCGTTGAGGCGTTGCCCTGTGGATCGAGATCGATGATCAGCGTGCGGAGTCCCATTTCGGCCAACGACGCGCCAAGGTTCACCGTCGTTGTCGTCTTGCCGACACCACCCTTCTGGTTGGCCAAGGCAATGATGCGAGGCAACGGGTGACGGTCGGTGGGAGACGCTTTCTCGGGTGGTACCCCGGGCGCAGCCTCAGGTGGTACCTCAGGCGCAACCTCGGGTGGTACCCCGCGCGCAACCTCGGGTGGTACCTCGGGTGGTACCTCGGGCACAGCCTCAGGCGAGACTGCCACTCCCTCAGGCTGCGCAAACACGTCCGGGCGTTTGGATGGGATGTCGTACTCCGACAACAGGTTCTCCGTTCTACGGCACGACAGATCAACACCGAGGTGTCGCACGAGTGGGGGTCTCCACACTCTGCCGGATATCACACCACAAGACAAGCATTTCGGGGTGTTTCACGTGAAACACTCGACCTTGGGTTCACTCGAGCGCCAGACAGCGTCATCAGAACAGCTCCAGCAACACCGGACCCACCCCAACCGATGAGCCAACCCACCGAATACGGTCACCTCGCTCACCGCAGACAGACGCTGCAGAGGGTGTTTCACGTGAAACACGGCATCATGCCCAGAGATGGTCAGTGCTTGACGAAGACGGCGACCAGCCCATCGAGTTCGATCGAGTGATCGTCGGGACGAGGGCGGGGGAACGACTCGGACCGGCGAAGATCCAACGAGTCCAGGAGCTGTGTGTCCCAACGATCGGCGCCGGGCGGCTCACTGATGACGATCGTCCCGCCGGACCGGACAAGCCCAGCCGCTACGGACAGCGTGAACTCCGGGGGTCCGAATCCACGAGCAACGACGGCGTCGAACGGAACGTCGGGACGGAACGTCGACACATCTTCACAGCGAACCGCCACGCGATCCTGCCACCCGAGCCGTCGTACGACCCGTTCCAGCGAGTCCGTGCGCTTCGCTCGCCGATCAAGCAACGTCAGTTCCGTCGCCGGAAGGTCGTGGGCGATGACCAGCCCGGGCACGCCGCCTCCGCTCCCGAGATCCAGCACCGAGCGGACCGGTCCCCTGCGTTCCAGCGCGCGAACGAACCCGCGAGCATGATCGATGACCTCCGAGATCGGGCGCGAGCCCAGGAAGCCGAGTCGTTGTGCGTCCTGCAGCGCAGCGACGAGCTCTGGGGCGGGCTCGTCGCTCACGGTAGGTGTCAGGACGGTTCGACGATGATGCGGCGATCGGGGTCTTCGCCCACGGAGCGGCTCGCCACGCCGGCTTCATCGTTGAGCACGTCGTGCACGACCTTGCGATCCGACGAACTCATCGCCTCGAGCGAACGGGCGGTCCCGGAGGTCCGGACCTGTTCGGCAACGTCACGAGCAAATCCGGCCAGCGCGGCCTCGCGGCGTTCGCGATACCCCGCAACATCCACGCGAAGGCGGGTGTCGTGATCGCCCAGTCGGCGCTGCGCCGAGACTCGAGCAAGATCCTGGATGGCATTGAGCGTGCGGCCGCCTGGGCCGACGAGCAGACCGAGCTCGGATCCGGTGACATCGACGCGAAGCTCGAGTTCATCGACGAGCAGCGTCGAGGAACCGTCGACGGCGAAGGCAGCGGTCAAGCCGTCCATGAACGCCACTGCGGCGGCTCCGACCTCGTCGGGGGTCACGTTCGATTCGGGTCGGGCCTCGTTGCTCATCTTCTGCTCCTCGGTCTTCTTGCTGCGTTGGGTGTTGGTGGATCCATTGGCGGACGACTGCCGCGAGGGCGTTGGTTCGTTCCGGGCCGGCGACGCGGCCTTCGACGATCTCGGTGACTTGGCCTTCGACGCACTTGCGGAGGCGGTCGTGTTCGACGTGTCGTTGGACGTGTCGTTGGACGTGTCGTTGGAAGCCTCGGCTGATTTCTCGGATCGACCCTTGCGGCGCCGTTCCTGCTTCGGGCGCGCCTGCGTCGGACGCACCCGCGCGCGCAGTCGTGCTTCGCCCCGCACCCGACCGAACAGGCCCGGCCGAGGCTCCTCGATCACGTCGAACTCGGCCTCATCGGCACCCACGCCGAGTTGATCCAGGGCTGCTTCGCGAGCGGCCTCGATGGTTTTCGCTGTGGTTTCGACCCACTCCATGTTGATGATCTCTTTCTGCTGCTGTGTGTCAAGGCGCCTACGCGCCCTTGGTCACGAGGACTTCTTCGGGGAATTCGACCGTGACGACTTCGACGAGGGCTTGGCCTTCTTGGCCTGTGCCTCTTGTCGTGTCGGTGTTGGGCGACCCTTGGCTCCCGACGAAGGTGTCGGGCGATTCTTCGGTGGGGTCACCCGTTTGTTGGTGGGGGCCGAACCGGTCTTGGCATCCTTGCCGCCCTTGGCATCCTTGCCGCCCTTGGCATCCTTGCCGCTCTCGGCGGATGCAGACGACTTCTTCGCGTTGCCCGCTCCCTTGGCATCGGACGACGGGCCCGCAAGGTCACGTTTGGCTTGAGCGAAGAAGCCACCACCGCCACCATCGGGATTCTTCTTGGCCTCCTCGCGGGCGGCATCACCGGCGCGCTGCGCCTGACGGCCCAAGGACTCGTCATGGCCGTAGAAGGCCCGGGTGATGTAAGCCTGCTGCATGATACGGAAGATGGTTTGGAAGATGTAGTAGACGACGAGCGCAGCGAGGAAGAAGATCTGGAACACCGCGAAGAACACCGGCAGGTACTGCATCAACTTCTGCTGGCTGGCCGACATCGTGGGGCTGATCGACGCACGGGCAGCGACCATTCGCTGCTGCACGAAGTACAGCGCCGCCAACAACACGACCAACAACACGTACCAGATCCCGGTACCGAATCCCTCGGCGACGGCCTCGGCGGCAGACTTCGACAGGTCGAGACCGAGCGACATGATCGACTGCTCACCGAACAGCGACTGATACAACGCGGAGTCGACGGCAAGATAGCGCGGCACGAAGCCCGGATCAGCGATCTCGTCGGGACGGTTGAACGCGCCCCACACGGCGTCGGCGACCGGTGCAGCAGAGCCGCGCGGGACGTACGCCATACCCCGCAAGACTCGGAACATGATATAGAACACCGGTGCCTGGGCCAGCAACGGCAAACATGATGCCATCGGGTTGACCTTGTGCTCCTGGTAGAGCTTCATCATCTCTTCGTTGAGCTTGGTGCGGTCGTTGCGGTACTCGTTCTGCAGCTTGCGCATTTCGGGCGCCAGCTTCTGCATCTCGAGCATGCCCTTGGTGCTCTTGAGCGTAAGCGGCGTGGTGATCGCCATGACGACCGCGGCGATCATGGCGATCGCGATGGTGTAGCTGTTCGTGAGGCCGTAGAACCACGACAGCAGGGCGGCAGGAATCTCGAACATCGACTCAGTCGACCTCTCGGGTGGGTGATGCAATCACGGGATCGTCACTTGGAGTAACGACGCGGACGCTCGGCGTGTGATCAGGAACCGGGTCGAAGCCGCTCGGCCCGAAGGGTCGGCAGCGCAGCAGCCGACTGAGGGTCAGCCAGCCACCTTTCGCCGTGCCATGCACCTCGAAGGCTTCATGGGCGTAGTTCGAGCAACTGGGGTAGAAACGGCAGGGTGATGGCCGACCGGCAAAGGCGCGTTGATACGCCTCGATCCACGACAGGGCACGACGCTGGAACCACGTCATTGCACGAGGTGCTGGTGCCGTTGCACCTTGTCGAGCAGTGACGCCACGGTGAGTTCGATTTCGGCGAACGTATGTTCGCATGCGGGAACCCGGGCGCCGATCAGGAACAAGCCGGGCGGGACGTCGGAGTGTGCCAGCACCACACGAAGGCGGCGGCGAAGTCGATTGCGTGACACAGCAGACCCGACGGCGCGCCCGATGGCGAACGCCACCTGCGGGGGAGCCAGGTCGGGATCGAGGACGAACGAACACCACAGCGGATCGGTCCGGACTCGAACCCCGTCACGCCGGAGGCGGACGAAGGCGTCGCGTTCGCGGACCCGGTCGATCAAGCCGAAAGGCGGGCCCGGCCCTTGGCCCGGCGTGACTTCAGCACCGCACGACCGGCGCGGGTGCTCATCCGCGCGCGGAACCCGTGCTTGCGGGCTCGGCGGCGCTTGTTGGGCTGGTAGGTACGCTTCACTGCTGACTCCGGATGGTTCGAGGCAAATCATGTTCCGTCGGCGACCACCTCGATGGGGTGCGCGCCTCACGGACTGACCTAGCAAGGCTAGAGGCACCTGTGCACCTGTGCCAACCGCCGGAGACAAACCACAGCAATGTAAGTTGTCCACATCCCCCTGCGGTAGGCATCAGCCCAGCGTGCGGGACCTGTCAGACCGGCGTCAGACACGCGAATCGTCAAGTTTTCGCCAGGGTTCGAGCGTGGTAGGTTCGCTCTCCCGCAGTAGGCCACCGACATGTCCACATTCTGTGGACAACGGTGTGGATCACTGTCGATGACCATCGGGAGATCTCAAGTGACAGAAAGCGCAGACGTGTGGACACAGGTGACACTCTCACTGCGTTCACAGCTCGCCGAATCGGTCTGGTTCTCCACGTTCCAAGATGTGTCTCCATTGCCGTCCGACGATGACACGCTGCGCCTGCTCGCGCCCAGTGCGTATGTACGTGATCGGATTCTGAGCCGCTATCTGCCACTGGTGACCGAGGCCCTGCAGGATGCGAACGAGGGCCATCGCTCCGTCGAGATCGACGTCGAAACCAGCGGTGACAGCGGCGTGGTCGGCACCGAGCCCGATCTGGTCGCCGACGCCACCACCATCACCTCCGTCGACATCGCGCCTGGCAGCCAGTCGAACACCTCGAACTCCGAGGCCACACGCTCGCTCCTGCTCGACGAAGCCGGCCTCAATCCTCGCTACACCTTCGAGACATTCGTCAAGGGCGCGTCCAACCAATTTGCTCTCGCGGCTGCGTTGCGTGTCGCCGAAACGCCCGCACGGAGTTACAACCCGCTGTTCATCTACGGATCGGCCGGGTTGGGCAAGACCCACCTCCTGCACGCGATTGGTCACTACGTGCACTCGAACTACCAACACCACGAGGTCAGATACGTCTCGACCGAGACCTTCATGAACGAATACGTCGACGCGATCCGTCAGAACACCACGAATTCGCTTCGCCGGCGCTACCGCGACATCGATGTGCTGTTGATCGACGACATCCAGTTCATCGCCGGAAAAGAAGGCCTCCAGGAAGAGTTCTTCCATACCTTCAACTCGCTCCACGGCGCCAACAAGCAGGTCGTGATCTCCTCCGATCGGATGCCCGATGCGATCCCCACCCTGGAGGAACGCCTGCGTGGCCGCTTCAAGTGGGGTCTGATCACCGACATCCAACCGCCGGACCTCGAGACCCGCCTCGCCATCTTGCGCAACAAGTCGGAGCGGGATCGGGTTCTGGTACCCGACGAGACGCTCGAGTTCATCGCAACCAACATTGCGACCAACATCCGCGAGCTCGAAGGAGCGCTGATCCGCGTCACCGCATTCGCGAGCCTGAACCAGGTGCCCATCACGACCGAGCTCGCGGAGACGCAGCTCGCCGACCTGCTCACGGACAGCAAACCCAAGGCCCGTACGGACGACGAACTCCTCGCCGACATCGCCGCGATCCTCAAGTTCCCCGTCGAAGACCTCAAGGGACGCAGCCGTCAGCGACCGCTGGTCACGGCGCGGCAGATCGCGATGTACGTGTTCCGTGAACTCACCGACCTCAGCTATCCAGCGATCGCCCGACTGTTCGGCGGACGTGACCACACCACGGTCATCCACGCCAACGAGAAGATCCAGCGCCTGATGAGCGAGCGCAAACAGATCTACGACCAGGTCACCGACCTCCTGCAGCAACTCAAGGCATGATCGACTCGATGAGCCGGCTCGCGAACAACCATGGGGACGGACATCGGACAACCCGGGCCAACCCGTGGACATCATCGAGTTGTCCACGGGAGCACATCGGTGCAATTCGCGACCTGGGGATCGACCGCCCATCCCGTGTGGACGCCCACAGGCGCCCTACGCTGCACCAACGCGTGGTTGTCCCCAATCCACAGCACCTACTACTGACATTGAACATTGAGACATCCCTGCATGAGGAGAAGTGCCCACTGTGAAGTTTCGTTGCGAACGTGATGTGCTCGCCGACGCCGTCGGCTCCGCTGGACGAGCGGCGACGAACCGAACGGGCACACTGCCGGTCCTTGCCGGCGTCCGCATGGAAGTCGATGGTGACACGCTCACCGTCACGGGTACCGACCTCGAACTGACGATCCGTCTCAGCGTCGACGTCGGCGGCGAACGCAACGGGGCCGCCGTTGTTCCCGCTCGTCTCGTCGGCGACATCGTCAAGGCACTCCCAGCCGGTGCCGTGCATGTCGAGCTCGGTGACGACGAGATGTCGATCAGCGCCGGTCGTTCACAATTCTCGGTGCGCCCGCTGTCACTCGACGACTATCCGAGCCAGGCCGAACCGTCGGCCGACGCAGTCACGCTGCCTGCCGAGGCGATGGCTGACGCACTGCGCCAGGTCGTGCGTGCCGCCTCGACCGACGACGCCCGCGCGGTGTTGACTGGCGTGCTGCTTGCATCCGACGACGATGGTCTGCGCATGGTGGCCACCGACTCGTACCGACTCGCCGTCCGCGATCTCCCCGACACCGGTGTGCTCGCGTCCGGTCAGAAGGTGCTCATCCCCGGACGCGCCCTCAGCGAACTCCAACGTTTGCTCGGCGACGTCGAGGAGCTCCAGGTCCGCCTCGGCGAACGCGAGGCCACGTTCGAGGCCGGTGGCACGCGACTGAGTACCCGCCTCATCGAGGGCGAGTTCCCGAACTACCGCAACCTGCTTCCGTCGAGCTACCCGAACCTGCTCACCGTCGGCAAAGCGGCGATGCTCGAAGCGATCCGGCGCGTCAAGATCCTCGCACAGGACTCCACACCCGTGCGGCTCACGCTCGGCGGCGACACGGTGCAGCTCACGGCAATCACCCAAGACGTCGGTAATGCCGTCGAGGAGATCGACGCCAGCTACGACGGCACCGAAATGACGGTGGCATTCAACCCCGACTACCTCGCCGCCGGCATCGACGCCATCGACAGCGACGACGTCACCCTGGCCACGATGGACCCGATGAAACCCGCGGTTCTCCGTGGCGTTGGACACGACGACTACCTGTACCTGCTGATGCCGGTGCGGGTGCCGTGATGTCGGTCGAGGCCTCACGACGGTCTTGAGCGCGACGATTGCGGTCGGCCTCGATCCGGCTCGTCGCTGGTGCTTGCCTTGCCGGGCGCGCCCACACGTCACCGTCGCCGAATGGCTCGGCCGGAGTCGACCATGATCGTGTCGCATCTGGAATTGACCGATTTCAGGAACTACGAGTCGGCGACGTTCGAACTGACATCGGGGACGACCGCTGTCATCGGTGACAACGGGCAGGGCAAGACGAACTTGGCCGAGGCCCTCGCCTTCCTCGCCACACTGAACAGCTTCCGATCTGTTCCCGGCGACGCGCTGGTCCGGGTTGGAGCGTCGACCGCCATCATCCGGGCCACAGTGCACGATGACGACGGCCGCGACAGCCTGATCGAAATCGAACTCGCCGCCGCCGGCCGCAATCGTGTTCAGGTGAACCGTCAACGACTGCAACGGGTGCGCGACCTGCTCGGCACCGTGCGCGTCACCGTGTTCTCGCCCGACGACCTGATCCTCGTCAAGGGAAGTCCGGGCGAACGCCGCCGATTTCTCGACGACACCCTCGTGGCGCTCGCCGTGAAGTACGACACGATCCGACTCGAGTTGGACCGCATCGTGCGCCAGCGCAACACCCTGCTCAAGCAAGCCGGTGGCCGTCTCACCGATGAGATCGAGGTGACGCTCGATGTCTGGGACGCCAAGTTCTCCGACATCGCCGACCAGTTCGGCCATGCCCGCTCGACTCTCGTCGCCCGACTCTCCCCCATGGTGCAAGAGGCCTACGAACAACTCGCCGGCATCCCTACACCGATCGACCTGTTCTACGAGCCACCGTGGCGGTCGCATGGCCTCACCGCGGCACTGCTCGAAGCACGTCCGATGGACATCCGTCGCGGTGTGAGCACCGTCGGGCCGCATCGCGACGAATTGAGGCTGTCGATCGGTGGGCTCCCGAGCCGGACACATGCCTCACAGGGCGAGCAACGAACGCTCGCACTCGCACTTCGTCTTGCCGGTCACCGTCTCGTGACCGAACGAACCGGCTCGGCGCCTGTGCTCGTCCTCGACGACGTGCTCTCCGAACTCGACGACCACCGGGCGACGGCACTTCTCGACCACATCCCGGCCGGACAGGTGATCATCACCACTGCCAGCGAACTTCCGCCGGCCGCGCGTGCCGACCGCATCCTGCGTGTCCGCGCCGGTCAGATCCTCTGAACTCGTAGCGGTGAGCGAGATGGCCGTATTCGGCCGGTTGGCTCATCGCGGGGCCGCTGTCCGGGCTGGGGGAGTACGGTGGCTGCTGTGTCCGACCCGGTCCCGATCTCACGATCGCTCGACTCGATCATGAAGTCGTTGCGCGGCACCGACCGGATTCAGATCGGCGGGGTGTTCGGTCGTTGGGACGACGCGGTCGGCCCCACCGTGGCCGCTCACGTCCGCCCGGTTCGCCTCGACCAGGGCGTGCTCACGGTCGAAGCCGACGAGCCCGCGTGGGCCACGCAGGTCAAGTTCCTGTCCGGCACGATCAGTGAACGTCTCGCCGAGGTCGCAGGAGTCGAGATCGAGCGGATCGACGTTCGCGTCGGGCCTCGGCGCTGACCAGAACAACCTTTTTCGACCCACTCGGGTTCCCCGACTCCGTGACACCCCGCTGGTAGGCTTGAATGCATTCGCGAAGTCAGCGTGGACGCTGGTTGGACCCCGGACGAACCTCCGGAAAACCAACCGGCTGATCGTGTTGAACGCCCAGAACAACATGCCTTTTCGGCATGTCCGCCAGACAGCCAGAAGTATCGAGGTACGAGTGTCCAACGACACCCAAGCACCAGCCGACGTCGCCGACGCCAACGAGACGTCGCCGCCGAAGAAGACGTCGAAGTCCGCCAACTCCGCCACCACGACCGCGGCCTACGACGCGAAGGCCATCCAGGTCCTCGAGGGGCTCGATCCGGTGCGCAAGCGCCCGGGCATGTACATCGGCTCCACGGGCCTGCAGGGACTGCACCACCTGATCTGGGAAGTCGTCGACAACTCGGTCGACGAGGCCATGGCCGGGCACTGCACGAGCATCGGCGTCACGCTGCTCGCCGACGGCGGCTGCCAGGTCGACGACAACGGCCGCGGGATCCCGATCGATCCGTTCACCTCCGGTGAGCACAAGGGCAAGAGCGCGGCCGAGGTCGTACTCACGGTGCTGCATGCCGGTGGCAAGTTCGGCGGCGACGGCTACAAGGTGTCGGGCGGTCTGCACGGCGTCGGTGTGTCGGTCGTCAACGCGTTGTCCGAACGTCTCGTGATCGAGGTCGACCGGGGTGGCAAGCACCACCGACAGGAGTACGCCAAGGGCGGCAAGCCCCAAGGCAAGATGACCGTCGTCGGTGACACTCCCAAGCGCGGGCGCACCACCGGCACCACCATCTCGTTCTGGCCCGACCCGACGATCTTCGCGGCAGAGGGCACCGAGTTCGTCGCGCGCACCGTGCTCGAACGTCTCCAGACGATGGCCTTCCTGAACAAGGGGCTCGAAATCGTCTTCACCGACCAGCGAGAAGGTCGCGAGCAGACCGTCGTCTACCAGTACAAGGGCGGGATCCTCGACTTCGTCAAGCACCTCAATGCCACCAAGGAGCCGCTGTTCTCCAAGGTGTGCCAGTTCGAGGACGAGGACGAGGCCGACGGCCAGATGCTCGACATCGCGATGCAATGGAACACCGGCTACTACGAGGGCATCCACGGCTATGCCAACGGCATCTCCACCATCGAAGGCGGGATGCACGTCGAGGGCTTCAAGACGGCACTCACCTCGGTGCTCAACAAGTACGCCCGTGCCAAGAACCTGCTCAAGGAGAAGGATCCGAACCTCACTGGCGAGGACATCCGCGAGGGCATCACGGCGATCGTGTCCGTCAAGTTGCGCGAGCCGCAGTTCGAGGGTCAGACCAAGGCCAAGCTCGGCAACGTTCCGATGCGCTCGTTCGTGCAGAAGGCGACCTACGAACGCCTCGGCGAGTGGCTCGAGGAGAACCCGACCGAGGCCAACAAGGTCGTCAAGAAGGGCCTCGCCGCCGCTCAGGCCCGAGTGGCCGCCAAGAACGCCCGCAACGCCATTCGTCGCAAGACCGCGCTGTCGGGTGCCGGCATGCCCGACAAGCTGAAGGACTGCTCGTCGAAGAACGCCGACGAATCCGAACTGTTCATCGTCGAGGGCGACTCAGCGGGCGGCACCGCAGTCGATGCCCGCGATCCGCGCACCCAGGCGATCTTGCCCATCCGCGGAAAGATCCTCAACGTCGAGCGAGCCCGCATCGACAAGATGTTGAAGAACAACGAGATTCAGGCGCTCATCACCGCCATCGGTGCCGGTGTCGGCGACGAGTTCGACGTCGACAAGGCCCGGTACCACAAGGTGATCTGTCTGGCTGACGCCGACGTCGACGGCAGCCACATCCGCACGCTGTTGCTCACGTTCTTCTTCCGCCAGATGCGCGAAATGGTCGAGGCGGGCTTCGTGTATATCGCCCAGCCCCCGCTGTACTCCACCGAGATCGGCAAGGAGAAGGTCTACCTCAAAGACGACGTCGCGAAGGCGGCGTTCCTCGTCGAACGACCCAACCACAAGAAGGCCTTCAACCGCTTGAAGGGCCTCGGTGAAATGGACTGGGAGGAGCTGCGCACGACCACCATGCTCGACGGCACCCGCACCCTGCTGCAGGTCAACGTCGAAGAGGCCGCCCTTGCCGACGAGATCACCTCGATCCTGATGGGTGACGACGTGCCGGCACGGCGCGGGTTCATCACCACCAACGCTCGCGACGTTCGCAACCTCGACTTCTGAACTGCCGACTTCTGACCAGACGGAACTGACATGACTGACACCAACGACACCCCTCCGCACGAACCCATTCAGCCGATCTCGTTGAGCGACGAGATGGAGAGCTCGTTCCTCGAGTACGCGATGTCGGTGATCATGTCGCGCGCGCTGCCCGACGTGCGCGACGGCCTCAAGCCGGTCCACCGCCGAATCATCTGGGACATGGAAGACCAGGGCTTTCGCCCCGATCGTCCCCACGTGAAGTGCGCCCGTGTCACGGGCGACACGATGGCGCGATTCCATCCCCACGGCGACAGCGCCATCTACGACGCGTTGGTGCGCATGGCCCAGCCGTTCTCGCTGCGCCACCCGCTGATCGACTTCCACGGCAACTACGGCAGCCCCGACTTCGGCCCGGCCGCCGCGCGATACACCGAGTGTCGTCTGAACCCGTTGGCGATGCAGTTGCTCGCCGACATCGACGAAGACACCGTCGACATGATCCCGAACTACGACGGGAACTTCGAACAACCCGTCGTGCTGCCGGCGCGTTTCCCGAACCTGCTGGTCAACGGCAGCCAGGGCATCGCGGTGGGCATGGCCACCAACATCCCGCCGCACAACCTCGGCGAGGTGATCGACGCCGTCGTGCACCTGCTCGACAACGCGGATGCAACCTCCGACGACCTCATGGAGTTCGTCAAGGGCCCCGACTTCCCGACAGGTGCCAGCATTCTCGGCAAGGCCGGCATCATCGACGCCTACCGCACCGGCCGCGGCTCGGTGAAGATGCGTGCACGCGTCGAGATCGAGGAATCGAAGACCGGTCGCATGGAGATCGTCGTCAGCGAGCTCCCGTACCAGACGAGCTGCTCGTCGATCGCCGCGCGCATCCAGGACCTCGTCGACGGTGGCGACCTCGACGGCATCGCCGACGTCAACGACGCGTCGTCGGGAGGCAAGACCAACCTGATCATCACGCTCAAGCGCGATGCCAACGCAAACGTGGTCAAGAACAACCTGTTCAAGCTCACCCAGCTGCAGTCGACGTTCTCGATCAACATGGTCGCCCTCGTCGACGGGGTGCCGCGCCAGATCAACCTGCGCGACGCGCTCGTCGCCTACGTCAAGCATCAGCGTGACGTCATCACCCGCCGGTCGCAGTTCCGCCTCGACAAGGCCAAGCGTCGCGAGCACATCCTCGAGGGCCGTATCAAGGCACTCGACGTCATCGATGCGATCATCGCCCTCATCCGTGCCAGCGACGACGTTGCGGCCGCGCGTGACGGCCTGATGGCGGAGCCGTACGAGTTCAGCGAGGTCCAGGCCAACGACATCCTCGACATGCAGCTGCGCCAACTCACGCGCCTCTCGCGGCTCGACCTGCAGACCGAACTCGACGAGACCCGAGCAAAGATCATCGATCTCCAGGAGATCCTCGACGACCCCGAGCGGCTCAACACCGTCATCCGCGAAGAGATCACCGCCATCAAGGACGAGTTCGCCACACCGCGCGTGTGCGAGCTCACGTACGACGACGGTGAGATGTCGATCGAAGATCTCGTCGACGACAAGGAACTCGTCATCGTGATGACCGAGGCCCAGTACGTCAAGGCGGTGTCAGCCGACTCGTTCAAGACGCAGGGTCGAGGCGGGCGTGGCGTGTCGGGTGGCAAGATGAAGGTGGACGACATCGTCCGCCACGTCATCTTCACCACTGCGCATGCACACCTGTTGTTCTTCTCGAACCGCGGCAAGGTGTATCGACTCCGTGCGCTCGAGATCCCCGAACGCGAGCGCACGGCGAAGGGCATGCCGATCGTCAACCTGCTGCCCCTGCAGGCCGACGAGCAGATCCAGGCGATCATCGACACACGAGACTTCGCCGGCGAACGGTTCCTGTTCTTCGCCACCAAGCGTGGCACCGTCAAGAAGACGGCGTTCGACGCCTACGACTCGAGCCGCCGTGACGGTCTGATCGCCATCAACCTTCGTGACGGCGACGAACTCGTCCGCGTCATCGAGACCAGCGGTGACGACGACATCTTCATGGTCAGTCGCAACGGCATGACCATCCGGTTCCACGAAAACGACGTGCGAGCCATGGGACGCACCGCTGGAGGCGTTCGTGGCATGAAGTTGAAGAACACGGACGATCACGTGGTGTCGGTCGACGTTGCACGTGACGACACAGCGATCCTGATCATGACCGAGGCGGGCTACGGCAAACGCACGCAGCTCGACAAGTTCAACTCGCAGGGTCGAGGCGGTCAGGGTGTCCGAGGAATCAAGCTCACGGGCAAGAAGGGTGCCGTCGTGGCGGCGTTCATGGTCGGCCTCGACGACGAGATCGTCGCCGTGTCCAACCACGGTGTGACGATCCGCATGGAGGTCCGGGGCATTTCGTCGCAGGGCCGAGATGCCACGGGCGTCAGGGTGATGAACATCGATGACGGCGACGCCGTCAGCTCGGTCGCACCGATTCTCGCCGTCGACGAGGAGTGACCACCGGCGCTCCGGCGCCACTCGCGACGTTTCGTCGCCAATCCACCGCTCGACGGGAGGTGAAGATGCCCACCTCGACGCGCGATCGCGGCCAAGCGGCCGTGCTCGTGCTGATCCTGGCCACGGTGTTGTTCGTCGCGCTGTCGTCGGCGCTCGTCACGGTCGGCGGGCGCATGATCGACCGCACGCGGGCACAGACGGCCGCCGATGCTGCTGCGCTTGCAGCGCTCGTCGGAGGTCCCGAGGCAGCTCGAACACTGGCGCAGCGACATGGCGCGTCACTGCTGTCGCTCACCTTCGGGCCCGCATCGGGCCAGGTCGACGTCGAAGTTCGGCTCGGAACAGCAACAGCGCGCGCCGCTGCCAGCGATGCCCCCTGACCGCACGTGCCGGTTCGTTCAGGGCGAGACTGCCTACACTCTCCGAGATGAGCAAGACCGAGCGCGATCTCGATCTGGAGCTCGACGCGCTCGACGACGACCTCGACGACGCGCTGCTCGATGACGAGGCCTCCGACTCGGATGTGGACGATGTCGCTGACGACGAGGTCGATGAGATCGTCGAGATCGACGAGTCCGACGCTGATGAGCACGATGACGACGAGTCCTACGAACTTCCCGAGATCGTCATCGCGACCGATGAGGACCACGAGGACGATGGGGACGCTGACGTCGTCGCAGCCATCGATCCGTTGATCGCTCGCGATGCGCCCGAGCCAGACGTCAGCGATGACGTCCTCGAAGAGCTCCGTCAGGCCGACATCGACGGCCCGACGGTGGCGTTGGCGCCGCAGGACGACACCTCGTCGGCGATCCGCCGTCCCCGTCGCGCACCAGACTACGACCCGGCGCCGTACCCCATTCCGATGGCGGTTCCGCGAATGCTCGGCCGCAAGCCGCGTGTTCGTCGAGTCACTCGCGTCGTGCGCCATGTCGACCCGTGGAGCGTGTTCAAGATCGCGATCGTCGCGAACATCGTGTTGTACCTGATCGTGTTGACCGCCGGCGTGTTGCTGTGGAACGTCGCCTACGCCACGGGCACCATCGACAACGTCGAGCGGTTCTTCGAGTCGTTCGGCTGGGCGTCGTTCGAGTTCAACGGTGGCGAGATCTACCACAACGCATGGATCGGCGGGCTCTTCGTGGTGATCGGGCTCACGGGCCTCGCCGTGCTGCTCGCCACGTTGTTCAACCTGATCACCGATCTCGTCGGTGGGATGCGCTTCACGGTGCTCGAGGAGGAGGTCGTCGAGGCACGGCCCTCACCGATGCGCCGATTCGTTGTGCGCCGGGCCGAACCCGAGGTTCCCCACGTCTCCTATGACGCCTCCGGCCCGATCGTGCGCGAGGCAATCACGGATGACACCGGCGGCGAGCCGCGCTGAACCGCGATGTCGATGTTGCGTCGGCGCGTGAAGAACTCAACCGACCGATAGCCTCACCGACTTGCCGGGGCTATAGCTCAGTCGGTTAGAGCGCTGCCCTGATAAGGCAGAGGTCACAAGTTCGATTCTTGTTAGCCCCACCAACCCGGCCATTGCCCGCTTCCGGGTTCCCGGCAGCCGGGCTACCCTGCTCGTCGAATGAAGTTTCTTCGACGAGCGTTCTCGGCCATTGCCCTGATGGGCTTCGCCGCAGCCGTGCTGCGGGTACGCGGTACGGGTGGGACACCGCCGCAGCACGGAGGCTGGCGGCCGCTCGAACTGCCGGAGACCTGATGCGCCAGATCGCGGTCGTCGGGCGCGGGGTCGTCGGCCAGCGGATCACGAGGCGTCTGCCGTCGGTCGTCGACGGTGTCATCCTGATCGATCACGACACCCGGTCCGGTCGAAGCATCCCCAGCGATGTGTCCGTGGCGGTGCTCGCTCACGCCGGACCACATGCCGAACTCGCCCGACGGCTCGTCGATCGGGGCGTGTCGGTCATCTCGGTCAGTGACGACGTCGGCGACGTCCGATCGATGCTCGACCTCGACGACATCGCCCGAGCTGCCGGCGCTGCGCTCGTGGTCGGTGCGGGGATGTCGCCCGGTCTCACCGATCTGCTTGCGCGGTGGGCGGCATCGCAGCTGGCCACCTGCGACGAGATCCATGTCGCCATCCACGGCACGGCGGGCCCGGCGTGTGCCCGCCAGCATCACCGAGCCCTCCGCGGGCGTTCGCTCGGCTTTCACGATGGGATGTGGATCCAACCGCCGGCCGGTTCCGGTCGTGAGCTGTGTTGGTTCCCCGAGCCCGTCGGCCCGTACGACTGCTACCGGGCCGAACTGCCGACGCCGTTGCTCTTGAGCCAGTCGTTCGGTGACGTCGATCGCATCTCGGCTCGCGTGTCGGCGAATCGGCGGGACCGATTCACGGCGTGGTTGCCGATGCTCAGTCCGCCGCACCGTGAAGGCGGTGTCGGAGCCGTACGTGTCGAGGTGCGCGGCACCGACGACTCGGGCGCTCGGGTGACCTCGATCGTCGGGGTGGCCGAACTCGTGGGGTCCGCCACGGCAGCGACCGCCTCGGCGTTTGCGGTCGAATCAGTCGACGATCGACTTCCAGCAGGCGTGAGCAGGGCGGGCGACGCGGGCCTCGACACGACCCGAATTCTGCACACGGTGAGTCAGCTCGGCGTGCGCCTACAGGAGTTCACCGGGGTTCCCTCGACGCAACGGATCAGCGCGAATCCCTGACGGCCATCGTGCCGTCGTCACCTGGATCGACGGACGGGTTCTCGCCGCGGGGGGCGGCGGGGGCCAGCTGATCGATTCGTGTCGCCAACCCTTCGACGACGTCGGTGAGCCGGTCGAGCCGGTCGTCGAATGCTTCACCGGTCACCATGTCGGAGATGGTCAGGCGGACGCTGGCGATCTCACGGGCGAGGAACTCGGTGTCTGCCTGGGTGCGTTCGGCCACCTCGCGGTCGTTCTGCGAGGTGACTCGGTCGCGACGCTCCTGACGGCTCTGTGCGAGCAGGATCAGCGGAGCGGCATACGACGCCTGGATCGACAGCACCAGCGTGAGGAGCACCAGCCCGCGGTCCCACGGGTCGAACTGGAACCGCTCGGGGACGACGGTGTTGAACAGGATCCAGACGGTGATGACGACGGTCTGCCAGACGAGGAATCGAGCGGTGCCCAAGAAGTTGGCAATCGATTCGCTGAACCGTCCGAACGTGTCGGAGTCGTACGACACCCCCACGCGGCCCGCGGTGCGAGGGGTCGTCAGGTCTTCGCGGCGCTTCATGTCTCGACCACCCGCTTGCGCCGTGTCCGCCAGCCCGCGCCCAGCATCCGGTCGAGCACGTCGTCGACGGTGACAGCGCCCAGGAAGCGCCCGACCTCGTCGATGACGGCGACGGCGAGGAGGTCGTAGCTGGCGAGCATCTCCGCAACGTCACGGTCGGTGGCGTCCGGGGTGAGGGTCGGGTCGTCGGCCACGAGTCGACCGATCTCCATGTGCGGCGGTTCGCGCAGGAGGCGTTGCATGTGCACGACGCCGACGAGTTTGCCGGTCGGTGCCTTGTAGGGCGCTTGTGTCACGAAGACCTGCGTGGCGATGCTGACCACCCAATCAGGATCACGAACCTGAGCGAGCGCCTCGGCGACGGTGGCGTCGGGTCCGAGGATGATCACTTCGGGCGTCATCAATCCGCCGGCGGTGCCCTCCTCGTAGGAGAGCAGGCGTCTGATGACCTCGGCGTCGTCGACGTCCATGACGCCGAGCATGCGTTCCTGGTCGGCCGGTGCCATCTCGCCGAGGAGGTCGGCGAGGTCGTCGTACTCCATCTCGTCGAACACGCCGACGAGACGGTCGCGGTCGAGTTGCTCGACGATGCG
>DATLBC010000009.1:0-20078 GCA_035527095.1 Ilumatobacteraceae bacterium | reverse complement strand
ACAGGACTACATGGCCCGGCGAACCAGCGAAGGCAAGACCCAACGAGAAGCCACCCGATGCCTCAAACGATTCATCGCCCGACGCGTCTGGCGCCTCCTCGAACACCCCGAACTCGCCCTTGACAGAACATAGAAGCATCGTTCACCGCGCCGCATCGCGCCGATTATGGGCTGCATGAGTTCCCACGCCTGGTTGGCCTCAGCGCCCGGCCAGACGAAGAGGCACCGAACGACTGGCACTGTCGGCCGATGGCCAAGATCTTCCTCACCCATCCAGTCACCGACTACGAGACATGGCGCGCAGCATTCGACCAGGACGCCGCTCGGCGCGACGCCTACGGCCTGACGAACGTCTCGGTGCTTCGCGACGCCGACGACACGAACCGGATCTGGTTGGTCGCCGACGGCGAACCGGACAAGGTCAATGAAATGATGCAAGACCCAGGGTTGGCGCAGGAGATGGAACGGGCCGGCGTCACCGGTCCGCCCGAACTCTTCATCGCTGGTTGAGTCCGCAGCTCCCACCGCTCATCCAGCGTGGGCGACCCGTGGGACATCGCCGGTTGTCGAGTGACCCGACGTGATGATGTGGTGCCCTCTCACACACCCAAGCCGCCACAGTTCGCCGGTCGTCCCAGAGGTGAACTCCATCGCCGGCGCATCATCGGCTACCGACAACGGGCCCACGCGTCGTTGACAGTGCCGGGTCCGCACCCCGGAGGGATCTCCACCACTGTCTTTCGTCTCGCTCCACGTCGAGCATCACCAGCGCGTACACGGTGTCGGTGTTGCCGGTGAGGAACAACGGGTTCGAGTCCATCAACCCATCGAAAATGATGCACCGGTTCGAGGTCACGGCATCCATCTCGGCCATCCCACCCCGCATCCCCTCGACCGATGCTGCCCGAACCGCGTTGAGGAACACCTCCACACCGCGGATGAACTTCAAATGGTCGTGAAGCATGTCCGCCGTCGCCGACGTCGCCAGACCATCGAAGAACTCCAACGCCCCGAGTCGGGTCTCGACCACATCCGGCGTGGTGATCGATGTGTTGTACCCGGCTGGAGGCTGCATGGTGTCGCACGTCGCCTTCTCGACTCGAGGGAGGCTGTTTGCCGTGGCCGACCTTCTGGCACGGCCTCCAGGCGCAGACGAAGCGATCACACTTCAATCTGCGGAATCGCCAAGCGATCCGAGGGGCGCAGCACACGGGTCACGAGTTCAACCGCTCCGGTCGGTTCCTCTACCGACGACCGCCGATGTGCCGTCCAGGAGACCCGAAGATGCCGCTCCGCACCACGGTTGTCCAGCAGGATAGAGCGCCGCACATCAGGCCCTTGTCGAGCGCCCGATAGTCGCGACCGAGGTTGCAGGCCGCCCCCGAGCCAGGTTGAGCCTGATTGCTGCGGGAGCTGCCAGTGGCAGTGTCTAAGGTGCCATTCAGTGCCCGTTGGCAGGAGCACACGTGAAGTATCAGCAGGAGGGACCACCATGGGCGATCGATTGTTGGTGGCGGTGGCTCACCCCGATGACGAAACATTCGGGTGCGGGTCGTTGCTGGCATACGCCAATGAACTCGGGGTGCCATCAGTGGTGGCATGCGCAACCCGCGGTGAAGCGGGTTCGCCCACTCCGGGTCGCGGCCTGGACGACGCCGACATGGCGACGGTGCGAGAGGCTGAGCTGCGAGAGGCAGCTCAGTTTCTGGGTGTGGAACGAGTTGAGCTCTTCGACTGGGCCGACTCCGGAATGGACGGCGAACCGGGCGCCGGGACGCTGGTTGCCGAACCGCTTGACAACGTCGCTGACCGGATCGCTTCACTGATCGATGAGGTGAAACCAACAATTGTTGTCACCCTCGACGCGAGCGATGGGCATCGCGATCACGCCCACGTTCGAGATGCTGTGCTGCTCGCCGTGGACCGGACCGACTGGAACGTCGACCGGGTCTATCTCCACTGCCTTCCCCAGCAACTCATGCGACGATGGGTCGAGGCACTCGTCGAACAACAGCCAGACAGCGAACACCTCGGACTCGGCGAACTCGGCACACCCGCTGACGAGATCACCACCGTTCTGGATACCTCCGGTCTTCTCGAGCGTCGCGAGCATGCCATGGCACTCCACCGGTCCCAAACATCCCCCTATGAGGTGATGCCCGCCGATCTGCGCCGCGACTTCCTCACCGCTGAGTACCTCCGACGGATTCGACCTACCTGGCACGACGACCGTCGCGAAGATGAGATCTTCTGCGACATACCACCCGTCGCAAGAACCGAATCTGCCACAACCTGAGCACTCGGCAACGGCACAACTCGAGCACCCAATAACGGCGTCGAGGACCCACCAGCCGAACGCGGGCGGTGATCGCGCTCTGAGCTACGTGTCAGCCTGATTCGGCCGCCACAGTTCGGCTCCTCTCTGTCAAGCCAGGCGGCTTCGGGGTGGGCAGAGAGGGACGTCTGTGTGGCGCATGGCCTGCCGCGTGATCAGCTTTCACCCGTGCTGATGCTTCGGTGAGGCCACACCCCGAACCCAGGTCGATCTGGAGCTGGCGCCACACTGCGTCGGAGATGCGTCGTTTGACACATCGGATCTGCACGATCGCTGCGACGTGCCCGGCGTGGTTCAGGGTGCGATTGCCGGCGCGGTTCGAGCGGTGCCGATGGTGATCGCCCGACGACGCGGCGATCGGGGCGGTGCCGGTGTGGCTGGCGAAGTGATCTCGTGACGGGAACCTGGACACGTCGCCGACCTCACCCAAGATGAGCGCAGCGTTGAGCGGGCCGACTCCATGGATCCGGGTGAGGGTCGTGTTCGAGGCTTTGACCTTGGTGAAGAGGGCACTCGGACCCTGGTTGACGCACCGTGCACCGGATTTCGATGAACGCATGGACGTCCGTCCGCAAGTCGAGGAGCACTCGTCGGTACAGGCCCCGATGATCATCTCGTTGTGCTCTGTCGAAAAGGTCTACCGCACCGGCCGGATCGAGTTCCCGGCGCTTCGCGGCGTCGACCTCGACGTCGCCCCCGGCGAACTCGTCGCCATCGTCGGGCCGAGCGGGAGCGGCAAGTCAACGGTCCTCAACGTGATCTCGGGCATCGACCGGCCGACCGCCGGCAATGTCATGGTCGCGGGGCGCGACCTCCTCGAGCTCGACGAGGAGCAGCTCGCGGTGTGGCGCGGCGAGCAGGTCGGGATTGTCTTCCAGTTCTTCCAGCTCCTCCCTACCCTCACGGCGCGCGAGAACGTGATGCTCCCACTCGACTTCGCGTCGATCGGGACAGTTCGCGAACGCTCCGACCGAGCGAACGAGCGCCTCGCCCGGGTCGGCCTCGGCAACCGGCTCGATCACTTCCCCGCCGAGCTGTCCGGCGGCGAGCAGCAGCGCGTCGCGATCGCCCGGGCACTCGCCTGCGATCCGCCGATCCTCGTCGCCGACGAACCGACGGGCAACCTCGACACCGACACGGCCGACGAGATGTTCACGGTGCTCGACACAGTGAACGGTGACGGCACCACCGTTCTCTACGTCACCCATGACCGTCGTCTGGCCGACCGGGCCCACCGCGTGGTGTCGATCCGTGACGGACGAGTGGTCGGTGACGATCCGCGGTGATCTCCGCGCGCGCTCACCACACCATTCGGCAGCTGACGCGCCGTCGCGGGCGATCGATGCTCACGATCATCACGATCGCGGTGGCGATTGCCGGAGTGTGGATGTTCGCAATCCCCGGCAATGTGCGCGGCGTCCTCGCCGAGCGCGTCGAGACCGATGCAATGCACACCGCACGCCTCGCCCCGAACGCCGCTCCGCTCGACGCCGGCCAGCTGGCCAGGCTCCGCGCCGTCAACAACGTCGCAGCGCTCGACGCCCGCACCCTCGCCCGTGACGACATCCGTGTCGACGGCCGCGTCGAGGGCGTGATCCTCGTCGGCGTCGACGCGTTCGACCAGCAGTCCGTCAACATCGTCTCTCTCGAGGAGGGCGAGTTCCCTCAGAGCACCGGCGGGCTCGTCAGCGACGCCAGCAACAGCCGTACCGGTCGCCTCGGCGCAGCGGTGGGCGACACGGTCGAGCTGCGAACCCACACCGGGAGGTGGGAGGCGTTCGAGGTCGGCGGCCGTGGCGGCACGGTCCGCTACAGCAGCGAGGTCGCGAACGACGCACCCGTGCTCTACCTACTCAACACGGACGTCCAACGGATCATGGGGTACCCGGCGGCGAACTCGATCGACGTCCTGGCCGAGGATCCGTCCCCCACCGCGGTCGACGCGATGGTGACCGAGCTTCGCACGGTCCTGGCCGACGAGCTCCCCGACATCTCCTACTGGGACGTGCTCGAGGTGTGGCGGCCCGGCACCTGGCCCGGCTCCGAAGACATCGGGAACTTCGTCGTCGTCTTCTACACGATCGCAGGCGTCGCGCTCGTTGCCGCCCTGGTCATCATCTTCACCACCATGAACACCGTCGTTCGCGAGCAGACCCGCGAGATCGGCGTGATGAAGGCGGTCGGCGGCACCCCACGCGCCATCGCGGCGGGCTTCCTGGGCACCGCGCTCGTGCTCGGGGCGTCCGGCACCGCGATCGGCATCGGCGTCGGGATCCCGTTCAGCAACTGGCTGATGCAGTTCATGAGCTCCGAGTTCGGTGGGACCAGCGTCGGCTGGGTCATCAGCGAACTGGCCCTCGTCCTCAGCCTTGGACTCGGGCTCGGCGGCACTGCCCTGGCTTCGATACCCGCCGTCCGCCACGCCGCGCGCCTCACTGTCCACGAGGCGATCGAGGACCACGGCGTGCTCGCCTCCTACGGAACCCGCCGACTCGACCGCGCAGCAGCCCGGATCCCGCTCACCTCGCGACGAAGCCAGATGGGCATCCGCAACGCGACGCGGCGTGCCGGGCGGACGGTCGCGACCGCCGTGCCGATCGGACTCGCCGTCGCGACCCTGCTCGGGTTCGCCGCCGTGCTGCTCACCGTGGTCGACGAGGATCTCCGCACCTTCGATCTCGAGGGCGCTGACCTGATCCTGTGGGACCGCGCCCCCGGCCTCGACGCGCGGGCCGGGGAACTGATCAGCGCCGTTCCGGAGGTCGCCTTCGCCCACCCGATGACCTACAGCAGCGTCGAGCTCGACGGCGAGAAGTACGTGTGGGGGCTCCCCGCCGTCAGCACCTACGACCCTGAGCTGATCGCCGGGCGGTGGTACTCCGAGGAGGACGACGCAGCCGCCACCCGCGTCGTCGTGGTCGGTGAGGCCGCCGCCAACCAGAACGGGATCGACGTCGGCGACGCGATCACCGTCGAGACGCGAGCCGGCCCGCTCGAGCTCGAGGTCGTCGGCATCGACGGCCAGTTGGTCAACAACGGCCAAGGGCTGTTCATCCCCTTCAACACGGTGCTCGACTACGAAGGACGCACGACCGGCAACTGGTGGGTCCGCACCGCGGATCGAGACCCGGCGACCGTCGACGCGGCCGCAACCGCAATCCACCAGACGTTGGAGGCGAACGGCTACCAGCTCGAGTCGAGCCGCCGCTACATCGATCGCGACCAGAACGTGCGCGAGAACCGTCTGATCGTCACCGTCGTGATGGCGATGGGGCTGCCGGTGGTGGCGATCGGGATGATCGGTCTCGTCAGCGCCACCGCGAGCAACGCCCTCGACCGAACTCGCGAGATCGGCATCCTGCGCAGCATCGGCGCCCGCCGGCGTGACCTGAGGGCGATGTTCCGCGCCGAGGGCCTCCTGATCGGCGTACTCGGCTGGCTGATCGGCATCCCGGCCGGGTACGCGCTGGCTCGACTCATCCTGTACGTGTTCGAGCGACGCTTCGACGCCGCGTTCCATCTCCAGTTCCCGCTCTGGACGATCGCCATCGCACTCGCCGTCACCTTGGCGATGACCGTGGTCGTGATGCGGTTTCCCCTTCGCCGGGCCGTTCGCCTCGCGCCGGGCCTCGCCCTTCGTTACGAATAGCCACGACGCCCAGTGCCCTCGCGTGCTGGAAATCACGCATTTCCGTCAGTACGGCCTCGCTGGCAAGGTCGGCTCGAGCCCGGATGAGCTCGCGACGAGGGGCACGCGCTCCCGACGTCACTGAGTCCGTTCCCAACTGACTTCCGGCCAGATCTCAGACCGGCGGGACCGGGGCTATTCGCGGGAGAAGACCCCGTTGAACCGTCTGCGCCGGATTGCGCCTCGCCAGCGCGCACGCAGCCAGGCTGCTACGAGAGGCGCTCCTCGCCGCAGGTGGCTTCGAACGTGCCCGTCGCCGTCTCCGGCTCGCCGCCGCCGAAGACGCTGAGCTCACGGACGAACGTCGCCGTCCCGCGAACGGTGCGGCCGTCGATCTCGACGGAGTCGACCTGGCTCATCCCCGGCTGTAGCGCGTCGGACGCATCGAAGATGCCGCTCGACTCGTCGGCGATCCAGTCCTCGTCGCCGATGCTCACCGTGACGGCGTTGACCTGCTCGACAACGGCTGGGTCGGTGCCCTCGCGCAAGGCCACAACGCCGATGTTGCCGTCGCCGTCGGCCATCGGCAGTTGCGCCGAGAAGATGCCGAACAGGTCGGTCTTGCACTGGGCGACGACGGCGCCATCGGTCGAGAAGTTGTACGTCTCGCCACCGATCGTCAGTACCGCGGTCGACGGGCCAGAACCTTCGGCATCTCCACTGCCGTCGTCTTCCTCCGGCGACGCTGTGGTGACGTCGGGGCTGGTCCCGGCTGCAGTGCCACCGTCGTCCGTCGGAGCTTCGACTTGCGTCGTCGCAGCCTCCGAGCCCTCATCGGAGGAATCATCGGATCCCCCGCACGCTGCCAGCGGCAGCAGCAGTGCCGCGGTCACCACCAAGAACTTCACCATGCCGTGCCTCCTCGCCCCCCAGGGTCGTCCGCAGCGACACTAGCTGAGCGGTCACGCACGGCGGTCCGACCGCCCCACCGTCGGTCGGGGTCTAGGTTGGGGGAATGGGACCGATCGTGGCAAGCACAAGCAAAGAGGTCGCGGCAGCAGTGCTGTCGGAGGCTGCCGATGAACTGAGCGGTCGATCGAACCGCAAGTGGGCCGTGATGCTCCTGGCATTCCTGGTCGGCATCGTCACGACCGTGGTCGTGATCAAGCGTCGAGGCGGCACCCTCCCGATCGAGAGCGATCCTCGCTGGATCGAGGCGATGGAGAACCCGCCCGTCTGAGGCCAGGCTCGAGTCGCGGTGACCGGCACCGGTCACATGTGGACACGCTCGTTCTTGGGGTCGTACATCGACCGAAGGGACGCTCGGGCGGGGATGCGGTCGCCGGCGACGACGATCTCGAATTCACCGTTGGCGACGAGCTCGGCGGTCACGCCGTCGGCGTGATCGACATAGCCGAACCCCATCGCCCCGCCGAGGGTGTGCCCGTAGGCACCTGAGCGCAGGTACCCCACCGCTGTTCCATCGAGCAGGATCGGCTCCTCACCGTGGAGCAGAGGTTCGGGGTCCGCGAGCAGGAACTGCAGCAAGCGGCTGGTGTACGGACGTCGCGCGTGTTGCTCGACGAGCGCATGACGTCCGGTGAAGCCGCCGGGCTTGTCGAAGTCGACCGCAAACTTCAGGCCGGCCTCGAGCGGCGAATCCGAGTTCTCCATGTCGAGGCCGTAGTCGAGTCGGCCGGCCTCGGTGCGTGTGCTCTCGAGCGTGGCCATGCCGGCGTGGACGAGGCTGTGGGCTGCGCCGACCTCGACGAGTCGGTCGTACACACCGAGCGCGAACTCGGTCGGCACGAACAGCTCCCAGCCGAGCTCGCCGACGAAACTCATGCGTACGGCCAGCGCCCGGGCGTGGTGCAGATCGATCTCCTGCGAGGTCAGGTAGGCGAAGGCGTCGTTCGACAGGTCGGCCGTCGTGAGCTCGGCAAGCAACGCCCGCGAGTTCGGACCCTGCACGCTGAACAGAGCGAGGCCGGAGGTGACGTCGGTGACGTACACGCGGGCGTTCGGCGCCACACCGCGTTGCAGCATCGAGGCGACCCGACGGTGGAACGCCTCGGCTGCGACCAGCTGGAAGCGGTCGTCGGCCAGTCGGGCGATCGTGACGTCGGCCATCACGCCGCCGCGCTCGTTCATCCACTGGGTGTAGACACATCGGCCCACCGGTACGGCGACGTCATTGCCCGACAACCGATTCAGTGCCGACTCGGCATCGGGTCCCTGCACGAGGAACTTCGACATCGACGACATGTCGAAGAAACCGACAGCGTTGCGGACCGCTCGGTGCTCGGCGGCGTGGTACTCGAACCAGTCGGGCCGGCCGTAGGTGTACCGGGACTCGATGACGGCCTCCGGCGGTGCGAAGTACGAAACGTTCTCCCAACCGGACGACTCGGCGAACCGGGCACCAACGGCCACGAGACGGTCGTGGAGCGGCGAGCGCCGGACACCGCGTGCCGTCGTCGGGTGCGAGTGCGGCCACGACCCCGTGGAATGGAGGCGCCCGAGTAGCTCGACGCTGCGCTCGGTGAGATACGGACGGTTGGTCTGCCAGCGCTGGAGGCGGGCGATGTCGACCCCGGTGACGTCGAGTGGCGGCGTCCCGTCGACGATCCAGCTGGCCATGATCGAGCCGGCTCCACCACCGGTGAGGATGCCGAGCGAGTTGAACCCGGCCGCCACGAAGAACCCGTCGAGTTCGGGTGCCTCCCCCATCAAGAAGCCGTTGTCGGGGGTGAAACTCTCCGGCCCGGTGAACAGCTTGCGGATGCCCACGTCGGACAGACCCGGCAGGATCTCCATCGCGTACTCGAGGAACGGGGCCAACCGGTCCCAGTCCGACGGGATCTCGCCGAAGCTGAAGTCGTCGGGGATCCGGTCCGTCGACCAGGGCGCTGCCACCGGCTCGAACAGCCCGACCATCAGGCCGCCGGTCTCCTCGCGGTAGTAGGCGAAACGATCGGGGTCCTCGAGGATCGGGAGATCTGGTGTGACCTCGTCGAACGGCTCGCTGATCAAGTAGGCGTGCTCGATTGCCTGCAGCGGCACGGCCACCCCGGCCATCGCTCCGACCTGCCGCGCCCACATGCCGGCACAGTTCACGACGTACTCGGCCTCGATCAGGCCGCTCGCCGTTTCGACCCCGACGACGCGCCCATCTCGCTGCGCGATCCCGGTGACCGGTACCCCCTGGACGATCTGCACGCCGCCGGCACGCGCACCCGCAGCCAGCGACATCGCCACGTTGTACGGATCGGCGCGACCCTCACTTGCGGTGAAGAACCCACCGAGCACGTCCGTCGAGTCGAGTTGGGGCCAGAGGTCGCCAACCTCTCGAGCCGAGACCTCCTCGCGCTCGATGCCCATCAATCTCAGGAAGTCCGCTTCGCGGCGAAGCTTCCCCAGCCGTTCCGAGTTGGACGCGGTCTGGAGGTAGCCGACCGCACGGAACCCGGTCGAGAGCCCCGTCTCGTCCTCGAGCACCCGGTACAGGTCGGTGGAGTACTTCGTCATCCAGGCCAGCGTCTCGGTGGTCATGCCACCGGACACGATCAGCCCGGCAGCGTGCCAGGTGGTGCCCGAAGTGAGCTGGTCGCGCTCGAGCAGCACCACGTCCGTCCAGCCGAGCTTCGTGAGGTGGTAGGCGACGCTCGTGCCGATCACCCCACCGCCAATGATCACGACTCGCGCTCGATCGGGGGCGTCCTTGTTTGTCGCACTCATCGGCACCATGCTCGCACGCCGAGCTGCCAGCGAAGTGTCCGAGCCACGGAGGGTCGTCTACCCTGCCCGCTGAGGTTGGGAGTGGACGTGGACACGAGATCGACAGCTGAACTGCCAACAAGTGTCGTCACGTTCCTGCACACCGACATCGAGGACAGCTCGGGTTGGTGGGAACGCGAACCGATCGAGATGCGCCGCGCCTTGGCGGGCCACGACGAGCTCGTCGCCGACGTCGTCGCCCGCAACGGCGGGGCCGTGGTCAAGCACCTCGGAGATGGCTGCTGGGCAGCGTTTGCCTCGGCAAGCAAGGCGGTCGCTGCGGCAATCGAGTTCCAGCGTCGCCAACAACAATCCGACCGGGGACGCGACCTGCAGCTGGCTGTTCGAGTCGGGGTCCACACCGGAGAGATCGAACCGACCGAACGCGACTATTTCGGTCCCGTCGTCAATCGCGCCGCACGGATCGTCGAACTGGCCAACGGCGATCAGATCGTCTGTTCGTCGGCCACAGCGGCGCTGCTCCGCACGGCGTCGCTGCAGAACGTCGAACTCCGCAGCGAAGGCCTCCATGAACTCCGCGGCATCGGAACCGACGAGGTCTTCATGGTGCTCGCCCACGGAGTCGAGACCAGCGACCGGCCGTTGCGCCGTCCGATCGCCCCGAGCAACCTGCCGCGTCCGAAGACCTCGCTCGTCGGCCGCGAGGACGACATCGCACGAGCCGGGACGTTCGTCGAGGAGGACGATTCGCTCGTCACCTTGATCGGGCCGGGCGGAGTCGGCAAGACCCGACTCGCGATCGAGGTCGGCACACGAGCGCGAGAGTCGTTCAGGGAGAACGTCCACTTCGTCGATCTCGTGCCCGTGTCCAGCACTGCCGCGTTGGTCGAGATGGTGGCCGAGATCGTCGGTGCCCGACGCCAACCCGGAATGGATCTCGTCGACTCGATCGCCGACTACCTGGCAGGTCGGCGAACGCTGCTCATCCTCGACAACTGTGAGCACTTGATCGCGGCGGTCCGAGAGTTCGTCCTCCGGCTGGTGGATGTGGGCGGCGTTCACGTGCTCGCCACGAGTCGCGAAGCACTCGGTGTGCCCGACGAACAGCAGGTCATCGTGGCACCGCTCGACATCGAGACCGCCGGTGTCGAACTCTTCGTCGACCGAGCACGACGACGTGAGCACCGTTTCGAGCTGAACGCCGACAACGATGACGGCGTTCGAGCGGTGGTACGGCGCCTCGACGGCATTCCGCTCGCGATCGAGCTGGCCGCCGCGACGATCAGGCTGATGACGCCGGCCGAGATCGTCGACCGGCTCGACTCGGGCATCGACGTGTTGGACCGCGGAGTACGAGGCGAACGACACGAGACGATGCGCGACACCATCCGTTGGTCGTATCACCTCCTCGGCCCGGCCGAGGCTGCACTGTTCACGCGAGTCAGCGTGTTCGCCAGTGGGTTCGACCTCGAGGCCGCCCAGGCCGTCTGCGCCGACGAGTCACTCGTCGCCCGCGACGACGTACCGCAGCTGATCATGGCGCTGCTCGACAAGTCGATGGTCGACAGCAACGACATCGGCGGGAGACAGCGCTTCCGGATGCTCGAGCCGCTTCGCGAGTTCGCCTCCGACGAACTGCTCGCGTCCGGTGACACGCCGTCGTACCGCGACCGGCACGCCGCCCATTACCTCCATGTCGCACAACGCGAGAATGAACGGTTCTTCAGCCCAGCCGAGCCTGATGTGTGGCGCACATTCGACACCGAGTGGTCGAACCTGCGTTCCGCCCTCGACACGTTCGAGCGCGGCGGCGATCTCGACCGTGGCGCAGAACTGGTGATCGCGTTGTCCTGGTTCGCCGCGATGTCGATGCGGTTCGAGCTGTTCGGGTGGGCCGCCGAGCTGCTCGATGCGCCAGGAGTTGAGCAGCACCCACGGTTCGCCGATTTGTGCGGCGCCGTCGCGATCGGGGCCTACTTCACGCTCGACGGCGAGGCGACCGAGCAGGCCGACATCGGTCTGTCAGCAGATCCCTCCGACCCGGAGGGCCTCTGTCGTTGCGCCCTCGCTTCGGTCTTCCTGAACAACGAACACACCACCGAGGCCAGCGACGCCCTCACGTCGGCCTGGCTGGCCAGCGAACCGACCACGATCGGAAGCCAGCTGTGGGCGCACGGATTCCGAGTGTTCCATCTCTGCATTCACGACCCCGGCCCCGAGATGGCCGAGCAGGCGGCTGCGGTGACGAAGCTGGCCGATGACACCGGCAGCGTGACCGCTCGAGCAATCGCGGCGTGGGCCAACGGGCAGGTCGAATCGTTCGTCGATCTCGATCAGGGCATGCAGACGTGGCGACACGGTAGGGAGTGGGCGGCATCGTTGCCGTCCGAACACCTCGCCGACCAGATGCTCGTCGGGCTGCTCCTGCATGTCACCGCTCGGCGTGGAGAACTGTCGAGCACGTTGGTCGGGTGTCGTGATGCGCTTCGCGGGGCACTCGAGAGTCATTACTACGCAGCAGCGAGTCATCTCTTCGGTGTCACCGCGATTGCCCTCAGCCGGGCCGGCGACGCCAGGACGGGCGCCCGATTGCTGGGCTCGATGATCGAGAACGGCCACATTCCCCGGCGCAACGCGATGCACGAACTCGAAGCGGCACTCGGCGACGAGCTGGCCGACCTCATGGTGGTGGGTCAATCGCTCAGCGTCACCCAGGCCGGCCGGCTGGCGATCGACACCCTCGAGCGAGCGATCGCAGATCAGCTCGACGAAGCCGTCGAGCGACTCGCCGGTCGTCAGGACGCGCAGGTGACGACGGCGGTCCCGTCGAGCGACTGATTGGCGGCGGAGCGCGCCGTCACGGTGCGCCCGAGATCGACCCGTCGTCAGCGTGCAGGCCGTCGACGCGTGCCAACACGTCCTGAGAGTCGTTGTGCGAGTGGGTGAATCCGAGCTCGCGTTCACGGCGAACGGTCTCGACCGACCGGAACGCGTTGATGTATGCGCGCCGCCAGCTCGACGCCGTTGTGTTTCCGCCCGAGCCGTGGAGCACGCCTTCGTTGTGGACGGTGATGTCGCCGCGACGGATCGGGACTGGCACGGGGTGATCGTCAGGGCGGAGATCGGTGACCAAGGTGTGTTGCTCCTCGCGGCTCGCACCGGCAGATCGGTGGGGCCTGACCGGCTCGCGATGGCTACCCGGCAGGAACTGCATGCACCCGTTCTCGATCGTCGAGTCGTCCATCGCCAACCAGCACGTCGCGGTGCGGCGATCGTCGGTGTTGATCCAGTACGCCTGGTCCTGGTGCCATGCGAACACGGCGTCCGTTCGCCCCGGCTGCTTCGCGAGCAACTGGTCGAAGTCGAGGGTCATGCCTTCGCCGCAGAGCTGCTCGGCGATCGAGTGTCCGACGCGCTCGAACATGTTTCCCTGCCACTCGGTGAAGTACACGCGCGGCAGCATCACGTTGAAGATCGCGTAGTTCGTCGGGTCGGTGCCGAACTCGCCGGTGACCATGTCGTAGAGGTCACGCCCCTCGACGCTGATCTCACCGCGCATGAACGCGTCGTACACCGGGTCGAGCTCGGCGAGCTCGACATCACTCAGCACGCCGGGCAGATGCACGAAGCCATCACGCTCGAATCGATTCTGTTCGTCGTCGGTGACGACGTAGCGCTCGCCTGATCGGGTTCCCATGCCCACAAGCGTATGCGACCGTCCGACTACCATCCGAGCGCACCTTGATGCGGACGGGGAACGACGATGGCCAAACCGATCATCCTGACGGTCGACGACGACGCGTCGGTTTCACAGGCAATCACACGCGACCTGCGGACCAGGTACGCCGACCGCTACCGCATCGTTCGAGCGACCTCGGGCGCAGACGCACTCGAATCGCTCGAGGAACTCGCCCGCCGCGATCTCGATGTTGCTCTCATCGTCTCCGATCACCGCATGCCGGGGATGACCGGCATCGAGTTGCTCGAACGGTCGCAACCGATCACGCCGGGCGCCAAGCGGGTCCTGCTCACGGCGTATGCCGACACCGACGTTGCGATCAAGGCGATCAACGAGATCGGGCTCGACCACTACCTGCTGAAGCCGTGGTCGCCTCCCGACGAGCGGTTGTATCCGGTCCTCGATGACCTCTTGGCCGAATGGGAACGGGCCAACGAGCACCGCTTCGAAGGTGTCCGCGTGGTGGGCAATCGGTGGTCGGAACGCAGCTACGACACGCGCATGTTCCTCGCTCGCAACCATGTCCATTACCAATGGTTGGAGCTCGAGCGGGATCCGGATGCCGAACGACTCCGACTGTTGTTCGGAGCCACGGCCGACGAACTCCCGCTCGTCCTGTTGCCAGATGGCACCGTCGTACGGGGTGCGAGCATGTCGGAGCTCGCGGCAGCACTCGGCCTGCGAACGACGACGGAGTCGAAGCTCTACGACCTCGTCGTCGTCGGCGCCGGCCCGGCCGGCCTCGCCGCGGCCGTCTACGCAGCATCCGAAGGGTTGAGCGTGGCGATCATCGAGCGCGACGCTCCGGGAGGCCAGGCAGGCCAGAGCGCGCGGATCGAGAACTACCTGGGGTTCCCGAACGGTCTCAGCGGATCGGATCTCTCGCACCGGGCAACGACTCAGGCTCGACGTCTCGGCGCGGAGATGGTGCTGGCACGCACGGTCGAAGGACTCGAGCAGCGGGGCTCGATCCACGCCGTGCGTTTCGACGACGGCACCGAGGTCGAAGCGCGAGCCGTCATCGTCGCAACCGGCGTGTCGTACCGTCTCCTGGCGGCCGATGGGCTGGCCGCCTTCACCGGGAGGGGTGTCTTCTACGGCGCCGCGGCCAACGACGCTCGCTCCACCGAGGGCGACGACGTGTACATCGTGGGTGCGGCCAACTCAGCTGGCCAGGCGGCGCTGCACATCGCGCAGTACGCACGCCGTGTCGTCATGGTGGTTCGCGGCAACTCGCTGAGCGCGTCGATGTCGCACTATCTGGTCGAGCGGGTGGAAGCGAGCCCCAACATCGATGTCCGACTCCAGTCCGAGGTCGTCTGCGGAGGCGGTACCGACCATCTCGAATGGCTCACTCTCGTCAACCGTGCATCCGGCGAGGAGGAGAACGTCGAGGCCAACTGGTTGTACGCATTCATCGGGGCGCTGCCGCGCACGGACTGGCTCGGCGATCGGGTCGCACGAGACGAACGCGGCTTCGTACTCACCGGGCCCGATGTCGGCGCCCTCGAGGGTGACGGTGTGCGTTGGCCGCTCGAACGCGCTCCGTTCCTCCTGGAGACCAGCGTTCCCGGCGTGTTCGCCGCAGGCGATGTCCGCCGCGCCTCGATGAAACGGGTGGCCTCCGCCGTCGGTGAGGGGTCGAGTTCCGTGAGCAATGTGCACCTGTACCTGGAGACGGTGTGACGTTGCACGACGCCCTACGACGGGCCACCCTCACGGACGCGTTGACCGACGAGCAGCTCGACGACTTCGCGTCGATCGGGGCGACGCACGAGTTCTCCTCGGGCGAGGAGCTCTTCCGCGAGGGTCGGCCGGCGGACCAACTCTGGATCCTGCTCGACGGGGAAATCGAACTCACGCAGCAACTCGGCCACGAGGCGACGCTGTTCGCCGTCATGACGGTGCCGGGACAGTGGGCGGGAGGCCACGCCGCCTGGGGGAACTCCGACAACAACGCCATCTTCCTCGTCACCGGGCACGCACGCACGTCCGGTCGCTGTTTCGTCGTTCCCGCAACGGCGCTCCGCGAGTTCGTCGAGCGGTGGCTGCCGCTCGGCCGTCACATCCTCGACGCGGTCTACCAGACGGTCCGACGCGTCGACGCCACCGCACGACAACACGAGTCGCTGGTGGCGCTCGGCAAGCTGGCCGCAGGTCTCGCACACGAGATCAACAATCCGGCCTCGGCGTCGCTCCGAACGGTGGAATCGCTGCGAAACACGAGTGATTACATGCTGCAGTCCCTCGTCGCCCTCGCCAAGCACGGCGTCGACGCCGACACCTTCCTCGAGCTCGACCGGGTTCGCGCTGAGCTCCAGCAGCGCCCGGTTGCGGTTGCCAGCGCGCTCGAGACGGCGGATCGCGAGGAAGTCATCGGCGAGTGGATGGACGAACGGGGCATCGAGTTCGCATGGCAAATGGCGCCACTGCTCGCCACCAGGGAAGTGGACGAGACCTGGTTCGAAACCGTCGAGGCGATCGTCGGCAGCGATGCCCTGGGCGCCGCGCTGCAATGGATCTCCAGCACCATCGGCGTCGCCGGGCTGCTGACGGAGCTGACAGACGCAACCGACCGGATCTCCCACCTCGTCCAGGACGTCAAGACGTACTCCCAGATGGACCGGGCGTCACTGCAACGCGTCGACCTCATCCAGGGCATCGAGAGCACGCTCACGATGCTCGGGCCCAAACTGGCGGGCATCGAGGTGGTCCGTGCGTATGGCGACCTCCCCGAGGTCGAGGTCTACGCCGCCGAACTGAACCAGGTGTGGACCAACCTGATCGACAATGCACTCGACGCCATGGCCGGCGACGGAACGCTGAGACTCGCCACTTCGGTCGATGGCGATGCGGTCGTCGTCCAAATCACCGACAGCGGCCCGGGCATCGACCCAGCGATCCACGCACGCGTGTTCGAGCCGTTCTTCACCACCAAGGACGTCGGCAGCGGTACCGGGCTCGGGCTCGACATCACGCGCCGGATCGTGGTCGATCGTCATGGCGGAGCGATCCGGTTCGACTCGGTGCCCGGGTCGACGACGGCGAGCGTCCGTCTCCCTGTGCAGCACTGATCGCGCGCCCGGAGCACCACGGGATCGGCCGGGGGCTACCCGGCCCAGTACTCTCGCCGCGTCGCCCGTCAAACGAGGAGTGTTCCCGTGGATTCGAATCCGGTCATCGACATGCTTGGACGGCGTCTGCGATTGGCGGTGGTCGGAGGAGGCCCAGGGAGCTTCATCGGAGCGATGCATCGAACTGCCGCCCGCCTCGACGACCGCTACGAGCTCGTCGCCGGCGTGCTCTCGTCGGACGGAGACCGCTCGCGTGCAGCAGCCGCGGCCATCGGCATCGCCGCGAACCGCGCATACGCCGATGCCGACGAGTTGTTCGTGGCGGAAGCAGCGCGGCCCGATGGTGCCGACGTCGTGGCGATCATGACCCCGAACGACAGCCACCATGCGTACGCGCTCGCGGCCCTGCGACACGGCTTCGACGTGATCTGCGACAAACCGATCACCAACACGCTCACCGAGGCGCGCGAGGTGCTCGCCGCCGTCGAGGAGACGGGCCTCGTCTTCTGCCTCACCCACAACTACACCGGGTACCCGATGGTCCGCCAGGCCCGCGCCATGGTCGCCGACGGACAGCTCGGCGAACTTCAGCTGGTGCAGGTCGAGTACGTACAGGGCGGCAAGGCGGGAGAGCGAGACCCCGACCCGGTAGGAGAACTCCCCTGGAGGTACGACCCCGTACGGGGCGGGCCATCACTCGTGCTCGGCGACATCGGTACCCATGCTCACAACCTCGTGCGGTTCGTCACCGGCCGGGAGGTCACCGAGATCGCTGCCGACGTCGGTCACATCGTCGCCAACCGCCTCGTCGACGACTACGCCGGCGCGATGCTGCGCTTCGACAACGGTGCACGCGGTTCGTTCTGGGTGACGCAGGCCGCCACCGGGGTCGAGAACTGCCTACGCCTCCGAGCGTCGGGCACGCTCGGCACCGTCGAATGGATGCAGGAGCTACCCACCCAGCTGGTGTTCCGACCCAGCGCCGCACCCGTCGAGATTCGGACCCCCAACGGTCCTGGAACGCTGCCGCTCGCAGCGCGAGCGAGCCGAATCGTCGCAGGACACCCGGAGGGATTCCACGAGGGGTTCGCCAACGTGTACACCGACGCCGCTGAAGCGATCGCCGCGCGGCGCTCGGGTCACGAACCCGATCCCTTGGCGTTGCACTTCCCGAACGCGCTCGACGGTCTGATGGGCGTCGCATTCGTCGACGCCGCCATTCGCTCGAGCGCTGACGACGGCGCGTGGACATCGGTGGCAGGATCCTTCAATGCCTGACATCACCCATCGCGATGCCCAACGTGCGCTCTCCGTGGCGCAGACCGAACTGGAACGACTCGAACTCTCGGCGGCGGTTGCTGTCGTCGACTCGCACGGAGAGCTCGTCGCCTTCGTACGCACCGATGGCTGCCCGCTGCCGTCGATCGCGAACGCGATCAACAAGGCCTACACGGCGGCCCGTGAACGGCGGCCCTCACGCGAGATCGGCGATGCATCCCGCCGCGACCAGTTCCCCATGACCAACTTCGGCGACCTGCGCTACACGGGCTGGGGTGGCGGTGTCCCACTGGTGATCGGTGGTGACGTCGTCGGAGCCATCGGGATCAGTGGTCTCCCCGAAGCAGACGACATGAAGCTGGCGGCCGACGCCGCTACGGCACTGGCCTCCTGACACCTCCACGAGGATCACCACGCCGGCGCCTCGACGTGCAAGCCTCGGCGCATGAGCACTGGCACTCGGCGGGTCCGATCTCCGGCCGACTTCCTCCGCCTGACGGTCGCCGCCGTGGCATTGGTCGTCGTCTTGGTGCTCGAGTGGCTGTTCGGCAACACGCTCGTCGCCTTCACCTCGGATCTGTTGCGTGGGCTCGACGCACTGCCGGGCTGGCTGCTGACCGCAATCGTGGTCGCCACCCGCGTGCTCACGATTGCCGTGCTCGTCGGTGGCCTGGCATGGACCGCTTTTCGGCGGCGTTGGGCTGCCCCGGTCAACATGGCGCTGGCCGCGGCGCTCACCGCCGGGGCGCCGTGGCTGAGCCACCGTTGGAGGCGAGTGGGTTGGTTCGCGGGCGCAGGCGCACTTGCCGCACTCGGGAGCGCCACCTCGCCGAGCCGACGCGGCGTCGATCAGCGCCGACCTCGCCAGCGTCGGCCTCGGTACCGGCCTCGTAGTCGGCGGCGTCGTGGCCGTTTTCGTCCGCTGAACCTGGCTGGGGAATGACGCCCCGTCAGGTGCATGATGAGGATGCATGGACGATTCGCCGACCGAGGAGCACGCACCGAAGGCGTGGCAGCGGTCGAACGCATGGGCGCGCGGGCAGGCCGACCGGGCCAAGGACTGGTTCGAGGCGCTGCGTGAGCGCGTCGAGATCGTCGACGTCGGCGCCCGCGTGTACGAACGAGACAAGGAGGCGGGCGGCACGCTGCTTGGCAGCGCGCTGGCGTTGCGTCTCTTCTTGTTCTTCGTGCCGTTCGTGCTGCTGATCGTCGGGCTCGCCGGAGTTCTGGGAGGCCCGACGGACGGCTCGGCGACGGCGAGGAGCGCCGGCCTCGGCGGAACGCTGAAGAACTACGTCGACGACGCCTTCGCACAGAGCGGCCGAACCTCCTGGATTGCGCTTGCCGTCGGACTGTCCGGTGTGGCCACGACAGGCTGGTCGCTGACGCGCGCCATGGTGCTCTCGAGCGCCTTGTCGTGGCGGATGGGCGGCAAGCAGCCGATGCCGATCCGAGCCATCGGCATTGTCGTGGGGTTGGTCGTGAGCGTGTCGCTGTCGACAGCGATCGTCAATCGGATCAACCAGGCCACTGGGGCTGCGGTCGCCTCGGTGTCGTTGTTCGGGATGGCGACGATCTACGCCGTGTTGTGGTTGCTGCTGCTCCAGGCGCTGCCGCGAACCACGACCGACCCAGGCGCATCGTTGCCGGGCGCCGCACTCGTCGGAGTCGTCCTCGCACTCCTCCAGACGATCACCCAGTTCTACCTCCCGCATCAGGTCAGCAGCTCGACGCAGCTGTACGGCCAGCTCGGTGTGCTCGTCGCGTTCCTCGGCTGGTTCTTCTTCCTCGGGCGATCGATCGCGTTCGCGTGCGCACTCAACGCCGTGATCTACGAGCAGGTCGGCAGCGTGTCGACGCTGTTCTTCGCGCTGCCCGTGGTCCGCGCCATCCCACGCAAGGTGCCAGCGGTGGGGCGCTACTTCGCCCTCGACTACGTCGCCGACGGCGACGACGATGACCAGCACCGGGACGATCCGGAGCACTCCGGGCTGCCCGGCATCGATCAGCCCTGACGCTCGGCGGGAACGACCGTGTCATGCTTGCGTGATGGCACGATCGATCGACACCGGCACGGACGACCTGCTCGCCCACGTCGAGGGACACCTCGGTGTGATCACGTTCAACCGGCCCGAGCGACGCAACGCGCTGTCCGATCCGATGTACGCCGGGTTCGACCGGGTGCTTCCGATCATGGCTGCCGACCCGGAGGTTCGTGTGCTCGTGGTCACCGGTGCGGGCGGGGCGTTCTGCGCCGGAGGCGACGTCAAGGGAATGAACGAATCG
>DATLBC010000008.1:0-31152 GCA_035527095.1 Ilumatobacteraceae bacterium | reverse complement strand
GCCACCGACGTCGCCGCCCGCGGCATCCACGTCAACGGCGTCAACGCGGTCGTCCACTACGACCCGCCCGCCGAGGATTCCACCTACCTGCACCGCTCGGGCCGTACCGCTCGCGCCGGCGCCACCGGCACCGTCGTGTCGCTGCTCGACCACAGCCAGAAGAAGGACGCGCTCAAGCTGCAGCGCGGCATCGGCATCGACGAGCCCGTCACCAGGGCCGCAGTGCACGACCTCGTGATCCACGCGGCCCCCGCGGTCGTCAAGCAGGCTCACACCAAGGCGCTCGACGACGAACACCGTCAGACCCGGATTGCTCGCGAGCCGAAGGTCGCTGCGGAGACGTCGCAGCGCTCGTCGAAGGCCGACACGAGCCGCCCGGTTCCGACCGGCGACGCTGCCGATGCCAAGGGCACCGTCAAGTTCTTCAACTCCGGCCGCGGCTACGGGTTCATCACTCCCGATGACGGAGCCAAGGACCTCTTCGTGCACTTCTCGGCGATCGTCAACGACGGCTTCAAGACGCTCGACAACGGCGCCCGCGTGGCCTACGACGTCCGCGAAGGCCGCAATGGCAACGAGGCGTACGACGTCCGCGTCGTCCCGTTCAACTGAGCAGCGTCCCGGGTCCGGCGGGCTCCGCACTCGGTGCGGAATCCCGTCGGAATAGGGTCGGGCGGTGCACGCCAATCGTGATCTCGTCGAGAAGCGGATCCAGCGCGAGCTGTGGGAGCGAGTGCTCCCGTTGGTCCATCCCGACCAGCGTCCGCTGACGATCGAGGCCGGGCCCGACGTCGATCACCTCGAGCCGTTCGAGGTCGGGTCGTCGTGGGGCGCGCCGTGGGCGACCACCTGGTTCCGTCTCACCGGCGAGATCCCGACCGATTGGGCCGGACGGCGTGTCGAAGCCGTCATCGACCTCGGGTTCCATCAGCGCGCTGCCGGCTTCCAGTGCGAAGGGCTCGTCGTGGACCTCCGACCCGACGGATCGTTCACCCCGCTGCAGGGCATCCACCCGCGCCGGACCAATTTCGCGGTCGAGCCGGCGGCAGGGCCGGTCACGCTGCACGTCGAGGCGGCATCGAACCCGATGTTCCCGCAGTTCGCGCCGTCACCACTCGGGTCGCTCGACACCGCCGGCGACCGAGCGCTCTATCGGTTCCGTCGCGCGTCGCTCGTCGTCGTCGACGCCGACGCCGAGGCGCTGGCCTACGACATCGAGGTACTCGACGGTGTCATGCGGTCGCTGGCACTCGACGATCCACGCCGTGCTCGTCTGCTCCGCACGCTTGCGGACGCGCTCGATCGTGTCCCCGACGTCCGCGCCGCACGCCGCATCGTTGCGCCGGCGATCGCAGAGGATTTCGGCGACGCAATCCGTCACCGCTCGGTCGCCGTCGGTCACGCCCACATCGATACCGCGTGGTTGTGGCCGATCAGGGAGACCAAGCGCAAGTGCGTGCGGACGTTCGCGTCAGCCGTCGCCCTGATGGACGACTACCCCGAGTACGTGTTCGCCGCATCGTCGGCGCAGCACTACACGTGGATCGAGGAGCGCCATCCCGAGCTGTTCGCGAAGATCGCCGACCGGGTCGAGCGCGGGCAGTGGGAGCCGGTCGGGGGCATGTGGGTCGAAGCCGACATGAACCTGCCGTCCGGCGAGAGCCTGGTTCGGCAGATCGTTCTCGGTCAGCGCTATTTCGAGGAGAAGTTCGGTCGCCGGTGTACCGAGGTCTGGATCCCCGACGTGTTCGGCTATCCAGCTGGCCTGCCGCAGGTCTTCGCCGCAGGAGGCATGGACCGTTTCGTCACCCAGAAGCTGAGCTGGAACAAGCAGAACACGTTCCCGCACAGCACGTTCTGGTGGGAAGGTCTCGACGGCTCGCGGGTGCTCACGCACTTCCCGCCGGTCGACACGTACAACGCCGAGATCACCCCTGAGGAGTTCAGCTTCTCGATCGCCAACTTCAAGGATCATGCCTGGAGCACCGACTCGCTGATGCCGTTCGGCCACGGCGACGGCGGCGGCGGTCCGACTCGCGAGATGCTCGAACGGGCGCGGCGCCTGGCGCACATCGACTCGCGTGCGACGCTCGAGGTCGGTGCGCCCGACGCGATGTTCGAGCGGATCGAACGTGACCGCGCTGCTGTACCCGTGTGGCGAGGCGAGCTCTACTTCGAGACTCATCGCGGCACGCTCACCAGCCAGCTGCAGACAAAACTCGGCAATCGCCGGTGCGAGCGGTTGCTGGTGGAAGCGGAGCTGTGGGCAGCGACGCTCGGACGCGACGCGGGCGTCGATCACCTCTGGAAGGAGGTGCTCACCCAGCAGTTCCACGACATCCTCCCCGGTTCGTCGATCGCCTGGGTGCACGCCGACGCGGAGGCGGTCTTTGCCGACGCCGGCGCCGAGTTGGAGGCCCGCATCGCTTCGTTGCTCGACGACGTCGCCGGCCCGGGTGAGTGGCTGGCCAATCCCGCCGACGCCGCGATCGACGAGGTCGTCGTGCTCGATTTCGGCGGTGTGGGCGATGGTGTGGGCGATGGTGCGGGCGCTCACGGTCAGAAGATGTCGGATGGTCGGACGGCCGTTCGCGTGGTCGTGCCGGCGCTCGGTGTCGCGCCGCTCGATCCGCAACCCGCGAACGACCGGGTGGTGCTGTCTGACACGTCGATGACCAATCGGCATCTGGCCATCCGCTGGGACGGTCTCGGCAACATCACCTCGATCATCGATCTGGCCCATGCTCGCGAGATCGTTCCGGCCGGCCAGTTCGCCGCGGCGCTCGAACTCTCCGTCGACCAACCGGTCGAATACGACGCCTGGGATCTCGAATCCTGGACACGCATGTCAGGAAGGCAACTGACCGGACCGGATCGAGAGCGCGAGACGGTCGACGTGTCGATCATCGACGCCGGTCCGCTGGTCGGTCGCGTGCGGGTGGAGCGCACGTTCGGGCGCTCGCGATCGGTGGTCGTCTACGAACTGCGCGCCGACAGCCCGCAGCTGCTCGTGCACGTTGCACTCGACTGGCATCACGACGAGCACCTGCTGTCGATGGCGTTTCCGCTCGATGTGCGCAGCGATGTCGCGATGTGCGACATCCAGTTCGGTGTCGTCGCTCGACCGACCCATCCGTCGAGCCCGTGGGATGCTGCCAAGTTCGAGGTGTGCGCCCACCGGTTCGTCGACGTCGCCGAGCCCGACTTCGGCGTCGCCATCTCGAACAACGGCCGCTACGGACACAGCGTGTTCGACGGCGCGGTCCGAGTCAGTCTGGCGAAGGCGGCCAACTACCCCGACCCGAACGCCGACCGGGGGCACCACGAGGTGACGCTGGCGATCCACCCGCACGGACCGGGCCTCGCCGACGTGCGCGACCACGCCGCTCGACTGAACGCTCCACTTCGGGTGGTCACCGGCGGCCGCGCCCCGGCGATCGTCGCACCGGTCGTGCGGATCATCGACGCCGACGGCGCATCAGCGGCGGGAGTCGAGGTCGACGCGGTGAAGCTCGCCGACGACGGCTCGGGCGACCTGATCGTGCGGATCCACGAAGCGGTCGGGAACCGGAGGCGAGTCTCCGTGGCGGTCACGGGTCGGGTCGCGGAAGCCTGGCGGTGCAACCTGCTCGAGGAACCCCAGAATGGGGAGGAGGTCGGTGATGGCGTGGTCACGATCACGCTGCGCCCGTTCCAGATCCTCACGCTGCGTTTGTGTCGCGCGGCCGCCGACGACGGACGCACTCGCTGACCGACCCGCCCGCCGGACCCGCTGACCGACCTGCCGGAATGGTCAGTTGGGGGCGAGGTGACGCAGGGCGGCTGCGGCGTAGAGCGCCGTGCCGGTCGCCATGGCGGGTTCGTCGAACATCACCCGGTTCGAGTGGTTCGGCGCGGCCGTCGCCGGATTCTGCCCTTGGGGGGTCCCTCCGAGGAACATCATTGCCCCAGGCAGGTTCTGGAGCACGTAGCTGAAATCTTCGGCGCCCATCACGGGATGCGGCAGCCTGACGACGTGATCGGTGCCGGCGACATCGCCGGCCAGGTCCAGCGCCCAATCGGCAAACCGGTCGTCATTGCTGGTGACCGGATATCCGAAGATCACCTCGACGTCGCAGCCGCAATCGTGCGCGGCCGCAACTCCTTCGGCGACGCGGCGGATGCCGTCGTGGACCTTGGCTCGTGTCCGCTCGCTCGTCGCCCGGATGGTGCCTTCGATCTCGGCCACCTCGGGGATCACGTTGTTGGTCGTTCCGGCCGTGATGCGTCCGACGGTGACCACCGACGGATCGAACACGTCGATCGAGCGGGTGATCATCGTCTGCAGGGCCTGCACGATCTCGCACGCAACCGGGATCGGGTCGAGCGCTCGATGCGGCTCGCTGGCATGACCGCCGCGGCCCACGACGCGGATCGACATCGTGTCCGCTGATGCCATGATCGGTCCACGGCGACTGCTCACCCAGCCACTCGGCAACGCCGACGTGATGTGCAACGCGAATGCCGCGTCGACGGGTGAATCGCTGCCGTCCGCTCGGTTGGGTACGTCGAGCAGGCCTTCGTCGAGCATGAACCGCGCGCCGTGGTGGCCCTCCTCGCCCGGTTGAAACATGAACAACACGCGCCCGGCGATGTCGTCACGTCGCTCGCTCAGCAGATGTGCGGCGCTCGACAGCATCGCCGTGTGTGTGTCGTGGCCGCAGGCGTGCATGCACCCGTCGACGTGTGATGCGAAGTCGAGACCGGTGTCCTCCGGCATCGGCAAGGCGTCCATGTCGCCGCGCAGCAGCATCGTCGGCCCCGGCTGCGAGCCCTCGAGCAGTGCGACGATGCCGCTGGTCGACTCGTGAGTGGTGATCGACAACGGCAGGCCGTCCAACGACTCCAGGACCCGGTCTCGCGTGATCGGCAGATCGTTGCCCAACTCGGGCCACTCGTGCAGCGTGCGTCGGAGCGTGATCGTGTCGCCGAGCAGATCCTGAGCGTGGGCCTTCACCGAACTGATCATCGGGTCGATGTCGCGTGCAGAGCCGTTGGCACCTTCGGTCATCGACGCATGGTACGCGTTCCCTTCGCTCGCTGTCACCGCCCACTGCGGCTGCGAGCGGCGGCACCGGGTCGGCGCTCGATCGAGTGAGTGGAGACGACCATGACGATGTACGGTGCAAACCCCGAGCAGCTCACCAACCTGGGCACCACGCTGAACCGCCAGATCGACACGATCAGCCAGGTGATGTCGACGGTCGACGGCGTGTTGAACGGCACCGCGTGGACCGGCCCGGCGCACGACCAGTTCGTCGAGGACTGGAACGGCAGCTTCAAACAGGCCCTCGGCAAACTCAACGAGGCCTTCGGGCTCGCTGGCCGCGACTGTATTGCGATGTCCGACGAGCTGCGGCGGCTGTTGGGGGTTCGCGGCTGATCCTGAAGGCTCTACGCTGCTTCGGGTGGCACACGTCGAGTTCACCATCGAGCCTTTCGTCGAGGGACGACCCGGCCCTCACGTGACCGCCGCGATTGCCGCCGCCGAAGATCGCGGGCTCGACGTCGAGGTGGGGCCGTTCGGATCGTCGGTCGTCGTGGAACTCGCCGAGGTCGGCGCCGCGATCGGCGCGATCTCCGACGCAGCAATGGCCAACGGCGCGACTCATGTCAGCGTTCACGTCGCTCGCGACACGCCGACCGGCCCGCCGGCGTTCGACCTGCCGCGGGGTGGTGACGAATGAGCGACACCAGGGCACCTCGATCCACCGACGGCTCGGCCGGGGTCGATGGCCGACCGGCGGTCCACCCGCTGATCCGATCCGTCAAGCCGGTGATCGACGCGCTCGGCGCATCGTTCGTCGCCGCCGACGACATGGAGGCCAGCGATGTCGCGCTGGTGTGGGAAGGCCGCACGGTTGCCGGCGTCCGGATGCCGCCACTGCACGGAGCGCTCGATCGGTTGATCGACGCCGTCGAAGCCGAACTGGGTGGCCGGTTGCCGTTGCTGTCGCGTGAGGACAAGCAGCGTGCGGTGCGTCTCCTCGACGAACGTGGCGCGTTCATCTTGCGACGAGCCGTCGAGGACGTCGCCGACGCGATGGGTGTCAGCCGCATCACGGTGTACAACTACCTCAACGCGATCCACCGGTGAGTCGCAGGATCGACCATTTCGACGTTGTCGCGTTCGACGCCGACGACACGTTGTGGCGCAGCGAGGACTCCTTCAGATACGCCGAGCGGCGATTCGTCGAACTCGTGTCGCCTCACGCCGCCACCGGTGTCGACGTCGAGGACGCGCTGAAGGCCGTCGAACGAGCCGACATCTCGGTGACCGGCTACGGCGTCAAGGCATTCACTCTGTCGATGGTTCGGGCCGCGATCAACGTCACCGAGGGCCGAATCCCGAGCCGGGTCGTGGGTGAGTTGGCCGACCTCGGACGTTCGATGCTGGTCGACGACGTTCACCTGCTCCCACATGTCAGCGAGGTGCTTGCGGTGGTGTCGCCGAACGTTCGCACGGTGTTGATCACCAAGGGCGACCTCGTACACCAGACCCGCAAGGTCACGACGTCGGGTATCGAGCACCACTTCACCGACATCGAGATCGTCCTCGAGAAGGACCCCGGCACCTACGCGAAGATCCTGCACCGGCTCGACGTGGCGCCTGACCGGTTCCTGATGATCGGCAACTCGGTGCGCAGTGATGTCCTGCCGGTGCTGGCCCTCGGCGGCCATGCGATCCACGTGCCGTATCACATCACCTGGGACCATGAACGCGTCGATCATCACGACGAGGAGGTCGTCGAACTGACCTCGATCGCCGACGTGCCGATCTGGCTCGGACTCACCGAACTCTGACCCGACGCGCCGCAGTCGACCGCGGCGATGAGCGGAGTGACCGGACACGGCGGTTTGGCTCATCGCCGCGGTCGTGGTGCTGTCACAGGCGGAGCAGCTGCACGCGATCGACGCGATGATCGCCGGTCTTGTGCACGATGAGCGAGGCGCGTTCGCGCGTCGGTTCGATGTTCTCGCGGAGGTTGCGTCCGTTGATCTCGTGCCAGATGCGGCGTGCGGTCGCGACCGCCTCGTCGTCGCTGAGTTCGGCGTAGAACCGGAAGAACGAGTCGGGGTCCTGGAACACCGATGCACGCAAGGCGAGGAATCGCTCGATGTACCACTGTTCGATGTCGGTCTCGTCGGCGTCGACATAGATCGAGAAGTCGAAGTAGTCGCTGACGAACTCGGGCGCGCCGCTGCGCGTCTGCAGCACGTTGAGCCCCTCGATGATCACGATGTCGGCGCCGCTCACGACGACGCTCTCGTCGGGCACGATGTCGTACACGACGTGGCTGTACACCGGTGCCTCGACCACGTCGTAGCCGCTCTTGATCTGGCGGAGCACCCGCAGCAATGCCTTGGTGTCGTACGACTCCGGGAACCCTTTACGGTTCATGATGCCGCGTTCTTCGAGCACGTGGTTCGGGTACAGGAAGCCATCGGTGGTGATCAGATCAACCGTGGGGTGATCGGGCCACTGCTCGAGCAGGGCCTGCAGGATGCGGGCGAACGTGCTCTTGCCCACGGCCACGCTGCCTGCGATGCCGATGATGTAGGGCACCTTCGGCGCGATCGTGCCGAGGAACGTCGCTGACACCCGGTGCAGATCCTGAGTGGCGCTGACGTAGAGGTTCAGCAGGCGGCTGAGCGGCAGATAGACCGTAGCGACCTCGTCCAAATCGATTCGCTCGTTGATGCCGCGGAGTCGCTCGAGCTCGGGTTGGGCCAGCGTGAGCGGCGTCGCGGCGCGGAGTTCCGCCCAGGCGTCGCGGTTGAAGTCGAGGTATCGACTGGTGCCGTTGGCCGCCGAGGGAGAGCCGCCGCTCGCGGTCGTGGTCACGCCGACGAGACTAGATCGCTCGGCGCCCGCTGCTCCAAGGCCCGGCCGGTGCACGCCGGCCGGACGTAGTCTGCGCCGGTGGTCGGCACTCGCAAGCAGCTCGGTGCCTGGTACACGCCGTTCGACCTCGTGGACACCGTCGTCGACGCCGTGATCACGGCAGAGTTCGTCGCTGCGCGGCCGCATCCGATCGCCGTGCTCGACCCTGCGTGCGGTGACGGGCGATTCCTCGTGGCTGCGCAACGACGCCTGAACGAGCTCGGCGTCGCGTCCACGGTCACCGGTTGCGACATCGATGACGACGCGATCGAGACGGCGCGGAGCGCGCTGTCGCCGTCGGCTGACCTCCGCCGAGCAGATGCCCTGGCGATGCAGTGGCCCACGAAGCGGTTCGACCTGGTGATCGGCAACCCTCCGTTCCTGTCGCAGATGGCCTCCACGACCAGTCGCGGTGGATCCAGTCGCCGTGGCGGCGGCCCCTACGCCGACGCAGCCGCAGAGTTCCTCGCGCTGGCTGGGGAGCTCGTCGAACCCGACGGCGGACGCGTCGCCCTCGTTCTGCCGCAGTCGATGCTGGCATCGCGAGACGCCGCGGCAATCCGCAGTTCGATCGGTGAGCGTTCACAGATGGTCTGGTCGTGGTGGTCTGACCGGCGAGTGTTCGATGCCCAGGTGCACGTGTGCGTGCTCGCCTTCGCGTTCGGGCAACCCGAGCCCGACGACCGCCGAGCGAACTGGTCGCATGTCGCCACGAGCCGTCAGCGCGTCCCCGCGGTCCCGCGGGACCTCGACGTGAGTGGCCGCCTCGGCGACCGGGCGCGGCTGAACGCGAACTTCCGCGACGAGTACTACGGGATGATTCCGGCGGTCGGCGATCACCCCACGGGACCGCGTCTGATCACCTCTGGCCTCGTCGACCCTGGTCGATCGTGGTGGGGTGAGCGGCCGATCACCTTCGCCAAGCAGCGGTACCGGCGACCCAGGGTCGACCTCGACCAACTCGACGACGACATGCTGCGCTGGGCCCGACGTCGCCTCGTGCCCAAGGTGATCGTTGCGAACCAGACCCGGATCGTCGAAGCGGTGTGTGATCCGGACGGTGAGTGGCTGCCGGGCGTGCCGGTGCTCGGGGTGTATCCCGCGGGCGCCCACTGGGACGACGACCATCGACGACCGATCGCGGAACTCGCTGCGTCTGCGTGGGAGATCGCTGCAGTCCTCACCTCGGCGGTGGCATCGGCCTGGCTGTGGCACCGGGGCGCCGGCACCGGGTTGTCCGCAGACAGCATCCGACTGTCGCCGGTGACACTCGCAGACCTGCCGTGGCCGGCCGGCGACCTCGGCGCGGCCGTGGATGCGCTGCGCGGTGGCGACGTTCGGGGCTGCAATGCCGCGGTCACCGATGCCTACGGGATCACCGAGGGCGTCGCGCTCGTCGCCTGGTGGACGGAGTCACTGCAGCGGATCGAGTTGCGGCAGCCGTCCTCGGCGTGAGTGGCGACCGTGCCGCCATCCGGGCGAACCCGCGACCATCCACAGCAGGGCGAGACCTGCGAGTTCGGTCACGTGGATCAGTTCTGCGAACGGTGTTCGCGATCCGGTCACGATGTCGGCGACGATGCTCACCGTGGTCGTCGCCACGAGTGCAGCGGTGAACGGCAGCAAACCGAACGCCCGATGCGGCTTCCAGGCTGCGTAGGCGAAGCCGATAGCCAGCGCTGCACCGAACGCACCGAGATGGCGTGCAAGGTGAGGACTGGTCCCCGATGCCTCGCCGAACAGCAGTGCGGGCAGGCTCTGAACGAGCATCACCACAGCCACCCAGGCGAGCGCCGGGCGCAGCCAACCACCTCGACCGAGGCGAGCCGGTCGGGCGCGGGCGGTGACGGAGGCGACGAGGCTGGGGACCGGTTCGGCCGGACGAATCCGGATCATGCGATCGATGCGTTCCACGTCGGCCGCGTACTGCCGACAGGAGGAGCAGTGAATGAGATGCGCCTCCGTGGCCGCGAGGTCGTCGCTCGTGGCCTCCCCGTCGGCACGGGCAGACAAGGCCTCGCGGGTGGACTCGCAATCGATGGACTCCATGGTGCAGTCAGTCGTCGACCGAGGGAGATTGGTTCCCGGCGTTCTCCGAAAAGAAACTGACCTTGGTCACATCGGGGAGCAACCGAATCGCTGCGAAACTCTCACCGTGGACCACCTGACCCGACTACTCATCGCAGCGCGCGACGGTGATCGGGTCGCGCTCGAGCGGTTCGTGGCCGAGACACAAGCCGACGTCTGGAAGCTGTGCCGGTATCTGGGCGACGTCGAGTACGCCGACGACCTCGCGCAGGAGACCTACGAGCGGGCGATCGGCTCGATCCACCGGTTCCGTGCCGATGGGTCTGCCCGCGGCTGGCTGCTCACGATCGCCCGCCGGACGTGCGTCGACCACACCCGTCGCGCCGGTCGGCGGCGCCGGACTGCCCGAGCAGTGCTCGACAACACCACCGCCGGATCGATCGGCGGGGTGCCGGCCGCCCCGGACATGTCCGGCCGGGTCGACCTCGACGACGTCTTGGCGCACCTCGACCCCGATCGCCGCAGCGCGTTCGTGCTGACCCAGGTGCTGGGTCTGCAGTACGACGAGGCAGCCGACGTGCTCGACTGCCCCATCGGGACGGTTCGCTCGCGCGTCGCACGAGCTCGCGGCGACCTGGTGACGATGATCCGCGAACCTGGAGACGACGTCGACGACGTGATCGCACGATGACGATGACGATGACGTCGACGACCGGTCGGGCGCAGCGGACACATCTGGAAGTGGAAGAGGAGACGCAACGTGGGTGATTGGCGAGGGACCTATCGTTCGAGGCTCGCTCGCGTCGCCGTCGGGTCGGGCGTCACCATGTTGCTCGCGTTCGCCGCGGTGTCGTGCAGCGACGACGGTGGCTCGGCAGATTCCGGCGCGGCGGCGGCAACCAGCGCGTCGGGCGCTCCGGGTGCCGGCGACGTGGCCAACGGCGAAGTCCTCGCGCGCAGCAAGGGGTGCGCGGGGTGTCATGGTCCGGACTTCGATGGCGGTGCTGGCCCGGGCTGGATCGGCCTCGCCGGATCCGAGGTCGAATTGGTCGATGGGAGCGTCGTCGTGGCCGACACCGACTATCTCGTCCGAGCCATCGCCGATCCGTCGGCCGAGCTCGTTGCCGACTACACGCTGAAGATGCCGGCGAACAACCTGTCCGATGCGGAGATCGTCGACATCGTTGCCTACATCGAGAGCCTTGCTGATGGGTGAGCGACAGGCGCGGCGGTGCCTCACTCGTCGCATGATGCCGGCGGTGATGTTCGCAGCGGCCGGCGCACTGCTGTTGGTCGGCTGTGGCAGCGATGACGGTTCGGCCGACCCGGCCACGACCCCGATCGCCGCGACCGACGCCGATCGCGAACTCGCCGGCATCGTGCGTGAGCCTGCTCCGGTGGTCGATGCCGCGACTGTGCCCTCGCTCACCAGTCCCGGCACCGACGTCGTGTTCCGTGGCGAGCCGGACGGCTTCCAGGCGGTCTACTTCGGTTACACCAATTGTCCGGACGTCTGCCCGACGACGATGGCGGATTGGGCGGTGACGCTGCGGCGCCTGCCCGAGGACATGGCCGCGCAGGTCAGCACCGTGATGGTCACCGTCGACCCCGACCGCGACAACGACATCCTGCCGGGCTACGTGCAGAGCTTCGTCGCCGATGCCGATGCCGCGGGTACCACCGACGCCGAGGTGCTCGCCGCTGCGGCCGAACCATTCGGTGTGAGCTACGACGTCACCACGAACGACGAGGGTGACGTCGAGGTGGCACACAGCGGATTCCTCTACCTCGTCGACGATCAGGGTCGACTCGTCGTCACGTGGCCCTTCGGGACCTCGTCGACCGAGATGGCAGCCGATGTCGAACAACTCTTCGCAGCACAGGACATGTCGTGAGCAGCGTGGTGGCGCGCCGGCGCGCGTGGGTTCGCCCGCTGGCAGGGGTGCTGTTGCTGGGCGGCGTCATCGTCGGCTGCGGCGACGACACCTCCCAGCCTTCGACCGAGGCGGTGAGCGGCAGCGAGGCCGCGACGTTCGAGTACGTGATTCCGGTCGGCGCCGGCGAGGCGCTCGATGCCGGGACACCGCTCGAGATCCTGCCCGCTGAGCTGCAGGTCGACGTCGGCGACACGATTCGCATCGAGAACCAGGACGATCGCGGACACACGGTCGGGCCGTTCTTCGTCGGAGCCAACGAGACGCTGACGCAGCGGTTCTCCACGCCAGGTGAGTTCGAGGGTGTCTGCACGGTGCACCCCAGCGGCGAGCTCGTGTTGATCGTGAACGCATGACGACCTCGTCGGGTGGCCGAATTTGGCGCGCCGTGGTCGGGGTCGTGGCCGGGCTTGGGCTGGCGGGCGCGCTTGCGACTCCGGCATTCGCCGACCCGCCCGGCCCGACCGACTATCAGTCGGAGGTGAGCTCGGTCGAGCCCGAGACACCCGCCATCGAGGTGGGAATCATCGGTGGCGACTCGTTCTTCGAGATGCGAGTCGATCCGGGCGTCGAGGCGATCGTGGTCGGCTACGAGGGCGAGGACTACCTGTGGTTCCGGCCCGACGGCGTGGTCTTCGAGAACCAGAACTCGCCAGCCACGTATCTCAATGCCAATCGGTACGGCAACGACGGCGTACCGCCGACGGCGCGAGCGGACGCCGAGCCGAACTGGGAACAGGTCTCCACCGACGGCTACTGGACGTGGCACGACCATCGGGCGCACTGGATGCAGAGCGCCCGACCGTTTGGGCTCGAGGCGGGTGATCAGATCCTCGAAGCCGTGATCCCGATCGTGGTCGACGGCGAGACCGTCGAGGCCACCGTGATCAGTACCTGGCAGCCCGAGCCCTCGCCGCTGGCGATGTGGCTCGGCGCCCTCGGAGGAGTCGTCATGGCGATCGGCGTCTGGTTCCTTCGTGACCGGCGTGTGCCACCGATCGGTGCGACCGTCCCGCTGGTCGCGCTCGCACTCGGCGTCGGCGCTGCGCAGTACACCTCGTTGCCGAGCGAGACCGGCCCTCGGGTGATCTGGATCGCGCTGCCGGTCATCGCCGCTGCTTCCGCTGGCGTCGGGCTGGTGTTGGCGACGCGCGGCCGACGCTTCGCCGCCGACGCTGCGCTGCTGCTCGTCGGTGTCGAGTTGGGCGTGTGGGGATTCGTCAAGCGTGACGGCCTGACCGCCGCGATCATTCCGACGGATGCCCCATTCTGGATCGACCGATTCGCAACAGCCGCTGCCCTCGTCGGCGGCGTGCTCGTGGCGGCCGTTGCCGTGTGGTGGCTGTTCGCCGTACCGAAGTCGATCGATGCGTCGATCGATGGCGAGGACGCGGTCAGCGATTCCAGGGAGCCGTCGGGCTCACCGCGCCCGGCCCACCCGTGAGCACGTCGCATCCGTCCTCGGTGACGAGGATGGTGTGCTCGTATTGCGCCGTACGGCGGCCGTCGGCGGTCACCGCGGTCCAGTCGTCGTCCCACACCTTGTAGTTGACGGTGCCGAGCGTGATCATCGGCTCGATCGTGAAGGTCATGCCCGGCCGCATGATGGTGGACGCTCGCGAGTCGTAGTAGTGCAGGACCTGGATGTCGGTGTGGAACTGCTCGCCGATGCCGTGCCCGACGAATGCCCGGACCACCCCGTAGCGGTACTTCTTGGCGTGGTCCTCGATCGCCCTGCCGATGTCGCTCAGCGGGCGGCCTGGCTTCACTGCCTCGATGCCGTGCCAGGTGCACTCCTCGGTGACCTGGACGAGCTGTCGACTCTCGGGGTCGACATCGCCCACGAAGAAGGTGGCGTTGGTGTCGCCGTGCACGCCACCGATGTAGCCGGTGACGTCGATGTTGCAGATCTCGCCGTCCTGCAACGGCCTCGAATCGGGGATGCCGTGGCAGATGACTTCGTTCACCGACGTGCAGCACGCCTTCGGGTAGCCGTGGTAGTTGATCGTGGACGGGTAGGCACCCCGTTCGACGAACAGGTCGTGCACGTAGACGTCGATCTCTTCGGTGGTGACGCCCGGAGCCACCATCTCGCCGGCGAGCCGCAGCACCTCGGCGGCAACCTTGCCGGCATGGCGCATCGCTTCGATCGTGTCGGAGGTCTTGATGCGTGGTTCGTCCCACGCGACGACGTCACCGGTGTCGGCGTAGGGCGGTCGGGCGATCGTGTCGGGAACGCTGCGAATCGGCGTGATGAGCCCGGGCAGCACTCGTCCCTCGGACTTCTTGTGGCATCGCTTGTACTTGCGGCCGCTGCCGCACCAACACGATTCGTTCGCCTTCGGCAAGATGGCGGGCGCTGTTGCCGTCACAGACATGGACCTCAGGATAGGGGCGAGTCGGGACCAGGGCGACCTGGGGGTTCAGATGGGGTGGTGTGCCGCTGGATGCTCGTTCGTGCGTCCTCCGCCGGGCGCGCCTAGCCTGTCCGGCGTGTCCCAGGAAGAGGTGCTTGCGCCCAACGGCATGTCGCCGCTGCTGACCCTTGCGTCGATGGGCGTCGATCGCGAGCGCATCGAAGGTGCCATGAATGACGCCGTGGTCACGCCGGATGCCTATCTCAACGAGATTGCATCGCACCTGATCGTCGCCGGCGGCAAGCGGTTGCGGCCGGTGTTGGCGGTTGCGGGCGCGCAGATCTTCGGAGTTCCGGCAACTCACGACGTCGTGCGCGGTGGTGTGTCCTGCGAACTCGTACACCTCGGATCGCTGTACCACGACGACGTGATGGACGAGGCCGACACGCGACGCGGCGTCGAGACCGTCAACGCAAAATGGGGCAACCTGCAGGCCATCCTCGCCGGCGACTTCCTGTTGTCGCGAGCTTCCGAGATCGCTGCATCGCTCGGCACCGAGGTTGCGGGTCTGCTCGCACGGACGATCGGCTGGCTCTGCGAGGGCCAGATCGAAGAGCTCCGCCACACCTATGACCTGTCGCGTACCGAAGCCAGCTACCTCACCTCGATCCATGGCAAGACAGCGTCGCTCTATGGGACTGCGGCGCGGATCGGCGGCATCGTTGCCGGTCACGACCGCCCGGTGATCGACGCGCTCACTGAGTACGGCAACGCCTACGGCACCGTGTTCCAGATCGTCGACGACATCTTGGACATCACCGCCACCGATGCTCAGCTCGGCAAGCCGGCCGGTCACGACATGGTCGAGGGTGTCTACACGCTCCCGGTGCTGCGGACGCTCGCGCTGGGTACGTCGGCGTCGTCGGAGCTCGCGGATCTGCTCGGTTCGCCGCTCGACGCGGCGGGCCAGGACAAGGCGTTGTCGATCGTTCGATCGAACGATGGCCTCGCGTCGGCCGTCGACACCGCCCGCGACTACGTCGAGCGCGCCGAGAATTGTTGCAGCGACTTCCCGGATTCCGAGGCGACCGCTGCACTGCGTGCAGCGCCGAGAGCCCTGCTCAACTCCGTCTCCGTCACCGCCTGAACGGACGTTCGCGTTTGGGGTGAGCCGATGGGGCAGGCTGTGGCGATGCATGTCGTGATCGTCGGTGCCGGTGAGGTCGGTTGGTATCTCGCCCAACGGCTGGGGGCGGAGGGCAACGACGTGGTGGTCGTCGAGCAGAACGAGGTGATCGCCGCGGCGATCGGCGCGGAGCTCGACGTGCAGGTGGTGGTCGGGAGTGCGACGGTGCCCTCCACCTTGCGGGCTGCAGGCATCGAGCGCGCCGATCTGCTCGCCGGTGTGACCCAGAACGACGAGGTCAACCTGCTCGCTTCGTTGCTCGCCAAGGAGTTCGGAGTCGAGCAGACGGTCGTGCGCATCCAGACCGAGGAGCTGCGTGGCCCGCTGGGCCAGAAGCTGTTGGCGACGATGGGTGCCGACGTCATCATCGACCCCGACGCCGACACCGCCGACGAGATCATGGAGCTCGCTCATGTGGCAGGCGCCGACGAGGTGTACCCGATGTCGAATGGCGAGCTGCTCGTGCTCGGCGCGGTGATCGGCGAGACGTCCGCCTTCATCGGCCACGACCTCGCCGAGATCGGCCAGTCGTTCGAGCCGAACTGGAAGTTCCTGTTCGGAGCGCTGACGCGCGATGGCGAGACCGTGATCCCACGCGGCGACCAGGTCTTGCAGGAGGGCGATCATGTCCGCGTGCTCACGACGCGTGCGGCGCGTCGAGAGATCATGGAACTGCTCGGTGCGGCCACACGCCAGGCCCGTCGCGTCATGGTGCTCGGCGGGGGCGCGGTCGGCACCCGCGTCGCCGAGCGGTTGCAGAGCGAAGGGGCAACGGTCGTCCTGGTCGAGAACGATCCGGTGCGGGCCAAGGCCCTCAGCCAACGCCTGCCGCGCGTGACGATCGTGCAGGGCGACATCGCCGACACCGAACTGCTCCTCGAAGAGTCGGTCGCTCGCATGGATCTGGTGATCGCCGCGACGGGCGACGACGCCTCGAACGTGTTGGCGTGCGCTTACGCCGCCGCCGAGGGCGATGCGTTCACGGTCGCCGTGCTGCACCGCCTGTCGTTGCTCCCGCTGGTTCGGCAGTTCGGGATCGACGCCGCGCTCAGTCCGCGCACGGCGTCGGCCAACGCCGTGCTGCGCCACATTCGCGGCGGTACCGCGTCGGTGGCGACCTTCCTCGAGAGCGACGTCGAGGTCAACGAGTTCGAGATCGAAGTGGGGAGCGCGGCCGACGGCGCTGTCGTCGCCGACCTGCATCTGCGGCACTCGGTGCTACTCGGTGCGGTCACCCGCCAGGACGGAACCGCCGAGATCGTGCGGGGGCACACCCTGCTGCACGCCGGCGACAACGTCGTCGTGTTTTCGCGGCCCGACGCGCTTGCCGTCACGCGCAAGGCGTTCTCCGCGTGACGTTGGGCGTCCACTCGACCGGCCGGGTGCCATGGTTCGGGGGTCGTGGAGAACGCCTGCTGTCGCCGGGGCGTTACTCGTCGCTGGTGGCGAACGTGGTCGGGCTGACCATCGCCGTGGTCGGAGCCGGGATTGCAGCGTCGGGAGTCGTCGACGCCATCGACGGCGGGCCGGATGTACTGGTGCTCCTCATGACCGGTGTCGTGGTGTGGGCCGTCGGTTCGGTGATGTGGCGGATCACGATCGTGCCGAAGCAGATCCGCATTCTCGACGTGTTCACCACGGTCACCGTCGCCTGGATCGCGATGGCGATCGCCGGCGCGATCCCCTATCTCCTCACCGGGCACTTCGATCGGATCGACGACGCGTTGTTCGAGTCGATCTCGGGATTCACCACCACTGGTGCAACCGTGACACCCGACATCGAAGCGACGTCACAGGGGCTGCTGTTCTGGCGTTCGACCACGCAATGGATGGGCGGCATGGGCGTCATCGTGCTCGTCGTCGCCGTGTTGCCGACGGTCGGCTCGGGCGGGATGAGCCTGCTCGCAGCGGAGGCGCCCGGACCGACCGGGGAGCGACTCACGCCGAGGGTGCGCGAAACCGCGCGGCGGCTGTGGGCGGTGTACGTCGGATTCACCATCGTGCTCGCTGTGCTCTACGCACTCGCCGGGATGAGCCTCTACGACGCCGTCTCGCACAGCTTCACCACCGTGTCGACCGGCGGGTTCTCGCCGTATCAGGACTCGATCGGGGCGTTCGGCTCCGCCACGATCGAGTGGATCTGCATCGTCGCGATGTTGCTCGCCGGTGGCAGCTTCACCCTCTACTACCGGGCGCTCAAGCGTGATCCGAAGCCGCTGCTGCGCTCGTCGGAGTTCAAGGTGTACCTGTTGGTCGTGGCCGGCATCACGCTGTGGTCCTTCGTTGCGTCCGGCCACGACGGCGCCCAGGCGGCCGGGTTCCGTGACGCGCTCTTCACCACGGTGTCGACGGTGACGACGACCGGCTACGTCACCACCGAGTATGGGCTGTGGAGCCAGACCACGCAGCTGGTGTTGCTGTTGGCGATGCCGATCGGTGCGATGGCGGGCTCGACGGCGGGTGGCGTGAAGCTCGTGCGGGTGATGGCGATCGCGAGCTTCGCTCATCGCGAAGCGCTCCGTCACCTGCATCCGCATCTGGTGCGCCCCGTGCGGGTCGGCAACGGGATCCTGCCCGACGACGTCGCTCGCCGGGTGGTCGGCTTCATGATCCTCGCGTTGGCGATCTTCGGTGGTGGCGCCGTGCTGATCTCGGCGACCGGACCGGACATGATCACGTCGCTGTCGTCGTCGGCGACTGCGTTCGGCAATGTCGGCCCCGGCCTCGGCTCGCTCGACCACGCCAACGACTTCCTCTCGGTCCCCGCGCCCGGCCGATCGATCGCCATGGCCCAGATGCTGCTCGGGCGCCTCGAGATCTATCCCGTGATCCTGGCGCTCTCCGTCGTCACGCTGCGCCTCCCGAGAGCGTTGCATCCTCGTCGCCGTCGCGAGTGACCACCGGTGAGCGATGAGCGGGGCCTCCGCATACGGTCGGTTCGCTCATCGCGAGGGGATCGGATGGCCCGTGATCACCAGCTCGGGGCGAACTTGCTGACCGCGTTGGCGAGTGCGTAGGCGCGTTCGGCGCCGCCTGGGTGGCCGTCGCGGAGTTCGTTCGTGGCGATGCGCAGTACGGCACCTGCGACGCGGTCGCTGCTGACCCCGAACCGCAACGCCGGCCGCAGCACCGCGGGGCGGCCGAGGAATCGAGCGGTCAAGCGCCCGACCTGGTGGTAGCGACCGAGTTCGTCGGCGAGCATCGTCGGGTAGCGCTGCAGCGTCGTGGAGTTCCCGGCCGACAACGCATCGGCCAACACCTCAGCAGCGAGCCGACCGCTCATCAACGCCGCATCGACCCCGTCGCCGTTGAACGGGCTCGCTGCGCCCGCGGCATCGCCGACGACGAGAAACGTCGGGCCCATCTTCGGGCCGACCGAACCGGCCAATGGCACACGAAACCGGGTCGGCGCCTTGAGCTGCTCGCCGGGGTCGAGGTGCCACCGGTCGGCGATCCGCTGGGCGAACGAGTCGAGCAACTTGAGCGCGTTGATGCCGCGCACGTCCCGATACGTCGACAGCACGCCGACGCCGACATTGACGGTCCCGTCTCCGAGCGGAATCACCCAGCCGTATCCGGCGATGGGATGACCGGCCGCGTCGGGAATGCCCAGATCGCTCTCGATCCACGACTCGGCTGCCCGATCGCTGTGGAAGTAGGTCCGTGTCGCGATCCCGTAGGGCCAATGCCGCTGTCGGGTGGTGCCGAGATCGCGCCCGAAGCTGCTGTTCGCCCCGTCGGCCACCACGACGAAACGAGCACGCACGACGTCGTGGCGTTCGGCGCTCGGGTCGAGTTCGGGATCGGTCGCCAACGTGGCGCCGCGCACGAACCCGCGCTCGGCGATGGGTGCCGTCGCCTGATGGCCCATCAAGACGGTCGCGCCTGATTCGACGGCGCGCGATCGCAGATGCTCATCGAGCAGGTCTCGGCGCAATGCAGTGGCGTGGTCCCCGAGTTCGGCATGGCGTGGCCAGGGTGCGGTGACGCTGCGTTGGCCGTGCACCAGTCGGACCCCGGCGAGGCGGTGTCCTCCGAGTGACATGGGGTCGACGTCGAGCAGCCTCAGCTCGCGCAGCGCCCGCGGGGTGAGTGCGTCGCCGCACGCCTTGTGCCGTGCGACCGGGCGCTTCTCGACCACGGTGACGTGGTGACCCGATCGAGCCAACCAGGTGGCGACCGATGATCCGGCAGGACCACCGCCGACGACGAGGACGTCGGTGTCCAGAATTCCTGCCGTCAGCCGGCCGAGGCGGGCGAGCCAGGAACGGCTTCGGGGCCGATCGGCGTGATCTCAGCGGGACCCATCTCGGGCGCCTCGGGTGAGGTGTAGTCGTACGTGCCGGCTTCGAGTTCGGCGAACACGGCCGACTCCTCGGAACACCAGGTCTCGTACTCCTCGGCGTACTCCTCGCTCGTCGGGTCGGCGCCACCGAGGGTGTAGCGCTCGTGACAGACCACCGCGACGATCTCGTACTGGGTCAACTGGGTACCGAACTGCGGCATGATGCCGCGCTGGCCCGTCACATGAGGGCCGCCCTCGCGATCTGGGTTTCCGTAGACGTCGACGCTCGCTGCGTTGTAGCCCTCGGTGCCGTAGTACACGTACCGGATCTGGTCTTCGATGTGCGGGAATGTCTTGAGCACCTCGCCGCCGGAGAACGGGTAGCCCACCCCGCCGCCGCCCTCGGCGCCGTGGCAGCTCGCACAGCTGCTGTAGATCTCGGTGCCCACGCCGAGCGGGCCTTCGACGACCACGGGAGGTTCGGTGACGGCGCGAACGTACATGAACGCCCAGATCGGCATCAGGCTGAGGGTGGCCATCGCCCAGAACGGGATCTTGCGGCGCTGCTTGGCGGCCTGGACGTAGACGGGATCGGGCTTCGGCGGCGCGGTCGCGGCGGGAGCCGGTGCCGCCGTGCGAGCGGGTGGTCCTGCCGGAGCCGGTGCCGCGGCCGGCGCGGTCGTCGCGGAGGTGGTGGCCGGTACGTTCGAGGCTGCAGCGGCGTCGCCCGGCGCGTCGGCAGCGGCGTCGCCGCCCTGGCCGATCGCGGAGCGCCGCTCGCGCGACCGCTTCAGGAGGTGTTCGGGGATCTCGGTCACCCTGCAGATGATAGATGGCCGTCGCCGCAATCCGGGAATCAGTGGCCCGATCGATCTCGATGCACTTACGCACAACCTGGCGCGCTCGTACGACTTGCGTGCCAGACTTCGCACAGCTGGCGCCGACGACTACAGTTCGTGGGCGACTATCCCGGCTCGTCGGTGGCCGATCGGTTCATCCGATCACCGCAGTCGTCCGGGTGCCGAAGAGATCGACCACGACAGGAATCACCGCACACCATGATCGCAATCGCCCCACTCGAGTGGCCAGGAATGAACCAGGCCTTCCTGACGTCACTCGTGGCGACCCTCGTGCTGTCGCTCGCGATCATTCCCTACGGCAAGCGCCGACCGGTGGGCGCTCCGTTCTCGTGGGGCGAGGCGATGCTCGCGTCGACCTATCTGTTCGGTGTGTTGTTCCTGGCGTTCGGCATCCTGCCTCACCAGTGGATCGACCACGCCGACAAGGACCTCGGGTGGTCGAAGGACAAGGTCATCTACGGCCCGGGTGGCATTCTGAAGCCCGAATCGGCCGGCGGCTGGAACCCGATCACGCTGCAGTACGAAGCAGTCCGCGACATCGTCGCCGTGCTGATCCATGCCGTGCTGTTCGGGCTGTACATCTACTTGGCGGTCTGGTGGCAGAAGCGCGGCGACGTCAAGCCGAAGGAACTCCCCACCTCCACATACGGACGTCCGTTGGTCAAGAAGGCCTGACCCATGGCACGCACCGACGCCAATCCCCCCTTGATGCCGTACACCGACGCGTACACGTTGGTGGAGGTCGACGCGGACTACCTGAGCAAGGCCGTCAAGCCGAAACAGTTCATCCACATCGACCAGACCGAGTGCATCGCGTGCGAGGGCTGCGTCGACATCTGCCCGTGGAAGTGCATCCACATGGTCTCGGTCGACGCCGTCGTCGAGGCCGAAGGCACCGAGCAGCCGGGCACCGATCCTTCCGACGCCTTCATGTTCACGATCGACGACGACATCTGCACGCGGTGCGCGCTGTGCGTCGACCGGTGTCCCACCGGCGTCATCATCCTCGGCAAGGCGGGCACCGCCACCGCCGCCGGAAACTCCCACGTTCGAACCAACAACCACGGCTACGGCTACGGCATGAGGCTCTGAGAGAACCCCTATGGCAAAGATCATCGACGACAAACCCCGCCCCACGGTCAAAGACCGCGTGAACACCGCGGTCGGCGACGTGCAGGGCAGCCAGGCCTGGAGCTCGATCTTCCGGCCCGGCTCGATTTTCCGCAAGGGCTACACCGACAGCCCGCGCAACCGCAGCTACGTGATCATGAACTCGGTGCTCTACCACCTGCACCCGGTGAAGGTGAAGCGTCATGCGGTCAAGGTCAGCTACACGCTGTGCCTCGGCGGCCTGAGCTTCTTCCTGTTCATCCTGCTCACCGTCACCGGCATCTTCCTGATGTTCTTCTACCGGCCCGAGGCCACCGCCGCATGGAACGACATCCAGAACTTGCAGACGTCGGTGACGTTCGGGTTGTTGGTGAGAAACATGCACCGATGGGGTGCGCACCTGATGGTGCTGACGGTGTTCTTGCACATGGCTCGGGTCTTCTACCACGGCGCGTACAAGCCGCCGCGTGAGTTCAACTGGGTGATCGGCGTGATCCTGCTCACGCTCACCCTGCTGCTGTCGTTCACCGGCTACCTGCTCCCGTGGGACCAGTTGGCACTGTGGGCGGTCACGGTGGGCACCAACATGATGGGCTACACGCCCGTGTTCGGTGAAGAGGTCAGATTCGTCTTGCTGGGCGGGGCCGAAATCGGCTCCGAGACCCTGCTTCGATGGTATGTGTTGCACGTGTTGTTCCTGCCGTTCGTGATCGTGATCTTCATGGCGATCCACTTCTGGCGGGTCCGCAAGGACGGCGGAATTTCGGGTCCGTTGTGATTCGCCCTGTTGACTGGAGCATGAGGTAATCCCATGACCGAGATCCCAGAGCACCTCCTCAAGCGGGCACAGGCCGCGCGCGAGAAGTCGGCCGACGAGGCGCCCGCAGCCGCCGAGCCGGCAGCGGCCGCGGCACCTGCCGATTCGCGTATCCCCGAGGCGCTGCTGCAGCGCAGCAAGGCGGCCAAGGCTGCCAAGGCCGGCGGAACTGCCGACGAGGCACCTGCCGGCGGCGGAGCCGTCGCGGTGGCCGAGAAGGTCGGAGCCGTTGTTGCCGCCCCCGCGGGCGGCGGAGGCGTGCCGGTCGGCGCCGGCCCGGGTGGCCATACGCAGCGACTGCTGACCGTCGTCAAGTCCGGATCGATCCAGGACGTCAAGGCAACCCCGGTCGACAAGGTCCACACGTGGCCGCACCTGCTCGCAGCCGAGTTCGTCGCGTCGTTGGCGATGACGGCGTTCGTCTTCATCTTCTCGGTGTTCGTGCACGCTCCGCTGTTGCAGCTCGCCAACACCAACCAGACACCCAACCCGTCGAAGGCCCCGTGGTACTTCCTCGGCCTCCAGGAATTGCTCACCTACTTCCACCCGATGGTGGCGGGCGTGACCCTGCCCGGTGTCGGGCTCATCGCGCTCGTGTTGGCGCCGTATCTCGACCGGAACCCGTCCAACAAGCCCGAGGATCGCAAGTTCATGACCGGTCTGATGACCGTGCACCTCATGTTCTGGGCGGTGCTCGTGTTGATCGGTTCGTTCTTCCGAGGCCCTGGTTTCAACTTCGTCCTACCTTGGGTCGAAGGCCTGTTCTTCGAGTTGTGAGATTGCGAAAGGAGACCCCCCAGTCATGAGTACTGCAGCAGTCATCGCCATAGCGATCGGAGTCGTCGTCGTTCTCGGCGCGATTTCGTTCTTCACCCTCGCTCGTCGCAGCGACGTCCGCGGAGCGGGCGCACTGTCGGGCGAAACCGTGCACCGCGACAAGGCCGCGCGCAAGAGTGCCGAGCCCGTTGTCAGCCAGACGACCGCGTCCGACGTCGAGGCGGCAGGTGTGGCGGCTCGCACCGCCAGTACCGCAGTCGCCGTTCGGCCCGAGGTCGACGTCGTTGCGTGGACGCCGCCCGATCCCGAGTTGATCGGTGTCACCCGTCGTCAGTTCTTCAATCGGGCAACCGTGTCACTGATGAGCGTCAGCCTCGCCGGGTTCGCCGCGGCTGCGTTCGTCGCCTTCCTGTGGCCCAGTGGCACCGGAGGCTTCGGTGGGCAGATCAACGTCGGCAAGATCGGCAACATCAAGGACGGCATCAAGCAGGGTGGTGGCTTCTTCTACGCGGCCGAGGCGCGTTCGTGGATCACCGAGTATCCCGCCGAGGCGCTGCCGCTCGCCGAGACCATCTACCCGGAGAGCTTGCTCGTCACCATGCGTGAGGGCCTCGTCATCCTCAGCCAGAAGTGTCCGCACCTCGGCTGCCGCGTGCCCGAGTGCGCCACCAGCCAGTGGTTCGAGTGCCAGTGCCACGGCTCGCAGTACAACCGCGCCGGCGAGAAGAAGGCCGGCCCGGCCCCTCGCGGGATGGATCGCCACCCGGCCACCGTGGCAACCAACGGTGATGTCACGGTCGACACCGGCACCACCATTCCCGGACCGGCGATCGGCACCAACACCACTGGCCAGGAGGCGGAAGGTCCGCACTGCACCAGCGGCGGGGAGCACTGATGGTCGCACTCACCACGACCACGATTGGCGTCATCGGACTCCTGATCGTCGTCGGCGGCTGGATCATCTACGGGATCTTCAACGTCGTCGCAGGTCGTCGCGAGGTCGGCTCCGAGATCGAACTCGCCGCCAACCGCAAGGAGTACTACGACGACGAGACGCTCGAAGGCCCGCGCCTCGAGCGCATGCAGCTCCTCGGTGTGATCATGCTCGGCATCATCGTGGTGGCGCTGCCGCTGTACTGGGTGTTCGAGCCCAGTCGCCAGGCCGGCGCAGAAGAGGGCTGGGACAACCGCTTTGCGAGCTGGGGTTCTCAGCTGTTCGCGCCGACCGCGGAAGGCGGATTCAACTGTGCCGGCTGTCATGGCGGCATGGCCGGTGTCGGCGGCGAAGCACCGTTCACGGTCACCGACCCGATCACCCAAGCGGTGCAGGCCGTCAACTGGAAAGCGCCGGCGGTCAACACGGTGTTCTACAAGTTCGACGAGAGTGAGGTCCGGTTCATCCTGAACTACGGCCGACCGTTCTCGCCGATGTCGCCCTGGGGACTCGTCGGCGGTGGCCCGATGAACACTCAGCAGATCGACAACCTGCTCGCCTACATGAAGAGCATCCAGATCCCCCGCGAGAGCTGCGGCGAGGGCGAAGACGACGTTCGTATCTGCGACTCGGGCAACCTGCCCGCATCCCTGCAGGCCGACATCCAGACCGCCGCCGAGAAGGCAGTCGCCGATGGCGAAGCCGACTCCGTCGGCGAGGCGTTGTTCAACCTCGACCTCGCGAGCGGTGCCTACAGCTGCGCTCGCTGCCACACGCTCGGTTGGAGCTATGACCAACCCGGCGTCTCGGGCCAGGGAGCCTTCGGCTGGAACCTCACCGGCGGCTCGGTCAACTCGCACTTCGCCGACGACGACCAACTGGTGGCGTTCCTGCAGAACGGTTCTGAGTTCGGCAAGCTCTACGGTCTCAACGGCCAGGGCAGCGGCCGGATGCCCGGCTTCGGATCGTTGCTCACCGATGAGCAGATCCGCGACATCGTCGATTACGTACGGAGCTTGTGACCATGACCCTGTTGGCAATCGGCTGGGAGCCTGAGCTCCGCGGTCTCCTGACCGTCATCATCGGCTTCGTCATCCTGTGCGGAAGCGTCTACGGCATCATGGCCACCAACATGGGATCGCGACTCGCGTTCCTGGTGTCGCTCGCCGGTCTCGCCGGCTGGATGATGTTGATGGGTGCGGTGTGGATGGTGTACGGAATCGGCCTACGTGGCCCCGACCCCACGTGGCAGGCCGTTCCGGGCGCCGGGGTGCTGCAGGACGTCAACGCGCTCGGCGCTGCCGGCGTGCTCGACCCGAACGCCGACGTCCCCGACGACGCCACGGCGACCGACTCGGCGGAGATCGTTCGCGACACGTTCCTCGAGCAGGGTTGGGTCGTACTCGACAACGCGTCGCCGGCGTTCGGCCAGGCGCAGGCGTCGGCGAGCGAGCTGCTCATCGAAGAGGGAGCATTCGCCGCCGGCCAGTTCGAGATCGTCGAGGTCTTCGACATCGGCGGCGAGCGCTACCCGAAGATCAACGACTCGCTCGACTTCATCGCGTTCTTCCACACGCCGCACTACGTGGTCGCCGAGGCTGCGGCATTCGAGCCCGTTCGCACCGAACCCGGACGTGCGCCTGCACGGCCCGTGATCGACGAGACCCGTCAACGCGAGTACGTGTACATGGTGCGTGACCTCGGCGCCCGTCGCCAGCCGGCCGCCGTGCTCATGATCGGTGGCGGCCTGGTCTTCTTCGCTCTGTGCTACTTGCTGCATCGCCGTGATCGCGTGTTGAAGACCAACCTCGACCAGCCGTTGCCTGCCGTCAAGGTCGACGCTCCCGCCGACGCCCCAGCCGAGCGGGAGAAGGTCGGAGCCGGCGTCTGAGATGAGGCAGGCGTGAGGCAGTAATGGGGCAGTATCTCCCCATCGTCATCTTGTTGATCCTGGCGATCATCTTCGGTGTCCTGAGCTTCGCCGCGTCGCGACTGCTCGCGCCTCGACGACCGTCGGTGGCCAAGGAAGCGCCGTACGAGTGTGGGATCGTGCCGAGCCGCGAACCACCCGAGCGCTTCCCGGTGAGCTTCTACATCGTGGCGATGCTGTTCATCATGTTCGACATCGAGATCATCTTCGTGTACCCCTATGCCGTGTCGCATTCGACGCTCGGCGTCTACGGGTTCTGGGCGATCTTCGCCTTCTCGGCCGTGTTCTTCGCCACGTTCGTGTACGAAGTTGCCCGAGGTGGGCTCGACTGGGGGCCGATCCATCGCTACCGCAGCCTGGCTGCCAATGCTGCGATGGTGTCACCCGAACGCACGGCCACCACCACGGTTCGTCGTGTCGGCACCGAAGGACGCGTGCCGGCCAACGACGGCGCGGCCGCGTAACGAGACGCAAAGGAGTCATCACCATGGGCATCGTCAACGATGTGCTCGACGACGGACTCGGCGGGCTGTCGCACAACGTCATCACCGGCAAGCTCGAAGATCTCGTCAACTGGTCGCGGTCGCGTTCGTCGTGGCCGGCGTCGTTCGGGCTCGCCTGTTGCGCCATCGAGATGATGGCGACTGGGGGCGCGCATTACGACATCTCCCGCTTCGGTATGGAGGTCTTCCGTGCCTCGCCCCGTCAGGCCGACATCATGATCGTGGCGGGCCGAGTCAGCCAGAAGATGGCACCGGTGCTTCGCCAGGTCTACGACCAGATGATGGAGCCCAAGTGGGTCATCTCGATGGGCGTGTGCGCCTCGTCGGGCGGCATGTTCAACAACTACGCGATCGTGCAGGGCGTCGATCAGATCGTGCCGATCGACGTCTACGCGCCGGGTTGCCCGCCCACTCCCGAGACGCTCATCCACGCGATCGAGACGTTGCACGGACTGATCGAGACCAACCAGATCCTCAAGCGTCGTGCGGAGACCGGTGCCGGTGCCAACGTGCACGTCGAGTACATCGAGCCAGGCGCGTCCCCGACGCCGGTGATGCTGGGGGCGAAGCAGTGAGCGGCCTCCAGGAGGTCCGACATGTCGCTCGGACCGAGTACCTCACGACCGTGAAGACGCTCGCCGACGAGGGATACGCCATGTGCGTCGACCTCACCGCCGTCGATTACCTGGAGCGTCGCGAACGCCAGCTCCCGGACGGCGCCGAGGCCGCCGAGCGGTTCGAAGTGGTCGTCAACCTGCTCGACCTCCGCAACCGCCGCCGCCTCCGGCTGCGGGTGCAGGTGCCCGAGGACGACGCGACACTGCCAACGCTGTTCGACGTGCACCCTGGGACGGAAGCAATGGAGCGCGAGGTGTTCGACATGTTCGGCATCGAGTTCAGCGACCACCCCGACCTCACCCGCATCCTGATGCCCGAGGACTGGGTCGGACATCCACTGCGCAAGGACTACGAGGTCGGGCGCATCCCGGTGCAGTTCAAGGGAGCGAACGCCTGATGTCCGAAACGACGATTCCCGACACCGGCACCGACTTCTACCAGCGCTCGGTTGCGGGCACCGACGAGGGCGAACAGCAGCTTCGTCCCCGCAGCGAATTGTCGGCGAAGGAGCTGTTGCGCGAGGTGGGCTCGGTGCTGCGGATGTCCGAGGCCGACGCAGCCAAGCTCGGCGATCTGCCCGACGATCCCGACGAGGATCAGACGATGATCATCAACATGGGGCCACAGCACCCGTCGACGCACGGCGTGCTGCGGTTGATGTTGGAACTCCAGGGCGAGACCGTGCTGCGCTGCAAGCCGATCATCGGCTACCTGCACACCGGCATGGAGAAGACCGGCGAGCAACTCACCTTTGCGCAAGGCGGCACCAACGTCACGCGCATGGACTACCTGAGTCCGATCGCCAACGAACTGGCCTTCGCGATGGCCACCGAGAAGCTGCTCGGCATCGACGACGACATCCCCGAACGGGCGGTGTGGATCCGCATGCTGATGGCCGAGATGAGCCGGATGGCGAGCCATCTGCTGTTCATGGCCACCAACGGCATGGATCTCGGCGCCGTGTCGATGATGATCTACGGTTGGCGAGAGCGCGAAGAGGTGCTGCGGTTCTTCCAGGAAGTCACCGGGCTGCGGATGAACCACAACTACATCCGCCCGGGCGGCGTCGCGGCCGACCTGCCCGCGGGCTGGCGTGACGGCGTGTTGTCGATCCTCGACATGCTGCCCGAACGCCTCGACGAGTACGACACATTGATGACCGGCCAGCCGATCTGGCGCGAACGGCTCCAGGGTGTCGGCGTGATCACGCCGCAGGAAGCCCTCGCCCTCGGTGCGACGGGTCCGATCCTGCGTTCGACGGGCGTCGAGTGGGACCTTCGTCGCGACCAGCCGTACATGCACTACGACGAAATGGACTTCGACGTCATCGTCGGCTCGTACGGCGACGCGTTCGACCGGTACGCCATTCGCCTCGCCGAGATCCGCGAGTCGATGAAGATCGTCCGTCAGATTCTCGATCGCATGCCCAGCGGCGACTTCCGCATTCAGGACAAGAAGGTCACGCCGCCGCCTCGCGCGCGCATCGACGAGTCGATGGAAGCGCTGATCCACCACTTCAAGATCTTCACCGAAGGCTTCAAGGTGCCCGAGGGTGAGGTGTACATCGGCCTCGAAGGTCCGCGTGGCGAGATCGGCTGCTACATCGTCAGCGACGGCTCCGCCACTCCGTACCGGATGCACATGCGCGAGCCGAGCTTCGTCAATATCCAGTGCCTGCCGCACATGATGCGTGGCGGATTGGTTGCAGATGCGGTCGCGATCATCAGTAGCGTCGACCCGGTGCTCGGCGGGGTCGACAGGTGAACGGAGTGGACAAGTGAGTCGGTTGAGTGACCACAACGTGGTGGTGGCCAAGGAGATCATCGCCCGCTACCCGAAGAAGAAGTCGGCGCTGATCCCCCTCGTGCACCTCAGCCAGCAACAGAATGGCCACGTGACCGAAGAGGCCATGCGTCACGTTGCCGAACTCGTCGAGGTCACGCCTGCCGAGGTGTACGGCACGGCGTCGTTCTACGAGATGTTCCGGTTCGAGCCGACAGGCAAGTACCTCATCAACATCTGCGGCACGATGTCGTGCGCGCTGATGGGTGGCGACGACCTGATGCACCATGCCGAGCACACGCTCGGCGTCCGTGCCGGCTCGACCACCAGCGACGGACTGATCACGCTGCAGCACGCCGAGTGTCAGGCGGCCTGCACCGAGGCGCCGACGCTGCAGGTGAACTACCGCCATCGCTATCGGGTCACGCCGGAGGCATTCGACGAACTGGTCGACGATCTGCGGGCCGGCAAGCTCGATGCCGACGTGCCGCCCCACGGCACGCTCGGACGTGACCGTCAACAGATCCCACCGGACCGTGCCGTGGGTGCCCGCCATCCCGACGACGTCACCGAGGGCCCGGCATGGATCGAAGTGAGCCCCGCATGAACGCGCACAACCCGTCCGGTGAGTCGACCGACCGCGTCGTCAGTCCGTACCCCTGGGCGCCCGGCTACTACCCGAGCGACCGTCCTGCCATCGTGACGTCGCGCTTCCAGTACGAGGACGGCCACACTCTCGAGCGCTACCTCGCCACGGGCGGGTACGAGGGCCTGCGTGCGGCACTTGCGACGACGCCGAGCGCCGTCGCCGACGAGGTCAAGAACTCCACGCTGCTCGGCCGCGGTGGGGCAGGCTTCCCCGCCGGCACCAAGTGGGGATTCACGCCTCAGGGCGTCTGGCCGCGCTATCTCGTCGTCAACGGCGACGAGTCCGAGCCCGGCACCTACAAGGATCGCCTGCTCATGGAGTGCGATCCGCACCAGTTGATCGAGGGCTGCCTCATCGCGTCGTACGCCGCCGGGTTGTCACAGTGCTTCTTGTACATCCGCGGCGAGATGCCGCTCGCGCACGAGCGGGTGGCGCAAGCGCTGAACGACGCCTACGCCGCCGGGTACATCGGCACCAACATCCTCGGCACCGACTTCAGCATCGACATCGTGCTGCACTACGGCGCCGGCGCCTACGTCGTCGGTGAAGAGACGGCGCTGATCGAGTCACTCGAAGGCGAGCGCGGGATGCCGCGGCTCAAGCCGCCCTACTTCCCGGCTGCGGTCGGCCTGTACGGTCAGCCGACGATCGTGAACAACGTGGAGACGTTGGCGAACCTGCCGTTCATCGCCAAGGAGGGCTCGGCCGCGTACACCGCGATCGGCACGCCGACCTCGCCGGGCACCCGCATGATCGCGGTCTCCGGACACGTCGTGCGGCCAGGTGTCTACGAGATCGTCAACGGCTCCACCACGTTCCGCGAGCTGCTCTACGGCGACGACTTCGCGCAGGGCATCCGCGACGGCAACGACCTCAAGGCGTTCGTGCCCGGTGGCGGTTCCGCGCCGTGGTTCACCGCCGACCAACTCGACATCCCGTTCGAAGGTCCGCAGGCCGGCGCCGCGGGCTCGATGTTGGGCTCTGGTGCGGTGATGGTGATGGACTCCACCACCGACATCCCCGCCGCCGCGCTCACGCTGGTGCGGTTCTACGCGCACGAGTCGTGCGGCAAGTGCGTGCCGTGTCGTGAGGGGGGCACGTGGTTGTATCGGTTGGTGCAGCGCATCGTCGACGGGTACGGCACCGATGCCGATCTCGACACGATCCGCCAGGTCGGCGAGTCGATCTGTCCGGGCGACATGCCCCACGCATCGAGCGAGCGACTCGGTCTCGACGCCGTGCCGTTCCCGTACAAGATGACCACGATCTGTTTCGTGGGCCCGTCGGCCTACGTGCCGATCCACTCGGCGCTGACACTGTTCCCCGAGGAGTTCGAGGCGTTGGTGACCAAGCGGGCCGAGCGTCGCCACATCCCGGTGATGTCAGGAGTGGCCGAATGAGCGACGAAACGACCGACACGCCCACGCCGGACGCCGACGTGATCACCGACGAGGTGGT
>DATLBC010000007.1:0-13284 GCA_035527095.1 Ilumatobacteraceae bacterium | reverse complement strand
GTCGGGATCGATCACCTTGGCGTCGCGGATGAACTCGACCGCCTTGTCGGCCATGTCGTCGGCGAGGTGGTAGCCGTCCTCGGGACGAGCGGGGGGCTCGATTGGATGGTTGTCGTACACGAGGTCGGGGAAGAACGAGTTGGTCTCGCCGCCGAGCCAGCCGTAGAAGCGCTCGAAGCCGCGACCGAGCGGCCACCGGCCCTTGTAGGCCGCCAGATTGCACTCTTCACCCGGCGTGAGGTGCCACTTACCCACGCAGTAGGTGTTGTAGCCCCGCTCGGCAAGAACCTCGGAGATGAACCCGTTCTCGAAGGGGATGCGAGTGGAGATCCCGGGGAACCCCGAGGCGAACTCGGCGATGGTCGCCATGCCGTTCGACGTCGCGTTCCGCCCCGTCAGCAGCGACGCACGGGTGGGCGAGCACAGTGCGGTCGTGTGGAAGTTGGCGAACTTCACACCTCGTTCGGCGATGCGGGCCATGTTCGGACACTGGACCGGGCCGCCGAACGTGTCCATGGTGGCGTAGCCGAGGTCGTCCCAGGCGAGGAACAGCACGTTCGGTGCGCCCGCGGGAGCCTTCGGAGCGAGAAACGGTTCCCAGTCGAGTTCCGAATCGCGGATGTCGAGGGCGATCTTGCCGTTGAAGTGTGTCGTCATCGTCGTGTCCGGCGCTCAGGCCAGCAACTTCGCCTTCTGCGCTGCGAACTCCTGCTCGGTGATCACTCCACTGTCGCGAAGGCCAGCGAGCTTCTCGATTTCCTCAGCCGAGCCGCCGGTTCCGGCGGTCTCCTGCACATAGGCACGGAACTGGGCGTCACTCTCCTGAGCGGCTGCGATGTCACGTTGGGTCATCTCGTTGCCATGGGCAATGACATACACGAACACACCGAGGAACGGCACGAGGATGACGAAGATCGACCAGAGCGCCTTGCCCCAACCGCCCATGTCCCGGTTGCGGAAGATGTCGGCGAACACGCGAAACAACAGCATCAGCCAGGCGAAGAACAGGAAGAAGACGAACATGGACCAGAACAGGCCCAGCAGCGGGTAGTCGTATGCGAGCATTTTGCACCTCCGAAGTACGTGAGAGGCCCAATGCCACCCGGTCAAGACCGCAGAGTTTCACATTCGGTGTCGAGCATCGACACCCAGAAGGGGTGAAACCCGCGAACGACGTCTGCAACATCGGCGCGCACGAACGAACCGATGCCGCCGGCAACAGTCACGACCCATCAACGGTGATTCGTCAGCGCTTGCGAACGTTCACCCAATGTGGGCGGCGCCCTCGCCGTTCGAGTCGTTCAGAGTTGTCGAGAAGTCCACAGAGGCTGCCCCCGGCCATGTCCCCACCATCCCCTTCACTCACCCAACTTCTCAACCCCATCACCGCGTTGCGGACCGGCATGCGGTTGTTGGGCAACGCCGAGGGTCGCCTTGAACGTCGTGTGCATGTTTCCGATGATGGCCATGCCCACATCGAGATGCGGGGGGCCGATCGCCCGGAGCACGCTGCTCTGGTCGCCGACGCCAAGGCCGCCATCGAGCGCCTCGACGGGGTCGAGTGGGCCGAGGTCGATGCCGTCGTTGGTCGTCTCATCGTCGTGTTCGATCCTGCGGCGCTCGATGCCGATGACCTGATCGAATCGCTCGAGACGGTCGAGGAGCTCCACGACGTCGCCGACGCACGGTTCCCGCACGACCGGGCCGACCATCCGGCGGATCGCATGCCGATCCACCTCAACGTGTTCGGTATCGCCGCCGACGTCGCCGGACTCGGCTATGCGACTGCTGCGCAGGCGTTGCACTTCATTCGTCTGCCGGCTGAGATCCCTGGACTCGTGAGCGTTGCCGACAATGCGCCACGAGTGCGTCGTTTCCTCGAAGGCAGGTTGGGGCCGCCGACTGCTGATGTCGTGATGACCACGACGAACGCGGCGGCGCAGGCGCTCGGGCAGGGGCCGCTCGGGCTGATCGTCGACATCGGCCACCGGTCGATCAAGTTGGGCGAGCAGCAATCCCGCAACGCCACGTGGAAGCGCCGCGAGCCGGCGTTGGTGCAGGGTCGGCACAGCGTCGGTCATCCCGCCGAGCGGTTCGAGAAGCGTCCGGTCGCCCTGCCGAAGGGTCCGATCGAGACATACTCCGATCGCGCCGGGCTGGCGTCGCTCGGCGCCACGGGTGCGGTGCTCGGCGTGACGAGGGATCCGCGCCGAGCCTCGAAACTGCTGCTCTCCGGCATCCCGAAGGCGGCAACGCTCGGACGCGAAGCGTTCGCTGCCGAGTTCGACCGGGTCCTGTCGCAGCACGACGTGCTCACGATGGATCCCGAGGCACTCAGGCGGCTCGATCGGGTCGACACCCTGGTCATCGAGGCGCGCACGGTCACCTCGGAGATCTGGGCCGTCGCTGACGTCGTCGGCTTCGCCTCGGACGCCGATCCCGTGGAGATCGCAAAACGGACGCACACGTTGTTCGACCGCGATCATCCGTTCGAGGAGCGGAGCTGGCGCAGTTGGCGTCTCCATCCGCTCGATCAGAACGAATCGGTGCTCCCACGCGGCGCCAAGAATCGGGCTCGTCTCCTCGGGGCGGGCGGCCGCAAGGTGCTCGGTCTCTGGAAGCACGACAGCCTGCTCGCCCTCGTCGCCATCCAAGCCGAACCCGTGGCGCTCGCCGACGAGATCGTCGACGCAGCCCAACGGTCCGAACTCGAGGTGGTGCTCGCGGGTGGGACCGACGCGCTCGCCGTCCGGCTCGGGATCGAGCGTCGGTTGACAGCGTCGACGCTCGTGGACGAGATCGGTGACCTCCAGCGCGACGGTCACGTCGTGATGTATCTCGGAACGGCCTACACCAGTGCCCTCCGGGCCGCCGACATCGGTCTCGGTGTGGAATGCGAGGGCCATCGCATCCCATGGGGAGCCCACCTCGTCGTCGGAGCAGGCTTGGAAAATGCGTGGCGGGTCGTCAATGCCGTCGACACCGCTCGCGAGGTGAGCCGCCGCAGTGCGCTCCTCGCTCTGTCCGGTGCGTCCACCGGCGGGCTGTGGTCGCTGCTCGGTCCGGCGAGAACAGCGACCGAACGGGCTCTGCTGCCGATCAACGGCACCGCCCTGGTGTCGGTGGGTCTCGGCGCCGCATCGGGTCGCCGGGCGGCCGGTCAGCGGCCGCCGCGATCGGCGCCGCGCGATCCCTGGCACGAGCTCGACGCATCCGAAACGCTCGCCCGACTCGGAACGACCGAAGACGGGCTCGAAGCGGTCGAACGCGATCGCCGGCACGCCGCGTCGACGGCTCGGGCCGTCAAGGGACCGATCGGGTTGGCCCAGGCCCTCACCGAAGAACTCGCCAACCCGCTCACGCCGTTGCTCGGGCTCGGTGCCGCGCTGTCCGCAGCGGTCGGGTCGGCCGTCGATGCTGCCTTGGTCGGCGGTGTCGTCGGCACGAACGCGCTGGTCGGAGCGGCGCAGCGGATGCAGACCGAGCGGTCGCTGCAACGTCTGGAGCGCTCTGGTGACTCGATGGTCACGGTGCGCATGGCGGGTGCAACGGTGCAGGTTCCCAGCGACACGCTCGTGGTCGGCGACGTCATCGAACTCCAGGCCGGCGAGACGGTGCCGGCCGACAGTCGCATCCTGGAGTCGGAGAATCTCGAGGTTGACGAGTCGACGATCACCGGCGAGTCGCTTCCCGTTGCGAAGTCGAGCGCCGCCACGCCCGGTGCTCCGATTCCGGAGCAGACCTCGATGCTGTTCGAGGGTTCGTCGATCGCGGCCGGCAACGTCACCGCGCTGGTCGTCGCCGTCGGTACTGACACCGAGACCGGCCGGAGCGCGGCGGCTGCCGGGGATCCGCCACCGTCCGGGGTCGAACAGCGTCTCGGCTATCTCACGAAGATGACCTTGCCCGTGTCACTCATCGGTGGGGCCGCGGTCACGGGCCTCGGACTCGCACGTGGTCAGCCGATGCGTGACGCCGTCGGCACCGGCGTGAGCCTGATGGTCGCCGCCGTTCCGGAGGGCCTCCCCGCTCTCGCCACACTCTCGCAGGTCGCCGCAGCTCGCCGGCTTGCCGCCAACAACGCTCTCGTCCGGAATCCGCGCGCGCTCGAGGCGCTCGGACGAGTGGACCAGATCTGCTTCGACAAGACCGGCACGCTCACCGAGAACTCGATCAGCCTCGTCCTGGTGTCGATCGACGGCAACGACGAACTGCTCGGCGAACTGTCCGCCGACGGTCGAGCACTCGTTGCAGCCGCTGCACGGGCGACGCCCGCCCCCAACGGCAACGGTCCTCTACCCCACGCCACCGACCAAGCGATCCTGACCGCCGCCCATGCAACCGGAGTCGCCGATGCCGACGGGGTCGATGGCTGGTCACGTCTCCAAGAGATCCCCTTCGAATCGCGCCGCGGGTACCACGTTGTGCTCGGCTCGACACGGAGATCGCGACGACTGATCTCGGTCAAGGGCGCACCCGAAGTGGTGCTTCCCCAATGCACCACATGGCGACGCAACGGACGTACCGAGCGACTGGGCGAAGCGGCACTGGTGCGCCTGCACGACGATGTCGACCGGCTGGGCAGACGTGGACTGCGCGTGCTCGCAGTCGCCGAGGCGGCAGGGAAGTCGAACGCCGAGATCTCGATCGACGACGTGCCCTCCGATCTCGAGCTTCTCGGATTCATCGCGCTCGCCGACCCCATTCGCCCGAGTGCAGCCGCAGCCCTGCGCGATGTCCGCGCTGCGGGCGTCAATGTCGCCATGATCACCGGCGACCACGCAAGCACCGCCGAGGCCATAGCCGCCGAACTCGGCATGCTCAACGGTGGTCGCGTCGTGGTCGGCGCCGAACTCGACGCAATGGACGACGACGCCCTCGACGAGATCATCACCGAGGTCTCCGTCTTCGCCCGCGTCACGCCGTCACAGAAGGTTCGAATCGTCGAGGCATACCAGCGAACGGGACGCTCGGTCGCCATGACCGGTGACGGCGCAAACGACGCCGCAGCGATCCGCCTCGCGGATGCCGGCATCGCACTCGGCGGAGGGAACGGCAACGCAGCAGCGCGCGCGGTCGCCGACGTCGTCGTCACCGACGATCGGATCGAGACCATCATCGATGCGATCGTCGAGGGACGAGCGATGTGGGAATCGGTCCGCTCAGCCGTGGCAATCCTGGTGGGCGGCAACCTCGGCGAAATCGGCTTCATCCTCGCCGGTACCGCGATCACCGGCACATCGCCGGTCAATGCGCGCCAGCTGCTCCTTGTCAACCTGCTCACCGACATGGCACCGGCACTGGCGATCGCACTACGCGAGCCACCTGACAAGACGCCGGAGCGTCTGCTCCATGAAGGGCCCGACGCATCACTCGGCGACGCGTTGATCCGCGAGATCGCGATACGCGCCGGGACCACCGCCGCCGGAGCTGCCGCAGCGTGGACGATGGCGAGCATGACCGGAACACCGACACGCGCCCGAACCGTCGCGCTCGCCGGGCTCGTCGGCACACAGCTCGCCCAAACCCTGGTATCGGGTGGCCGGAGCCCGACCGTCATCGGGGCAACGGCGATCAGCGTCGGCGCGCTCGTGGTGACGATCCAGACCCCTGGGCTGAGCCAGTTCTTCGGATGTCGCCCACTCGGACCGGTCGGATGGGCGACCGCCACCTCGGCCGCCATCGGAGCCACCGGCCTGTCCGTCGGGATGCCCCGACTGGTCGAACACATTGGGCAGCGCATCGCCGACCACGACAGCGCCGCCGGGATGCTGCGCGCCGTCGAAGCCATCGACACCGGAACACCCGCGAACATCATCGAGGTCCCGGCCTCGATGTGATGGCCGCTTGCGACCGAATCAGACAACCACAAACAACCGGAATGAGGAGGAAGTCCAATGGGAGCACTCGAGACAACACTGATCGGTGGCGCAGCCGCAGTCGGCGGTTGGTTCGCCTGGAAGAAGATGCACGACTGGAACCCTGAAGGCTCCGGGGCCGGCGACGCCATCGCCCGAACCGGAACCACCGTGTCGAATCAACTCGGTCGCATGACCGAGCTGACCGGTGTCGTCGCAGGCGGCGCCATCCGCACCAGCGGCGAACTGGTCGCCAGAGGCGCAGGCCTCACCGTCAGCACCGCTGGAGCCGTCGCGACCAAGGTCGTGCCCGGACGCACGAAGACCGCGCCGGAGACATCGAAGTCTGCAGCGGACGGTCCTGCGGCGGCGAGCCCGACAAGCACCACGGCCAAGAAGACCACCGCAAAGAAGTCGACGGCGAAGAAGACCACCGCAAAGAAGACCGCCGCCAAGAAGACCGCCGCCAAGCCTGCTGCTGCCGCACCGACAGGCGACTGACGTCGACGCACGTCCGCAACGTTCGTCGGGAGTTCATCCGCCGGCCAACGCGAAGTCGCACGGGTGTCATTTGCCTCTCGTAGGTTTCACGACGCAACTCGACAACCTGGAGGTACTTCTCGTGGAAGCATTCCTTTCGCTCGTTGCCGCACAGATCATTATTCTTCTTTTCGAACGCCTGCTCGGCCGCGCTCGCCTGATCCCGGTACGAACCTGAACACGCTTCCCACCGGCGTCACTCATCGCGATGTGGCACCCGGCACGCGTCGACGGCCGCGGTCACGGTGGCATGGAAGTGGTCCGCTCCGACGGCGTCGGTCAAGTCGACAACATCGAAGCGTGACTGAAGCTCCGCTGTCGCTCTTGCGATGTGGAGTTCGATGTTCCGCTCGCGCAGGCCGGCGATCACTTCTCGCAGGGCGACCTCGGCACTCGCGTCGATGTCGCTGATGAACGACGCATCGAGGATCACGTGCCGCACGGGCTTCGGGGCGCCGTCGACAGCAGCCCAGAGTCGGCGCTTGAAGAAATGGGCATTGGCAAAGAACATCCGATCCTGGATGCGATAGACGACCACACCGGGGCTGACGCCGGCATCGACGTGGTCGCTGACATCGACATATCGGTCGTCCTCGGCGGACCACCCGAGCACCGCGTCCGCAGGCTGCGCCGCCCGACGTACGACGTCGGCGATCGACAGCACGACGGCCACGATGATCGCCTGGAGGACACCGATCGTGACGACGAACACGGCCGTGATCGCAGCAATGACGACCTCCGCCCTGCTGCTTCGAGCGAGCGATTGCCATTGCTCGGCGTTGATCAGTTTCGACGCTGCGAACACGATCACGGCGCCGAGAACAGCCGACGGCAGATACTCGATCGGAGCTGTCAGGAACAGCAGGATCACGGCAATCGCGCCCGCGGCGGCCAGACCACTGATCTGACTCGTCGCTTCCATGTCGTCGTTGACGGCCGTACGCGATCCGCTCGTGCCGACCGGAATGCCCTGGGTCACCCCTGAGGCCATCTGGGCGAATCCGAACGCGAGCAACTCCTGGTCGGCATCGACGACCTCGTGATGACGGGCGGCGAAGGAACGGGCGGTGAGGATTGAATCGGAGAACGACATGAGGAAGATGGCCACCGCTGCGGTTGTGAGCGCCCCGAGGTCCGAACGCGAGACATCGGGCACCGCGAACGACGGCAACCCACTCGGCACCGGGCCGGTGACGGCCACGCCCCGGGCCGCAAGATCCAGCGCCCAGGACGCCGCAATGCCGAGGACGACGACGACCAGTGCGCCAGGGATTCGTCTGCTGATCCTGTCAACGAGCACAAGGAGCCCAAGCGAGACCGCACCGACGATGACCGTCGCACCGTTGGCGTCACCGAGATTGCCCAGGATGTCGACAGTCTCGCGGATGGCGCCGTCTTGATCGCTGGAAACGCCGACCAGCTTGCTGATCTGGCCGAGGATGAGGACGACGGCAACTCCAGTGATGTAGCCGACCAGGACTGCTTGTGAGAAGTAGTCGGCGATCCAACCAAGCCGAGCGAGGCGTGCGACGAAGAACACCAGGCCCACCAGCAGGGCGAGCATCGCCGCCAACGCGGCGTACTCGGCGCTCCCGGTGGAGGCGAGCGGCGCAAGAGCCGTCGCAACCAACAGCGCCACCGTGCCCTCTGGTCCGATGACGACCCGAGGCGCCGACCCGAACACGGCGTACGCCAGAACGGGAAGCAGGAGCGCGTAGAGCCCAGCGCTGACCGGCGCACCCGCCAACTCCGCAAATGCCATGGCCGACGGGAGGGCCAATGCGGCCACGGTGATGCCAGCAAGAAGGTCGGTCCGCAGACGCGCTCCCGAATAGCCCGACATCGAACGGGCGAATGGAACGTACCGGGTCGTGATCGGCGCACGACTCTGCGAGGCAAAGGCACCACGACCTTTGTAGACCTCCCGGAACGGCTGCATCAGCTCCACCGAAGCAGCCGAGCCGTTCGGGTTCATCCTCCAAGGAGGGTGAACCGAAGTGGCTGGGCCTCACCTCTACCTCGCCCGCGAGCGCGCCTGAACATGTCCCTCTGCGGCCATTCGCCGTTCGGCAGGTGCGCACGATCCCCCAAACTGGACGATGCCAATTCGACGTCGCGGATCTACTTTGAACGGGTTCAATATCTGACTTACAAGGAGACCCCCATGTCGAACAAGCCGTCCACCATCGCAGTTGCAACGTACGCCAACGAGGCCAACGCAACTCTCGACTACGACGCCGTCCGCAGCGTCAAGTCCGCAGGTCAGCTCGACCACATCGCCATCGCGGTCGTCGAGAAGGGCGCCGATGGCAAACTCAAGATCGATCGTCACGACAGCACCGCCAAGCACCTCGCATGGGGCGGCGGCATCCTTGGCGCAGCTGCAACGGTGGTTGCCGCGCCACTCGGCATCGTCTTCCTGGGCGCGGTCGCAACGAACACCGCGGTGTATGCCGGTGCTGGTGGCCTCGTCGGCCACTTCTGGCACAACATCCCGAAGGACGAGGTTCGCAAGATGAGCGATCTCCTCGAGACCGGCGAGTACGGCCTCATCGTGGTCGCTGTCAACCCGCAGGGCACCGATGTCGGCGCTTTGTTGGCGAACGCGCAGAGCAAGCACGTCATCGACGGTGTCGACGACACCGACGGGGCGCTCGACAGTGCCTTCGAGTCCGAGCAGGGCTGACCGCACGTCCGAGTGACACCGCGCTCACGCGAACTCCGCGGCCGGCGTCCGCATGCTCGGCCTGCAGCGCCAGGCCGGTGGTCCCCGATATCGGTGACGCGGACCGGTGTGGCGGCGACGCAGTGATCGCCGTCCCAGTGCGAGAACACGATCAGCGCGCGGGTTTCGTGCCAGCTGACTCGGAGGTACTCGTCGGATCCGAGTGCCTGTGGCATCAGGACGCGGTGTCGCTCGTGGTTCCCCGTGATCCCCAGGAAGTCCACAATCGTCGATGGCTGTTCGCTCGTCAACCTCCCCGCAAACTCAACCCTGGCCGGGTCACAGCTCGATGCCCAGGTCTGGGCCGTCAGGCTGCACTGCGACGTCCGGTCCGTGCGGTCGGATCTCGAATCCACGTTGCGTGACCCAGTCGGTGAGGGGTGCGGCGAGGGCTCGTAGCTCGGGGCGGTCACTGGCGCTGAGCGTGTCGAAGGTGGTGGCGAGTCGGTCGGCTGCGATGGTGTGTCCGTCGGCCCAGTGCTTCCAGGTGACCAGCGCGTCGTGTCGTGCTTCGGCGAGCTCGGAGGTGGGGTAGTAGTTGTTGATCTGTCGTCGCCAGGTCCGGAAGTCCCTGACGTCGCGGACGAGATCGCTGCGTTCGCTGTAGAGCTGAGCGCGCTGCTCCAGGACGGGGCGAGCCTGCTGGGTGACGTCGTCGAGGTGGTGCTCGGCGGCGGTGACGTCGCGTTCGGCGCCGGGCAGGTCGCGCCGTGCGTTGCGGCGTTCACGCCAGCCGCCGTCGTTGGTGGTTCGTTCGAGTTGACGGCGATGTTTCTTGGCGTCGTCGAGCGCGCTTCGGGCGGCGTCGATGGCGTCGTCGTGGGGTTGGCAGACGGGTTCGAGTTCGTCGAGCAGCACGCGGAGCTCGTTGATGCGTTGATCGACGCGTTCCTCCTCGGCGTGTTCGGCACGAAGTCGCCCGAGCGCGTCGAGGAACTCGGCATGTACGACTTGGAAGGTCTCTTCGTACCAGGGCGGGATCTGACAGCGCGGCGGGACGACCGGCGCCGGCGGTGCGGGTGTGGTGGCGGCGAGGTCGCGGCGAACACTCGTTGCCGGTCGGTCGGCGCGATCGCTGGCCAGGACTTGCTCGAGGACGTCGACGGCGTCGGCGACGTCGTGGCTGTCGGTGACCACCAAGACCAGGTTCTCGACCTGCCCACGAGTGATCGCTACATACAACCCGCGACACGTGGTCGCCGTCGTCGCCAGCGTTGCCGAGCGGGTCGCGGTGTCCGATTGGTTGCCGGGCTCGGTGGCGGCGTAGCCGAGCTGGACGTGTTCGGCGACGTAGCCAGCGGGCAGGGTGACGGTGCCGTGACCGTCGATGCGGGTCACGGAGAGCGATCCGTCGGCACCGATGGTGTCGATGGTCCAGGAGTCGCGGTTTCGGACGCTCTCCCCCATCGTTGTTCTCAGGAATCGTTCGTTGCGTCGTGTCGTAATCACATCGCCGACCGCGACCTCGAGGCCGTCGCCGAGTTCGAGACGGGTGTCGCCGAGTTGGCCGAGGGCTCGGCGGTGGTCGTGGACGGCGGTGTTGATGGCGTCGACGTGGTCGTTGGTGGTGGTCGTGATCGCCACGTACTCGCCGCGGTCGCGGGCGCCGGCCCAGTAGTGGGCGAGGTTGTCGACGTGCTCGACGAACGGTGCCGCGAAGATGCGATCATGATCCAAGTAGGCGTCGAGGCCGGCGGGGTCGCCGTGTCGCAACTTCAAGGACGCGGCAGCTTCCCACTGGTTGTGGAAACGGTGGATCGTGTCGAGCTCGATCGTCCGGCCGGTCGCGCAGAGTTCACCGAACATGCCGCCACGCCCGACCGCCTGGAGTTGGTGGGGGTCACCGACCAACACCAACCGCCACCGTTGGGCGTCGGCCAAGTGTGTGAGTTGGTGGAGGTCGCCGGTGTTGATCATGCCGGCCTCGTCGACGATCACCGTCGCCCCCACCGGCAGCCGCCACGGTCGCTCGGGAGCCCGATCCGTGCGTCGCCACTCATGCAACAACTTCGCGACCGTGTCCGACCCCATGGCGGTCTCGGATTCGAGGACACGGGCCGCCTTCGCCGTCGGCGCCACACCGAACACCACCCGCCCCTCCCCAGTGAGGTCATCGACGGCGGCGGCGAGCATCGTGGTCTTGCCGGCACCGGCCGGGCCGACCACCAACACCAACCGATCCGACCCCGCAACCGCGGCGGCGGCCTCGGCCTGCATCACATCGAGCCGGCCCGTGTTCACGGTGGTCGATGGTGCGGGCGGTTCGAGTTGTGCGTCCATCGCCCAGCAGATGATGTGTTCCTCCTGGGCCAACACATCGCTGCTGGTGTGATGCCGGGCCGACGGTTCGATCCACACCGACCGCCCATCCGAACTCCGTCGACGAGTGCTCGGGTCGGCGGGGTCGAGATCGACACACTCCGCCAAGACCGTGTCGGTGACGGCATGCAACGACTGCGCCCACTGCGTGCCGTCCATCCCTGGTTGTGGACGAGCGACATCGCAGATGGCTTGCAGGACGTCGAAGCGATGCCACGCCGAACGCTGCTCGGCCACAGCTCCGATGACTTCGCCGACCGTCACCGACTGCTCGACTTCCGGATGGTTGATCGCCGTTGCGTTGATGCTGTCGGTGAGCGTCTCTGCGGTCACGCCGACCGTGGCGGCCTCGGCCAGCCACCGTGACCGCAGATCACTGGCACCGTGACCGGACTTGTGACCACGGGTGTCCGCTGCAGCCTGGCGGCGCATCGCGCCGTCCTCCTTCGAGATCGGATCACGACCCTCACGTGCATAGAAGTCGGCAAGGAGACGCTGGTATGCGCGCTCGACCTGCACGCTGCGTTTCGAGAACTCCTCCAACAACCCGTCGGGCATCCCGGCGATCTCCGCCTGGCCCTTCACGATCTCACCGAAAACCACCCCATACCGGGCCGTCAGCTCGGCGCGCAACACCGACTGATACAACCCACCCAACGCCCGCTGGAACCCCTTCAACGACCGCGCATCCAACGCCAACCAACGCCCGTCAACGGTCTGCACCTTCGACGAGATCACCACATGCGAATGCAACTGCGGATCATCCAACCGGCTTGTGGTCTGGCGGAACACACCGACCGACAACCCCTGCGACTCCGGATGCAACCGGGCACCGTTCGAGCGGACCCGGGTCGTCGACCCGAACCGCTCGACACACTCCACCACCGCCCGAACCGCGACGTCATGACACGCAGCCAGGCCATCGTCGCCCGACAGCGCCCACCACACCGACAACGACTTCGGCGCCGACAACGTCGCATCGAACCCCGCCACCGCCCGCACCACACGACCCGACGACGTCACCCGATTCACGAACGGCGACCCCAACGGCGTTCCACTGTTCGGGTCACGGCCTTCGAGCAGGGCCTGCAGGTCCTCAGTTGTGACCTCCCCAGTGAGGCCGAGCAGCGCCGCCTGCCGACCAGTCCAGTGGCCGGGTTGCTCGCCGTCGGCCTGGGTCAGATACCGCGTGTAGTAGGCCGCCGTCGACGCCGAGGTGTCCGCGTACAGCGTCGACACCCTCAACACGATGACTCCCACCAGCCCGCGGGCACCTGTCTGTCATTGCTACCTCGCGAGTCGAACCAGAAGGTGTGTTCCATCAGCGGGCCTACACGCTGAACAGACGCGACGACTGCGCCGCAGTCTTCGAACGACGACGGGACCGGGCAGTCGCGGGGTCCGGTTCGACAATGGCGACGTCGTCATCGTCAGGTGCTTCGAGCGGCGGCCACACCGTGATGCGAAAACCGAGCCACTCCTCGAACAACACTCGAGGAACGCGCAGCTGACCGCCGACGCGGATACAGGGCATCCCGTCCGCGCCGTCAGTGGCGAAGTACTTGGCGACCTGTTCGTAGGCGGTCGTGCGACCCACCCGCAACACGCCAGCGGCCTCCATCACCGTCAACAGATCCGGCACCACAACCGGCGTCACCGACACCCCGGCACCTATCAGCGAGCGTTCCCCATGCCAACACATGCCTGCGAAAACGCGAATTTGTGACAACCCACACCTCTCAACGGGCATCGAGACCCCGAGGGCGGGCAATCTTTTTTCGGCTACAGACTGAGGGCGAAGCTCACGTACGGCGCATCGTCTGGTGGATTGGTCTCATCTGC
>DATLBC010000006.1:0-16614 GCA_035527095.1 Ilumatobacteraceae bacterium | reverse complement strand
CCAGCTGCGATGAGCCAAACCGCCGTATCCGGTCGCTTCGCTCATCGCGGCGGGTCGGATCGGGTCGGGTCGCGGCGGATCGGGGTGGGCGTAACCTCGGGCATGGCTCCGCAGATTCCTGACCGACGACGACTCGACGGGTGCGTGGCGCTGGTGATCGGGGTGTCGCGCCCGATCGGGATCGCCGCGACCGTCGCCCAACGACTCCACGACCAGGGGGCCACGGTCGTCGCCACCGGTTGGTCACCACACGACGCGGAGATGCCCTGGGGCGAACAGCCGCTCGAGCCGATGCCGTTCGAGGTCGGCGAACACGACTTGGAGGACCCCGCAGTCCCCGGCATGCTCGTCGACGAGGTCGTCGAACTGCATGGACGGATCGACATCGTCGCTGCGGTCCACGCACGATCCTCGCACGAATCGCTCGACGAGGTCAGCGCCGACGAACTCGACCGCTGTTGGGCTGCGAACGTGCGCAGCGTGGTGTTGCTCGCCCAACGGTTCGCCCAACGTCACGTATCGATCCCATCGAGCGCTCCCCCGGTCGGACGGATGTTGTGGTTCACCAGCGGTCAGGGCCTGCAGCCGATGGACGGCGAGATCGCCTACGCCGTCTCCAAGGGTGCCCTCCACCAGATGACCCGCTCGATCGACCGTGCGCTGTCGAGAGCGCGGATCATCGCGAACTGCATCAACCCTGGACCCGTCGACACCGGGTACGCCGACGGAGATGCGCACACCACGGTCACCCGGATGTTCCCGGACGGCCGATGGGGAACCCCGAGCGACATCGCCGACGTCGTCGGGTTCCTCGCGAGCGACGAGGGTGCATGGATCCGCGGCCAGGTCCTCGATGTGGAAGGCGGCTTCGACCGGTTCGCGTGGCACAACGTCCACGATCTGTGACTACGCCTGACATTTCGTCGGATGGCGAACGCGCCGTTAGCGTTGGACGCCATGACTGATCTCGGATTCGACGGCAAGGTAGCGATCATCACGGGCGCCGGTGGCGGCCTCGGCAAGCAGCACGCGCTGATGATGGCCAAGCGGGGCGCGCTGATCGTCGTCAACGATCTCGGTGGCGCGGTCGATGGCACGGGCAGCGACAAGGGCGCGGCTCAGCTCGTCGTCGACGAGATCCAGGCGGCAGGCGGCGAGGCCGTCGCGAACACCGACTCGGTGGCCACGCCCGAAGGCGGCGCGGCGATCGTGCAGAGCGCCGTCGACGCATTCGGCAAGGTCGACATCGTCATCAACAACGCCGGCATCCTGCGCGACAAGTCGTTCCACAACATGGACGCCGACCTGTTCGACCCGGTGATCGACGTCCACCTCCGCGGTGCGTTCAACGTCACGCAGCCGGCATGGAAGATCATGCGCGAGCAGGGCTACGGCCGCATCGTGTCGACGTCGTCGGCTGCCGGCATCTTCGGCAACTTCGGCCAGGCCAACTACGGCGCCGCAAAGATGGGCCTCGTCGGGTTCACCAACGTGCTCGCCGTCGAAGGTGCCAAGTACAACATCAAGGCCAACGCGATCGCTCCGCTCGCGTTGACCCGCATGACCGAGGACATCCTTGGTGGCCTGGGCGAGAAGCTCCAGCCCGAACTGATTTCGCCGCTGGTGACCTACCTGGCGCACGAGTCGTGCGAGGCGACCGGCCGGGTGTTCTCCGTCGGTGGCGGCCGCGTGGCCGAGGTGTTCATCGCCGAGACCGTCGGCTACACCAACACCACCGACCTCTCGCCCGAGGACCTCGCCGCCCACTGGGGCGATGTCACGGCGCAGGACGGCTATGCGGTCCCCGCCACGATCGCCGACGAAACCGCACTCTTTCTCAAAGCCCTCTCGTAACCCAGCGTCACACGGTGCCGGGCCTCACGTGACGCTTGCGAGTCGTTGCTGTTCACCCGCACTGGACAGACTGCTCCAATGATCCCAGTCGATGACTTCCAGGCGCAGGCGGCGGACTGGCTGGTGGCCAACAAGCAGCACGCACCGCGTGACTATGGCGCCATCTGTCCGCCCGACCTGGTCGAAGCCGGGTTGGACTGGCAACGGCATCTGACTGACGCCGGATGGGCCGGGATCCACTGGCCGGTCGAGCACGGCGGTCGCGGGTTGACCGCGGCCCACAACGGAGCCTGGCTCCTCGAATGCGCCCGCGCCGGAGTACCTGCGGTGTTCAACATGGTGGGGTTCGTACTCACGGGCGGGGCCATCTTGCGCTACGGGTTGCCCGAGCAACAGACCGACCATCTGCGTTCGACGCTGGCGACTGAGCATGTCTGGTGCCAGCTGTTCTCCGAACCGGGCGCCGGCAGCGACCTCGGGTCGTTGTCGACCCGGGCCGAGCTTGACGGCGAGCGCTATCTGGTCAACGGACAGAAGGTCTGGTGCTCGGGAGGCCGCTACTCGAACTGGGGCATCCTGATGGCCCGCACCCGTCCGCTCGACGAAGCGCCGAAGCACGACGGCATCTCGTTCTTCCTGTGCCCGATGAACCTCCCCGGCATCGAGGTGCGACCACTGAAGCAGATGACCGGCGAGGCAGAGTTCGACGAGGTGTTCTTCACCGACGTGTCGCTCCCGGCCGACTGCCTCCTCGGCCCGCTGCACGGCGGGTGGGGTGTCGGCATGGCGGTGCTCACCAGCGAACGCGGCCACATCGGGACCTCCGTGATCGGGCTCGAGCGGCGACTCGACCAGATGGCCCACCTCGCCGAGGGTCGCGACCTCACAGCGATCGAACGTCAGGAGCTCACCTCACTGCTCGCGAGCGGCAGCGCCATGAAGGCAATGGCGCAACGTCAGGGCCCTGTGGCATCCACCGCCGCATCGCTGATGAAGCTCGGCATCACCGAGATGATGTTCGAGGTGGCGATGTTGCGCGGCGGCCTCGACGGACCGAACGCCATGCTCGATGGTCCGAGCGCCACCGGGATGCTCGCCGCACCTGGCGGCCGGATCGCCGGCGGTTCGAGTCAGGTGCAGCGAAACATCATCGGCGAACGGCTGCTCGGACTCCCCCGCGAACCCAAGCCGACCTGAGGCAACGAAGTACGGGGCGTGGCGCCAGGGACGAGACCCCTGACGCAACGATTCGCCGTCGGCGCCGGACGGCGTCATGATGATCGAGTGCGCGTCGCCTCCTCCGATCACGTCAGTGTTGCGGTCCACGAGTTCGGAGGTGCTGGCCGGCCCTTGCTGCTGTCGCATGCGACCGGGTTCCACGGCTACTGCTACCTCCCGATCGCCGACGAGCTGAGCGACGAGTTCACGTCGTTCGCGCTCGACTACCGCGGCCACGGCGACACCGCACGTCCCGACGACTGGCAGGTCGAGTGGGACCGATACGGCGACGACGCCCTCGCGGCAGCGCGTGCAGTGGCCCCGGACGGCGGCCTGGTCGGGTTCGGTCACTCGATGGGCGGCGCCGGGCTCCTCATGGCGGCCCACCGCGAACCGGGGCTGTTCGACACGATCGTCGCGTTCGAACCAATCGTGTTCCCCCCTCGGGAGATCGACCCCCACCACGGCACCGAGAACAACGGAACGGTCCTGTCACGAGGCGCACGAAAACGGCGCGCCTCCTTCGACACGTTCGGCGACGCGATCGCCAACTACTCGTCGAAGCCACCGATGATGGCGTTCGATCCCGACGTACTGCGCCTCTACGTGGCCCACGGATTCCGCCCAGCCCCGGAAGGAGTCCGGTTGAAATGCGACCGCGAACACGAGGCGCGTACGTTCGACACCGGCGGTACCCACACCACGTGGGCCGAACTGCCGGAGATCGAGACGAAGGTGGTCGTCGTCGCCGGCAAGGTCGACGAGTTCGGTCCAGCCGCCATCGCAAGGGAGATCGCCGAGGCCGTACCGAACGGGAGCTACGTCCAGAACGACGCTTGGGACCACTTCGGGCCGTTCATCGAACCGGGAGCGATGGCGCAGCTGGTTCGGGAGGCCGTAACGCTGTGACAGCCCCCACCTACGATGGCTGACATGACCGACACCGCTGTTCCCGCACCGACGTTCCCGGTGCCGATGTCGTTGTCGCCGTCGCGAGTGTCGTCGTTCACGTCGTGCCCAATGCAGTTCCGCTTCTCCAGCATCGAGAAGCTGCCCGAGCCTCCGGGGGTGGCCACGACCAGGGGCACCATCGTGCACCGAGCACTCGAGTTGCTGTTCGTGCGTCCTGCTGCTGAACGCACCCCCGAGGCCTTGGCCACCGACATGGCGACCGCGCTCGGCGAGTACCGGACACATCCCGACTACTCGGGTCTGCGCCTCGAGGGCGACGCCGTCGCCCGATTCGACCGCGACTGCACTGCGCTGATCGACAAGTACTTCGCCATGGAAGATCCGACCACCGTGCGAGAAATCGGGCTCGAGTTGTGGATGGAAGCGCCGGTCGGCGATCTGACGCTGCGAGGCATCATCGACCGCCTCGAGCTCGACGCCGACGGCGAACTCGTCGTCACCGACTACAAGACCGGCCGAGCACCGTCGGGCAACTTCGAGCAGAAGAGCCTCGCCGGTGTCCACTTCTACTCGTTCCTGTGCGAGGCGGTGTTCGGCAAGCGGCCAGCGAAGATCCGGCTGATGTATCTCGCGTCCGGCGAAACGATCGAAACGGTGCCCTCGGCGCAGTCGGTGAAGTTCATCACCACACGAACCACTGCCGTGTGGTCGGCGGTCGAGCGGGCGTGCACCACGGGCGACTTCCGACCTCGCCAGAGCAAGCTCTGCGACTGGTGCTCGTTCCAGCAGTGGTGTCCGGCCTTCGGCGGCGACCCCTCGCTGGCAGCCACTGAAGCCGTCGCGGCGTACAACGACCTGTTGGCTGCGCCCCTCTAGCATCAGGAGCCTGATGACGAGCAACGACACGGCGGGCGACGACCTTGCGATCGTTCCCGGCCAGGGCCACCTCGGTCCGCAAGTCGACGCGTTCGATCAGTGGGTCGATGACGCCCTCGAGTTGCTGCGCGGCAACCCGATCGCCGACCGGGTGTTCGCCACTGCGAGCCATGTCGGCGACTTCTCGCTCATCTGGCAGGGCATCGGCATCACTCGAGCCGTCATCAAGGGTCGCCCCGATCAGGCGGTCGTGCTCGCCGTGATGCTCGGCGCCGAGAGCCTGCTGGTCAACCAGGGCGTCAAGCGACTGTTCCGCCGTGAGCGCCCCACCACGACCGGCGACGATCGACTACAGGTACGCCAGCCGAAGACGTCGTCGTTCCCATCGGGCCACGCGAGCTCCGCGGCCTTTGCGGCGATGGTCCTGTCCGGCTGGGACGGCCCCAAGGTCGGGATGCTCTGGTGGAAGATCGCCGCGATCGTGGGAATCAGTCGCGCCTACGTCCGAATCCATCACGGTTCCGACGTGGTTGGCGGCGCCATCGTCGGCACATTGCTCGGACTGGTCGGTCGGAGGATCGCCCAACGTCTCGCTCCCTGAACGAAATGCTGTCGTGCGGCGCGTTCGGGCCAGCGCCCCACCGGTGACGCTCAGACGGCGTCGGTGGCGACGACGGGCTCGACGAGTGTCGCCGGCTCGGTCGTGAGCAGCGTGCGCACGTCGAGCAACAGATCGGCAACCTCACCCGTCGACACGAGTTCACGTTGCATCATCCGTGCCAGCGCGCCATCGATGACGCTCAGTGCCTCGGTGATCACGGCCTCGTTGTTGGTGTCGATGCGCTCATCAGTCATTGGTGAACACGGTACCCGCGCCAGAAGCCACGTACACGCACCTACACCCAGAAGAGGAAGGTGTCACACAACGTTCACGCCGTCGACGACGACGAACCTACGATGCAGCGATGGACTTCAGCGGGCGCAATGTCGTGATCACCGGAGCCGGGCGGGGCATCGGAGCGGCTCTCGCCCGAGAGTTCCACGCCCGGGGCGCCAACGTGGTGGTGGCCGACCTGGAGGGCGCCGACCAGGTCGCCGCTGCGCTGGAACGGGCAACCGCGATCACCGCCGATGTCAGCACCGAATCGGGCAATGCCGCCCTGGTGGACGCGGCCCGCGAGGCGCTGGGCACGATCGACCTGTTCTTCTGTAACGCCGGCGTCGGAATCGGGCGGGGCGTCCTCGAAACGCCCGAGGACGACTGGGAACTCGCCTTCGCCGTCAACGTCCATGCGCACCGCTGGGCCGCGAAATACCTGCTACCGGACTGGCTCGAACGCGGTGAGGGATACTTCTGCTCCACCGCATCGGCGGCCGGCTTGCTGATGCAGATCGGGTCCGGGCCCTACACGCTCACCAAACGGGCAGCGGTGGCGTTCGCCGAGTACATGGCGGTCACCTACGGCGACGCCGGCCTGAGGGTCACCTGTCTGTGCCCCCAGGGCGTGAACACCGCGATGCTGCACGCAGGCGACGACGCGTTGAGCGGGAGCAATGTCGTGAAGGCGGCCGGCGTCGTGCTGGAGCCGGCCGAGGTCGCCGTCGAGGTCGCTGCAGCGATCGAGGCCGAGCGGTTCTTCGTCCTCCCCCACCCCGAGGTGGCCGACTACATGGCGCTCAAGGCGACCGATCCCGAGCGGTGGCTCGGAGGAATGCGCAAGCTACAGCGGCGCACCATCGGCTCCTGACGCCATCGATCGCATGCACCGGTCACCTGCTTCGCTCGCCCGGCTCGGGCTGCGCATGGGTGAACCGATCAGGTTCCGGCGCAACGACAAGGGCCGATGGGTTGTCGGACGCGTCGCCGGCATCGAGTACGACGGCAGCATTGCGATCCGCGACCCCGACGGTTCGGCTCGATCGCTGCGCGCCGAACGAGTGGAGATCCGCCGGCCCGGCTCGCGTGGTCGTCTCAAGTGGTGCGTCGTCAGTGACGTCGCCGTCACCTGGGAGCAGCTGGAGATGTTCGACCCGACCGATTCCTGACCGTCAGTCGCAGGCCGAGGTCGGTCCGGTCGACTTCCATCGCGAAGTCGAACGCGTCGACGGCAGCGGCGAGTTCGATGTCGAGGGGGTCGGTGTGATCGGGGCCGATGGCAAGGGTCTTGGCAGCCTCGTCGGTGGCGAGCAGCGCTGCCGCGGTCGCCTGCGGCTCGAGTGACCGACCGGTTCGGGCGCGCTCGATCAGCTCAGCAGTCAGAACATCGTCCGCCCCGCCGTCGAGACGGTCCTCGAAGCGACCGGTGATCACGTAGGCGGGCTCGCCGAGACCAGCGGCCTCGACAGCACGGGCCGTGGCTGATGCAACCACCAGACTCGCCGCCCACAGCCTGGTGGCGTCGACGGCTCGAACCACACCCTGCGTTCCGGCGGAGGTGCGCTGGACGAGGGTCCGTCCCGCGAGGTCGGCATCGCGAACCATGACCGGCGAGTTGGGGAAGTCGAAGCCGTCCGGCCGCAGCCCGCGGTCCTCGCCCATCGCCAACGATCCCGGGTTCGCCGCCTTGAAGGCCAGCGCTTCGTCCACCGTCCCGACGAGGTAGATCTCCGCGGCACCCGAACCGAATGCATAGGCCGCCGTGGTGAAGGCCCTGATCACGTCGACCACCACGACAGCGCCCCGGACGCCTTCGAGCTCCCATCGAGCGAGATGGCAAGTCATCACGGGTTGTTCAGGTTCCACGAGATCATGGCCGCAACCGTAGAGCCGATGCCTCGACGATCGGTCTCCGGTTCGGCCGACTGTGTGACACCCCTTGGTCCTGATGGAACCATGACCGTTGTCCAGGATCCGGTGCTTGGCGAAGCGTCTGCCAGGCACGTTTCGGTGACGGGTTCCACTGGTACCCGGCCGACGACCAACGCGGTTTCGACACGGTGGCCGACATCGCCATCATCGGCGTCTCACTGTGGTCACTCGTCCGCCGCGTCGTCACCAACTCAGCGGCCGCCAGAGCAGTTGACGATGGTGCCGGTGATGTACGACGCCTCGTCGGATGCCAACCAGAGGATGGTTCGGGCAACCTCGATCGGGTCACCGCCGCGCTGCATCGGCACCGAGGGCGCCACTCGCTGCACCCGGCCCGGTTCACCGCCGCTGGCGTGGATGTCGGTGTGGATCACACCGGGGCGCACCGCATTGACCCGGAGGCCCTCGGCGGCGACCTCCTTGCCGAGGCCGATCGTGAGCGTGTCGATCGCCGCCTTGCTCGCCGCGTAGTCGACGTACTCCCCCGGGCTACCGAGGTAGCTCGCCGCCGACGAGACGTTCACGATCGAACCGCCACCGCCACCGTGGCGCGTCGACATCCGCCGCACGGCCTCCCTGGCGCACACGAACGCTCCGATCACGTTGACGTCGAGCAGCTCGCGCCAGCGTTCGACGGCCATCTCGTCGAAACGCATCTGCTGGTGCAGAATCCCGGCGTTGTTGACCAGCACATCGATCGTCCCGAGCTCGTCGGCGACGGCGTCGAACATTCCGATCACAGCCGCCTCGTCGGCCACATCCGCCCGAATCGTCATGGCCCGGACGCCGACGGCGGCACAGTCGTCCACGACGGCCTGGGCGGCGTCGACGCTGTGCGTGTAGTTGACCGCGACGTGATCGCCGCGCTCGGCGGCCAGGCGGGCAGTTGCCGCACCGATGCCGCGGCTTGCACCGGTGATCAGGACGACGCGTGCCACGTACCGAACCGGGAGGTCAGAACGATGGGCGGACGCCGACGATGCTCGCCCGCTCCATCACCCGGATGTCGGGCCAGTAATCGCTCGATGCGTAGTGCTGGACCGCGAGGTTGTCCCACATCGCGACCGAGTTCGGGTGCCAATGCAAACGGCAGTGGTACTCGAGGGTGTTGGCCTGCGCGAACAGCGTGACGAGCAACTCGTCGGACTCGGCGGGGTCGAGGCCGATGATCCGGGTCGTGAAGAACCGGTTCACATAGAGCAGCCGATGGCCGGAGATCGGGTGGTGGATCACGACGGGATGTTCGATCACCGGATATTTCTCGCGCATCGCCGCTGCATCGGCACCGCTGATCGTGTGACCGAACGCCTGCATGTAGTCGTGCTCGGCGACGAGGCCCTCGATGCGGTCTTTGATTTCGTCGGACAGACCCTCGTAGGCGGCGTTCATGTCGCAGAACAGCGTGTCGCCACCGGTGTCGGGCACTTCGATCGCCCGCAGGATCGCTCCCTTCGACGGAACCTCGCGCCAGGTGACGTCGTGGTGCCAGCCGTTCTCGTAGCCGCCGGTGTCCGCATCCTTGGCGAAGCGGACCAGCTCGGGGCGCTCGTCGTTGTTCCGCAGGAACGGGTGCACTTCGAGCTCGCCGAACCGTCGGGCGAAGGCGATGTGCTGATCGGCCGTGAGGTGCTGATTGCGGAAGAACAGGACCTTGTAGTCGACCCAGGCGCGTGACAGTTCCTCGAACACCTCGTCGGCGAGCGGCTTCGACAGGTCGAGGCCCTTGACGATGCCGCCGAGCGTGGCGCCGACCTGGCGGACCTCGAAATGCTCCCATTCGAGTGCCGTGAGGCGGATGCGTTCGGCAGCGAGGTGGGCGACGGGTCCGATCACGGCCTTGTCCGGGCCGAAGGTGAGCTTGCGGGCGTTGAACTCGCCAAGGTCACCCGACGGTTCGATCCCCTCCATCTTGGCGATCGCCGAGTTCGTGGTCTCCAGGTCGTCGTCGGTGATGCTCATGTCGTCCCCTCCATTGCGACGCCGATCGCCGCGACGGCCCAACGTACCTCGCAGCGGCATGACCGGCCTCGGCCGTGGGCACTGCAACGGTGTGGAGTCTTGACAAAGGTCTCTTGCCGGTGTGGCACGCCGGCGAGACCATACAGATGGCACTCCGGTGCCGACGTATCAAACTCAACGAAGGGAGTTCATCATGAATACTCTCACCGATCGAGAGGAGACAACCACAACGACCGACGTACACGAAGGTCAAACGACGCATCCCGACGGGAGCAACCGGACACTCAAGGCAATCGTCATCGCATTGACGGTCGCGTTGGTCGGCCTCGGCGCATGGGTGATCATCGATCGCTCGTCGACGCCAGAGACGGCACCGAGTGACGACGTTGCCCAGCTGTGGGACGACTACACCGACGCGTGGAACAACTACGACGGTGACACGTTCTTGCAGCTCACGACTTCCGATTACACGTTCGTGACCGAGCAGGGCACAACCGGCGCCGCCGATCAGGCGATCGAGATCGACCGGTTGGGCAACTTCGGCTGGCACGTCACGGCAGTCGGCGAGCAGCTCATGGCCGGTGACGGACCGTGGTACGTGACCCAGGTGAGCCACCTGGAGAACGCCACCACCGGGATCGGCACCGATCCGGTAGAAGGGATCAGCGTGCTGACCATCGTCGACGATGGTGGCGTCCTGCGAGTCGCCAACCATACGTACTTCGGTGATCTCTGAGCGCGAGACACACTCCCGGCGACAACACGCCGGGGGTGTGTTTGCGTGCGGCACGACCTTTGCGAGGGGCGCTCCAACTGCATCGTTGCCGAATCGGTCCACGTATCGTCCCGATCATGGCAGTGAGACTGGACGAGTCCGACGAATACATGCACGAACTCGGTCCCGAGCCGAACTTCAACGAGAGCATGTACATCAACTGCTTCGACCCCGCACAGGGTGTCGGCGGCTGGTTCCGGATGGGCAACCGCGCCAACGAGGGCACCGCGGAGATGACCGTGTGCCTGTACCTGCCCCCCGAGGTCGACGGGGGCAACCGGCAGGTCGGCTTCATGTTCAAGCGACCGGCGATCGACAACAACGATGCCTTCGACGCAGCCGGCCTCACCTGGACGATGGTGAAGCCGTTCGAGGAACTCCGCATCGACTACGTCGGCAAGGTCGTCGTGCTCGGCGAGCCCGAACAGATGGCCAACCCGAAGGAGGCGTTCACGAACAACCCGTACGCCGAGGCCGAGGTGCACATCACCTTCACCGGTCAGGGCCGTCCGAGCATGTTCGGCGGCGAGCCCGACGAGCCGCACGAGAAGCCCGGCGAGGAGTTCGCCAAGGGCCACTACGAGCAACTGGTCGAGGCCACAGGCACGATGCGCGTCGGTGAGCGAGAGTGGCAGATCGCGGGGTTCGGCCTGCGCGACCATTCCTGGGGGCCGCGCTACTGGCAGGCACCGTGGTACTACCGATGGTTGACGGTCAACGTCGACGAGAACTTCGGCTTCATGGCGAGCCGAGTGGCCAAGCGCGACAGTGAGGGAACCCGCGGTGGCTTCGTCTGGGAGAACGGCGTGATGCACCTGTGCGATGACGTGCAGATCTCCACGACGACTCGCGGCGAGGAGAGCTACCACGAGCGAATCGAGGGCACCATTCGCTCGAGCCGCAGCGACCGGGAATGGAACTTCACCGGTGAGGCCCAGAGCCTGATCCCGCTGCGCAACCGGCGTCAGGCGCCCGACGGCGAGTGGCTGCAGACCCGGATCTCGGAGGCGTACACGAAGTGGACGATCCACTCCGGCGACTTCGAGGGGCGTGTGGGCTACGGCATGTCGGAGTACCTCGATCAGATCATCGACGAGCAGCCGGTCGGCCTCGCCGAATAGCCGACCATGCGCGTGGGAGTCTGCACGTCGGAGCGCGTCGGCGCTGGGGTCCGGGCAGGCTGGTTGCGGGCAGGCTGGTTGCGGACAGCCAACGGCCGGGCGGACGGCGGCTACCGTCGGGCCGCATGACCGAACCCCCGCGGCCAACCTTCTTCGGCGTTCCGGCCGAGGGGACCGCTCATCGCGAGATCGCCGAGCGGCTGATCAACGGACGCAGCGTCGTCGATCAGGTGGGCGTCAGCCCCGACGGGCAACACCTTGCGTTCGTCGTCGCGACCACGAACCTCGCGAAGAACACGACGACGACGCTGGTGTGGATCGACGACGCGCCGGTCACCGCCGGCCCACACGACGGCGACCCGACGTGGTCGCCGGACGGCCGGTTCCTCGCCTTCACGTCGCGGCGTGGTGAGACCAAGGGCGACTCGACGCTCCACGTCCTCCCGGTCGGACGTGGCGGCGAACTCCGCACGCTGTGCACGCTGCCCGACGGCCTCGACGATCTCGCCTGGTCGCCAAACGGCCGAACGCTCGCCTTCACCAGCCGCACCCGCCATGAGCGCTACGCCGCGGAGAGCGTCGCTTGGCAATCGCCGCGCAAGGTCGAGCGCCTCTTCAGCCGGCTGAACGGTCAGGATTGGATCTTCGACCGTCCGAATCACGTGTACGTCGTCGCTGCCGACGGCACGGGCACACCGCGCAACCTCACCCCCGGAGAGTTCCAGCACCGCGGCATCAGCTGGCTGCGCGACTCGAGCGGCATCGCGACGTCGGCACAACGTCACGACACGTGGGACCGCGACCACGCCGCCGACGTGTACATCGTGTCGGTTCCCGAGCACGGTGACGCCGACGACGACGGTTCGAACGTGCGGTCGCTCACCGCCCACGACGGCCAGTACGGCGCCCCATCGGTGTCGCCGGACGGAACACTCGTCGCCTTCATCGGTTCTGCCGATCCCGGCATCTTCCCGCAGAACGCAAAGGTGGGAATCCTGCCGCTCGACGGCAACGAGCACCCACACACCGCAATCCGCTGGATCTCCGCCGGACTCGACCGCACCTTCCAACCGACCGTCGGCTCGAATGCGCCGGTGTGGGAGTCCGACAGTCATCTGCTCGCCACCGCCGAGGACCGCGGTGCCACCCATCTGTACCGGCTTCCCGTCGACGGCCCGTCCGCGCCGGCGCCACTCACCGGTGGCGCGGTGTCGGTGACGTCGTTCGATGCGGCATCGGGCGTCGTCGCCCGAGCCCAGGAGTCGGCAACCCATCCCGCCGAGCTCTACGTCGGCGACGTACGCCGCACTCACGTGGGCGACGCGCTCGCCTTCTCGATGCTCGAGTGGGAGCACTTCACGGCGCGCACCACCGACGAAACCGACGAGATCGATGCCTGGATCATGCGGCCGATCGACTTCGACGAAACCAAGCGATACCCGGTGCTGCTCAACGTCCACGGCGGCCCGCACACCCAGTATGGCGAGTACTTCTTCGACGAGTTCCAGATGCAGGCTGCAGCCGGCTTCGTCGTCGTGCTCGGCAACCCCCGCGGCAGCAGCGGCCGCCACACCGGGTGGGGCCAGGCGATCCAGGGCCCGAATCACCCCACCGCCCCGGGGTCGGGATGGGGCACCGTCGACGTCGACGACGTCCTCGCGATCATCGACACGGCACTCGATCGTTACGTGTTCTGCGACGCCGGTCGCGTCGGGATGCTCGGCGGATCGTACGGCGGCTGGATGGCCACGTGGCTCGCCGGTCGCCACAGCGATCGTTTCCGGGCGTTCTGCTCGGAGCGGGCGGTCAACAACGCGACCGCCCTGGAGTTGTCGTCGGACATCTCGACCGCGTTCAATGCGGTCCACGGGGTGAACCACCTCGAGAACCCCGAGGAGTACGTCCGCATGTCGCCGATCACCGCGGCACGCAACATCGACAAGCCGATGTTGATCATCCACTCCGAGGAGGACTGGCGCTGCCCGATCGGCCAAGCCGAAGAGTTGTGGATTGCCCTGAAGCTCCTCGACAAGGAGGTCGACTTCTATCGATTCCCCGGCGAGAACCACGAGCTCTCGCGGTCCGGTTCACCGCTCCACCGCATCCAGCGCGCCGAGATCATCCTCGACTGGTTCGCCGAGAAGCTGAGCGATGGATCGCCTTGACGGTCTCGACCAGCGCGAGCAGGCCGAGGCCGGCGATGGCGCAGACTGCGAGGTCGGCCGCACTCAGCGGGTCGAGGTCCAAGAACTCGCTCAACGGCGTGTAGAGCACCAGGAGCTGCAGCGCGACCACGAGTCCCGCGATACCGAGCATCAACGGGTTCGTGTGCCAGCCGATCGCGCGAAGTGATTCGGTCGATGACCGGGTGGCGAATGCCTGGCCCACCTGCATGAACGCCAACGTCGTGAACATCACGGTCTGCCACTGCTCGAGATCGGATGCGTAGTAGGCGAACCCGAGCCCGAGCGTGACCGCGCCGATCACCAAGCCGATCCAGACCGTCCGACGCCCGAGGCCGTTCGCCCACAGGCCGTCGGACGGTGAGTGTGGCGGGCGCTCCATGACCGATTTCTCAGCCGGCTCGACCCCCATCGACAACCCGAGCAGACCGTCGGTCATCAGATTGAGCCACAGGAGTTGCAGTGGCAGGAACGCGATCGCCGTCGTCCCCGATCCGACGATCAGGAACGGAATCGGCCAGCCGAGCATCACGATGATCTTGCCGAAGTTGCCGGCGACGGCGAAGCTGACGAACCGACGCAGGTTGTCGTAGATCACCCGGCCCTCCTCGACGGCGGCGACGATCGTGGCAAAGTTGTCGTCGCGCAGCACCATGTCGGCAGCTTCCTTGGACACGTCGGTGCCGGTGATGCCCATCGCCACGCCGATGTCGGCGCGCTTGAGCGCGGGCGCATCGTTCACACCATCACCGGTCATCGCCACGACCTGGTGTTGCTGCTGCAGGGCACCGACGATGCGGAGCTTGTGCTCAGGCGACACCCGGGCGAACACCGAGACGTCACGCACCGCAGCCGCGAACTGCTCATCGTCGAGGCGGTCGAGTTCGGCGCCGGAGAGCGCCCAGTCGGTGTCGCTGAAACCCAGATCGTTGGCGATCGCCACCGCCGTGAGCGGATGGTCCCCGGTGATCATCACCGGCCGAATACCTGCCCGCCGACAGACGGCCACGGCATCGCGCACTTCGGAGCGAGGCGGATCGATGATACCGACGAGGCCGAGCAGCACGAGGTCGGTCTCCGGGTCGTCGTCGTCGAGCAGCAACGTCCGAAAGGCCACACCCAGGACACGCATGCCCGCTGCTGCGAGCCGGTCGTTGCCCGCCGAGATCCGAGCATGCCAGTCGTCGTCCAACGGCACGGCCACGCCGTTGTCCCAGACCGCGGTGGCGTGCTGGAGCAGACCGTCGACGGCACCCTTCACGAATGCCAGCCGGACGTCCTGGGGCAGTTCGGCGAGTTCGTCGACCGATCCGTGCAGCGGACCGTGAATCGTGCTCATCCGCTTGCGAGTCGAGTCGAACGGCTGCTCGTCGACACGAGGGATCCGATCGCGCAGGTCGTGCACCTCGAGGCCGGCGTCGGCGGCGGCCTGTAGCAGCGCTGTCTCGGTCGGATCGCCGAGCCAGACCCGCGCGCCGTCGCTGTCAACGTCCTCGGCACCGTCGTTGCAGAGGGCGCCGGCAACGAGTGTGACCATGGCCCCCGAGGGCGCCGCACCGACCGCGGTCGGTGCGTCGGCATCGAGGCGTACCTCGTGGCCGGCGACGTCCAGCACCGTCACGGTCATCCGGTTCTGCGTGAGGGTTCCGGTCTTGTCGGAACAGATCACCGTGACCGACCCCAGCGTTTCGACTGCAGGAAGCTTCCGGATCAGGGCCTGGCGCCGCAGCATCCGCTGTGAACCGATCGCCAGCGTGAACGTCACGACGGCCGGGAGCCCCTCGGGGATGACGGCGACCGCCACGCTGATGGCGGTGAGCACGAGATCGGTCGCCGACTCGCCGCTGATCGCCCCCATCACCACGACGGCGAGCGCGACGACCACCCCCAGGAGTGCAAGCTGCTTTCCGACCCGGTCGAGACGCCGTTGGAGTGGAGTCTGTTCGGACTCGACGTCCTGAAGCATCGTGGCGATACGACCGAGTTCGGTCCGCATGCCGGTGGCGATCACCACCCCGAGGCCCCGACCGGCTGCAACCTGCGTACCCGAGTAGGCCATGCAGAGACGGTCTCCGAGCGCCAGGCCGTCACGATCGACCTCGCCGGTCTGCTTGTCGATCGGTTCGGACTCGCCCGTGAGCGTCGCCTCCTCGATGCGCAGACTTGCGACTTCGACGAGACGGAGATCGGCAGACACGACCGTTCCGGCATCGAGATGCACGATGTCGCCGGGAACGAGTTCGCCGACCGGGACCGACGTCATCCGCCCGTCGCGAGTGACCCGAGCGGACGGTACGGCCATCCGACGCAGCGCAGCGATCGCCTGCTCGGCCCGGTACTCCTGGTAGAAGCCGAGCGCAGTGAAGAGCACGACGATCGCGCCGATCGCGCCGGCCTCGAGGTACTTGCCGAGCAGCAGTGACAAGAGCGCCGCGCCGATCAGGATCAGCACCATGACCGAGGAGATCTGGCCCCAGATCAGCCGCAGCGGACTCGTTCCGGCCGACTCCTGCAGTTCGTTCGGGCCGACCTCGGCTCGGCGCCGTTCGATGTCGGCGTCGTCGAGGCCGTCGAATGAGGAGCCGAGCTGAGCGAGCACGGCCTCAGCGCTTCGACGGTGCCAGTCGCCGGTCGCTGATGCGGCGTCGGCGTTGATCTCGATGGCGTTGGAGGAGTGCATCTTCAACTTTCAGCAAACGGATGGGTCGGTTCGCCGAAGGTCTCTCCGCTCCGTCACGAGCTGGCCCCGCCGACTTCGTCCCGAACGATCGGGAGTCGGTGTGTTGACGACGGGCCTCGAGGGATACTCCCCTTCAGTAGGTCGCAATCTATCGCCTACTGCCGGTGGAGCGTTGCGCTCAGGTGGTGTTGCAGCGGTTGGCCGACGGCGGCCATGCGGAACGTGTA
>DATLBC010000005.1:0-79046 GCA_035527095.1 Ilumatobacteraceae bacterium | reverse complement strand
TGCTGTTCGCCGGCGCTCTCGTGGCGGCGACACGGCTGTCGCCTGACGTGGTCGCCGCCGACGCCGCCGACGACGCCGAGACCACGGAGCTGCATTCGTCGAACGTCCAACTCGGAGCGATCGCGATGACTGTGCTGCGAGGTCTCGTCGGCTTCACGTTCTTCCATCTCGCCTTCTGGCTTCGTTCGCAGGATCAGGGGACGCTGTGGTTCGCTGCGGTCGTGGGCGTGTCGGCGATCGCCGCCATGTTCGGCAATGCCGTGGCGTCACTGCTGCGCGAGCGAGTGCGCGAAGAGACCATGCTGACCACCGCCCTGCTCGTTTGCGCAGGAGCTGGGCTCGGCGTCTCCGTACTGGGCGGGCCACTCGGTGCCGTCGTGCTCGCCGGCGTGTTGAACTTGATGGCGGCGCTCGGGCGACTCAACTTCGAGAGCATCGTGCAGCGCGACGCACCCGACGCGAACCAAGGGCGCGCCTTCGCGGTCTTCGAAACTCGCTTTCAGCTCGCCTGGGCGGTCGGTGCGTTCATCGCCGTGGCGCTCCAGGTGTCCGGATCGATCGGGTTCCTGCTCGTTGGATCCGTGGCGGTCGCGGCAAGCATCCACCTGTTCAGCCGGGGACGTGCGGCCGGCGGCGGCCGATCGGCGGTCAGTCGGCGGCGACCCGGGCGAGCCAGAGGCCAGGCGCCTCGATCTCGTTCGGGGTCGGCACGGCCGTCGGATCGGTGAACAACGGCTCGAGACCGTGCTCTCCGGCACGATCGACGACGCCCTGCACGAACGCCTTGCCTCGGGCGGTCTGCTCGGCGCCGAGGCGGATGCCCAGCAACCGTTCGACGAAGATCTCGTCGGGTGATGCCTCGGCGCGACGTCGGCGGGCGGCCTCGGCGATCTGGAGTGCGCTGCCGCCGATGATCCGCACGGCAACGGCATCCACGACCCAATCGATGACACCGATCGTGACGGCGACGGCTGCATCGAGCTCCGGTTCGAGTGCGAGCTGCTCGGGAGAACGGACAGCGCCGAGCAGTACCTCAGGGTCGCCGAACGCCTGTTGCATCGCGGCCATCGGATCGCTCTGATCGATGTCGAGCGACGTGAGCTTGTCGGACAACGCCGAGGGGTCGGGTCGGAATCCGCCGACGTGACGTTGCACGAGCGACCGCAGATGGTCGGCGATGTGGTCGACGGAGAACAAGGCCAGGCCCGCCAACTCGTGTGCGAGCACCCAGAGTCGCATCTCGTCGAGCTCGATCGACCAGTCGGCGGCGAACGAATCGATGTTGGTCGGCACGACCACGAGTGCCGGCGTGGCGCGCGGGATCGGCAGGTCGTACACGCCGAAGGCCCGCCGGGCAAGGTTGCCGACCATCGAGCCGACGCTCATCCCCATCATCGCCGGAGCCATCATCTTTCCGAGCCCTGCCATCATCTGGGCCATCGGGTCGGCCGCCATGTCCGCCGGCAGGTCGTCGGTGCCGCCCAGCGACGTGGCGAGATCGGTGAACAAGGGTCGATAGGCGTCGAGGGTCTGCTGGGCCCACTGCTCGGGTGTGGCGACGTCTGGTTCGGTCGGCGGGACTTCGATCGCCATCACGTCGCCGACGTGGAGTCGGGCGATCTCGGCGAGCTCGCGGTACTTGATCCGCACCGTCGGGTCGACGTTGCCCGACGTGGACACACCGGTGCCCGACAACAGTCCGCCCCCGTTGGCGGCGAGCACGGCGAACTGGCGAGCGGCATCCCAGTTGAGTGGTCCCTGCCCCGACAGCGCCCTCGACAGGTCTCCGAACAGCGGCATGCCGGCGAACGGGTCGATCGATTCGCCGGGATCGTCCTGGTCGGCCATACCCCGATGCTACGGGGTCCGCCGGTGCCCGGCACCGCGTCACATGCGACGCGATGCCGGCGGTCATCGGATCGGCCGGCCGCGGTCGACGATTCGGGGTGCTCCGGTCGGTGGTCGGCGACGCCCGCGTGGCTGACGCTCATCGACGTCACCGGTTGGAACCGGCGATGGCTATCGTGCGGGCGATGGATGGCCCCGCCGACCGCGCCGTGGTCGTGCTCACCGGCGCGGGGGGTTCGCTCGGCCACCGAGTAGACGACCTGCTCGGCGGACACGAGGTCGTGCTCGCCGACGCCCTCGACGCCCTCGACGTGCCAGCGCTCTGCGGGTCCGGCGCCGGCGTCCGGATTCCGGCCGTGGTCGACCTGGGTAGCAGCGACTACGACAACCGAGCCGCGCGGCGCGAGAGCGCCACCGAGTCGGCGGCGACCACGTTGGCGATCGCGGACCGAGTCGGGGCGCAACATGTCGTCTTCGTGTCCTCGGCGCTCGTGTACGGCGCCGCTGCGAACAACCCCGTTCCGCTGACCGAGGATGCAACGTTGCGACCCGACGTCGAGTTCGTGTTCGCTCGGCAACTCGCGTCCGCCGAGGAGCTGGTCGAGCAGTGGCGCACGGCACGGCCGGGGCGCACGACGTGCGTGCTGCGGCCCGCCGTCTCGCTGGCCGCCGGCGACAGCCCGCGGTTGGCGACCGCCCTCGTGTACGGGTTCGGTCGTCGACTCGCTCAAGCCGATCCACCGTCGCAGTTCCTCCACCTCGACGACCTCGCCGCCGCGGTTGCGGTTGGCGTCGACCGCCGCCTCGACGGAGTGTTCAACGTCGCACCCGACGGATGGGTACCTGGCGAGCGCGTACGCCTGCTGTCGGGCGAGCGGCCGCGGCTGCCACTGCCAGAACGGATGGGTGAGCTCGTCGCCGGGTTGCGCTGGCGGTTCCTTCGAGGCCCGATCCCACCCGGCCTGTTGCCGTACACCGTCGAGCCGTGGGTGGTCTCCAACGGGCGGCTTCGCGCAGCCGGGTGGGCGCCGACGGTCACGAACGAGCAGACCTACGTCGAAAGCACCGAGGCGCCGTGGTGGACCATGGTGTCACCCAAGCGGCGCCAGGAGCTGGCACTGGGGGGAGGCATTGTTGCGTTCGCGGCGGCGATGGCGATCGGAGCGATCCTCGGTCGACGATGGCTCATTCGTCGACGAGGCTGAGGAGGCTTCCGTCGCTCACGCGGGCGACCAGGTCGCCGCTGTCGTCGAACACGACAGAACCGTCGGGGACGGGCATGTGCTGCGCATCGTCCCAGGTGAGTTGATAGGTGACCGACTCGGTTCGCACAAACACGGTTTCGTCGGCGTCCGGCGTCTCCGCTGCGACCGCAGTGCCATCGACGTCGAGCTGCGGCCCAGGGGTCACCGTATGCGGGAACGCCGCGAACGATGCCGTCAGCGCTGGGCGGATCGCAGTCGGCTGAGCTGCCGGGGACGTCGTGGACGGGGGCTCGACAACGGCCCGTGCCGTGATCGGTGTGGTGGTCGCGCTCAGGGCGACCGGACCGCTCGACGTTCGGGGGGTCATCGCCACGACCAGTGCGGCGACAGCGAGGACGGCCAGGGTCCCCCCGCCGAGTGCGAGTGCGTTCACGCTGGACCGTCGAGGCGAATCGTCGACGTCGAGACGCGTTGGTCCGAGTTCCGAGGGGTGCCGCCACGATCGCTCGTGCGGGGGCAGGGGACCATGCTCCACGAGCACGAGATCGTACAACGCCGCGAGGGGCCGCTGGACGCGGGCCGCCGTGCGGCGTTCAGCGTCGCTACGCTGCGAAACGTGCATCAACCTCTCGATGGTGACGACTGGTTCGGTCTCAGCGAGACGGAACTGCCGATTGGCGCGGCGTACGACTGGGCGATCCGGCCCCAGTGTGGTGCCGTCGTGTTGTTCAGCGGCACGATCCGTGATCACGCCGATGGGCGCACCGGCGTCGAACACCTCACCTACGAGGCCTACGCCGAGCAGGTGGTGCCTCGATTCGCCGAGATCGGGGCCGAGCTGCGCCGCCGATGGCCCGCCACCGGCCGCGTCGCCTTGCTTCATCGAGTCGGCCGCCTCGAGATCGGCGAGTCGTCGGTGATCGCCGTGGTGTCGGCGCCGCACCGGGCCGAGGCGTTCGAAGCGGCGCGCTTCGCCATCGATGCGCTCAAGGAGTCAGCTCCGATCTGGAAGCATGAAGTGTGGGCCGACGGTGCCGACTGGGGTACGGGCGCGCACGATGTTCGTCACGCCCGTTCGGTTGGGTCGCAGGAATGACCATCGCCGTCATCGTCGGCTTCGTCGTGCTCGGCGTGGTGGTCGCTCTCGTTGCGACTGCCGCCGGGCGCAGCAGGCAGCCGCCGGACGACATCGCGTCGTTTCGCCGTCAGATCGATGCGTTGTCTCCCGAGGCTCGACGCCAGACGTCGGATCGGATGAAACCATCCGAACGTGCGGTCAGCGGCGATGATGGTGTCGATGACACGTGACGTCACCGCGCTCGGCGCGGCATCCCGCCTCCGGCGAGCCCAGGTGAGCGCACATGGCGCGTGACCTCGCCATCGACCTCGGTACGGCGAACACGCTCGTCTACATGAAGGGCCGCGGCATCGTGCTCAACGAACCGTCGGTCATCGCCCTCAACCGCCAGACGGGCGAAGTCCTCGCCACGGGCCGTGAGGCGTGGCAGATGATCGGGCGCACACCCGGCTACATCGTGGCAGTGCGTCCCCTGCGGGGTGGCGCGATCACCGACTTCGAGATCACCGAACGCATGATCCGTCTGCTCCTGCAACGCGTCGGCGTCAGTCGCTTCACTCGACCGAAGGTCGTCATCTGCGTGCCCTCGGCGATCACCGAGGTCGAACGTCGGGCGGTCACCGATGCCGCGCGACGTGCCGGTGCCGCCGACGCAAACCTGATCGAACAGCCGATGGCGGCGGCGATCGGTGCCGACTTGCCCATCGATGAACCGGTCGGCAACATGGTGATCGACATCGGAGGTGGCACCAGCGAAACCGCGGTGATCAGCCTCGGAGGCATCGTGGCGCTCGAGGCGGTCCGCGTCGGCTCGTTCGACATCGACGCTGCGATCCAGAACTACGTGCGGCGTGAGCACGGCATCGCGATCGGCGAGCGCACGGCCGAGGAGATCAAGGTCGCCATCGGCTCGGCCGATCCCACCCCTGACGAGCACCAGGCCGAGGTGCGCGGTCGCGACCTCATGACCGGTCTGCCGAAGACCGTGTTGCTCACGCCGGAAGAAGTTCGGTTCGCGATCGAGGACGTCGTGTCATCGATCGTGGCGTCGGTGATCCGCTGTCTGTCGAAGGCGCCGCCAGAGTTGTCGCAGGACTTCCTGGTGCGCGGCATGTACCTCGTCGGTGGTGGCGGCTTGCTCCGAGGGCTGGCCGAGCGCATCGAACGAGAAACCGAAGTGCCGGTCAAGATGTCGAACGTGCCGCTCGAGGCCGTCGTATTGGGCGCAGGACACGTGATCGAGCACTATGAGGCCCTGAAGGGCATGTTCATGGGTGCCCGTCGCTGAACGGAGAAACGGCGTGCACGAGACGACCGGTCAACAGGTCACCGACATCGACAGCCTGATCGAGGCGTTCCGCTCGATGACCGCCGAGGAGATCGCGGAGCGAGGCTTCACGGTCGAGGGCACATTCGATCAGGTCGACGACCCGATCCTGCTCGGCCCCGACGGCCTCCCGGTCAACACCTGGCAGGAGAGCTACCCGTACGCCGAGCGGATGTCGCGGTCCGAGTACGAGTCGTTGAAGCGCGACCTCCAGGTCGAGTTGCTCAAGGCGCAGGACTGGATCAAGTCGACCGGTCACAAGCTCGTGATGGTGTTCGAGGGGCGCGACGCTGCGGGCAAAGGGGGCACGATCAAACGCTTCCTCGAGCACCTCGACCCGCGGGGCGCCGAGGTGGTTGCGCTCAGCGTGCCATCGCAACGCGAGCAGGGCGAATGGTTCTTCCAGCGCTATGTGCGTCACCTGCCGACACGCGGCGAGATGCGGTTCTTCGATCGCTCCTGGTACAACCGCGCGGGCGTCGAGCGGGTGATGGGCTACTGCACACCGGATGAGTACGAGGAGTTCCTCCGGACGGTGCCGCAGTTCGAAGAGATGATCATGAACTCCGGCACGACGTTGATCAAACTGTGGTTCTCGGTGTCGCGGCGTGAACAGATCGCCCGGTTCACGATCCGGCGCATCGACCCGGTCCGACAGTGGAAGCTCAGCCCGACCGACATCGCCTCGCTCGATCGGTGGGACGACTACACCCAGGCGAAGCTCACGATGTTCGACCGCACCTCGACCGAACGGGCGCCGTGGAACATCGTGCGCAGCAACGACAAGAAGCGTGGGCGCATCAATGCGATGCGCCACGTCCTGCACGTGTTGCCCTACGACGGCAAGAACCTCGACGTCGTGGTTCCCCCCGACCCGTTGATCGTCGGCACCCCCGACACCCTCCCCGACCACGGCGAGACCTGGTAGGCGCACGCCTGGTGCCTGGCACCGCAGGCACGTCCCGCGAAACTCGTGCGACACGGCTCGGTGTGTGAGCTACGTTGACGCTGTCCGTCGATCGAGAGGAGGAATGCACATGACTTGTCGTTGCCACTTCCACCTTCGGTCGCGCGACCTGCTGAACCAGCCGTCCTGAGCCTGCGCTCGGCGGCACCGGGGCTTGCGATGAGCGGGGTGACCGGATATGGCGGGTTCGCTCATCGCCCGCGTCGGGGCGGGCGTGTCAGCCGGGGATCAGGCGTGAGACCGTGCCGCCGTTGGAGACCGCGAACAGGTCGCGACCGGGGCCCTGAGCGATCGCGGCGAGGCTGTTCAGTTCCGCGATCTCCACGATGCGCGGCTCGCTCGCCGGGGCTGAGGGGTCGAGCGCCCAGATCTGGCCGGTGCAGTAGTCGCCGAACACATACCAGCCGGCCAGATCGGCGATGGCGTCGCCACGCGCCACGGAACCGCCGGTGATCGAGCAACGACCGTTGGAGTGGTCGTACACGAACAGCGGTGGTACGGCGCCGTCGACTGCCTGATCGTCGTTGAAGCGCTCGAACCCCTCGAAGGCACTCCACCCGAAGTTGGCCCCCCGGGCGGCGTCGCTGCGATTGGCTGCAATCGAGCGGTTGATCTCCTCGAAGTCGCCCTGGCCGACGTCACCGATCCACAGGTCACCCGTTTCGGGATCGAACGAGAACCGCCATGGATTTCGCAGCCCGAATGCCCAGATCGTCGGATCGGCCGAGGGGTCGTCGACGAACGGATTGTCCGTGGGGACCGTGAACGGCTCGCCGTCGGCGGTCGTCGGATCGATGCGCAGGATCTTTCCCAGACGGCTGGACAGATCGAGGGCAGACCGCCGGGGGTCGCCGCCTGAGCCGCCGTCGCCCAGGCCGATGTACAGCAGCTCGTCGGGGCCAAACGCGAGCTGGCCACCGTTGTGGTTGCTGTAGGGCTGATCAACGCTGAGGACTTCGCGGAAACTGGCGCGATCGAAGCGTCCCGTCGCCCCGTCGATCGCGAACTCCGCAACGACGGTGTCGCCGCCGGAGTCGGTGAAGTGCACGTACGCCAGGTCGGCGGTGGGGTGAAAGGCCAGTCCGAGCAGACCCTGCTCGCCTCTGGCGTCGGTGAGTTCCGTGATGTCGAGCACTGTGTCGGTCGACAGATCGGTCACCGCGACGACGCGCCCGGGCTGTTCGACGACGTACACATCCTCGATTCCTGGTCGGGAGGCGACGTCGACCGGCTGATCGAAGCGTCCGATGTCGAACAACGCGACCGTCGGCTCGGGGAGCGGCCCGGGTGCGGCGGTGGTCGTGCTCGACGTTGGCGTTACGGACGATGGCGGGGAGCTGGGTTCGGAACTCGCGACCGTGGTCGGCTCGACCGTCGTCGTGACCGTGATGACCGGTTCGTCCGTTGGTCGGCCGATACCGAACGACTCGCCACCACCATCGGATCCGCACGCAACGAGTAGGAGTGCAGCCGCGGTTGCGACGGCGAGAGGGGTTCGAAGCACTTCCCCACTTCTATCGCGATGTGCGGCCCTCAGCTCGTCAGGCGGGTGAGTCCCTCCTGGACGACGCTGACGGCCAACCGCCCGTCGCTGGTGAAGATCGATCCCCGTGCCATGCCGCGCGCCGACGACGTCGACACCGCCGACTGCGCGTACAAGAGCCAGTCGTCGGCCCGGAACTGGCGATGGAACCACATTGCATGGTCGACGCTTGCCATCTGCATGCCCGGAGTGTCCCAGTCGAGTCCGAACGGGAGCAGGGTCGTGTCGAGCAGCGTCATGTCGCTGGCGTAGGTGACCACGCAGGCGTGCAGCACCGGGTCGTCGGGCAGGACACCGTCGGCGCGCAACCACACATGCTGTTCGGTGGTCGACTGGCCCCGGCGACTGGTCGGGTCGCCGTCGACGTAGCGCAAGTCGATCGGTCGGGGCCGGTGATACCAGTCGCCGATCTGCTCGGCATACGGCGCCATGCGGGTGTGGAAATCGTCGAGATCGAGGGGGTTGCCCATACCGTCGGGCATCGGCAGCTGATGGTCCGGGCCTGGCTCGTCGTCGTGGAAGCTCGCCTGCAGGTTGAAGATCGCTCGTCCGTGCTGAATCGCCACGACACGTCGCGTGGAGAAACTGCGACCGTCGCGAATCCGGTCGACCTCGTACAGGATCGGGACCGTCGGGTCGCCGGGACGGAGGAAGTAGGCGTGCAGCGAGTGCACGAGGCGGCCGCGTTCGTCGATCGTGCGGGCGGCCGCGACGAGCGCCTGACCGGCCACCTGGCCGCCGAAGACCCGCTGACGGTTCTCGTCGGGGGAGTTCCCGCGGAAGATGTTGACCTCGATGGCTTCGAGGTCGAGCAGTCGGACGAGGTCGTCCAAGGCCGACTGGTTGGGGGTGGTGCTCTCCATGACAGGCGCCATGTTGGCACGTCGTACAGTTGTCGCATGACGTTGCTCGACATCTCCGCCGACGAAGTACTGAACACGACCCGTGCCGTTCGCAAACGGCTCGACTTCTCCCGCCCTGTCGAAGACGACGTGATCCGCGAATGTGTCGCGACAGCGATGCAGGCGCCGTCCGGGTCGAACGTGATGACGATGCAGTTCGTCGTGGTGAAGGACGCCGAGAAGCGTCACGCGATCGGCGAGATCTACAAGCAGTGCTGGGCGATCTACCGCGAGATGCCGTTCTTCGCCGGATCGATCAAGAAGGACGGCGAGTCCGAGCAGGCCCAGCAGGATCGTGTCACCGACTCTGCGACGTACCTGTCCGAACACATGGCCGAGGCACCCGCCCTCGTCTTGGGCTGTACCGCTGGCCGCGTCGATGGCGCGCCGGCGATGATGTCGGCATCGTCGATGGGCAACATCCTTCCCGGTGTGTGGAGCTTCATGCTGGCTGCTCGCGCCCGAGGGCTCGGCACCGCGTGGACGACGATCTCGTTGATGATGGAGCAGGAGGTCGCCGACATCGTCGGGATCCCGTTCGACGAGATCCAACAGGCGTGTCTCACTCCGCTCGCGTACACGGTCGGCACCGATTTCAAGCGGGCCCTGCGTCCCGACCCCGACACGATCATTCACTGGGACACCTGGTGACACCCGGGCGTCGGGAACTGGCGCTCGCAACCAAGGGGTTCATGCCCGCCGACGAAGGCGACGCATTGTGGGACGCGGCGATCGCGGCGAGTGCGGCCGTGCCTGGTGCGCCAATGCTCGAGGTGGGCTCGTACTGCGGTCGTTCGACGATCTGGCTCGGCGATGCCGCCGAACGTTCGGGCGCCGTGCTGTTCGCGATCGATCACCATCGCGGGTCCGAGGAGAACCAGGCCGGCTGGGATCATCACGACGTCATGGTGGTCGACGACCGGATCGGCAAGATGGATACGCTGCCGTTCTTCCGAGCGGCGATCCACGACGCCGACCTGGAGGATTCGGTGATCGCCGTCGTCGGGAAGTCCCCGCTCGTCGCGTCGACGTGGACCACGCCGCTGTCGTTGCTCTTCATCGACGGCGGGCACGGCGAGGAGCCCGCTCGACTCGATTACGAAGGATGGACGCCACACGTCGCAGTGGGCGGGACGCTCGCCATCCACGATGTGTTCCCCGATCCCGCCGATGGTGGACGCCCGCCGTACGAGCAGATCTTCCGCCCGGCGCTCGAGTCGGGACGCTTCCAGCTCGTCTCGGCAACCGGTTCGCTACGCGTGTTGCGTCGAGTCGACTGACGCCCGCGTCTGAGACCAGGCGCCGTACTGGCGCACCACGACAAAGCGCTCCCGATCGACATACAGCAGCAGCGACGCCCCGAGCGCGATCACGCCGGCAGCTACGAAGCCGAGCGTGACCGCCGACCCGGCGGCGATGAGGGTGCCGCCCACGAGCGGGCCGAAGACGCGTCCGAGCGCCATCACCGCTTGCGCGTCGCCGGCGCGCTCCTCGGGGAAGCTCGACCGTTCGGCGAGGAGTTTGAAGGCCGCAGGAACGCCCATGAAGAACACGAAGCCCCAGCCGACGATGGCCGCGCCGAACACCAGCCCGCTACGCGACGCGGCAATGGCGAGCGCGCACATGGCGGTCGCGAGGAACCACACGCCGGCCGGGCCCCGGCGACCGGCCCACCGCGCCGACGGGATGCCGGCGAGGGCATTGCAGCTGAACAGCAACGAGACGGTGAGCGGCGACAGCCCGACGAGGTCCTTGCCGATCGCTGCGCTGTAGACGAACACCGACGATCCACCCAGCGTGATGGTTCCGAGGGCAACCAGGATCGCCCGAGCGGCCCGAGTCGGAGTGTGGCGGGTGCGGTGAGGGCGGAGCCGATCGGTGCGCGGTACCTGGCGTGACCAGATCAACGGGGTCGCGGCGAACACTGCGAGCAGGATGAACAGCCACCTCAGCCCGATCGATTCCAGGATGAGCGCGATCAACGGCGCCATGACCACCCCGACGAGTGGTCCGACCACTGCGACATCTCCCGTCTTCTGGCTGTCGCCGAACGCTGCTTGCCAGGCGATCCATGCCGCGAACCCGAGCGAGAGGCCGCTGCCGAATCGCATGAGGGCGAGGATCTCGAAAGTCGGCGCGCCTGCCGAGCCCAGGTTGGCGACGGCGCCGATGAGCGCACCGATCACGAAGACCGATCGGACCGGCCGGAGGAATCGACCGCCGACCCATGATGCCAGCACGAATCCGGCGAGCTGCGTTGTCGACATCCATCCTGCAGTGCTGACGGCAACGTCGTATTCGTCCGATACCGCCGGGAGCAGGAACGGTGTGGCGGTGAAGACGGCGGTGCTCGACGCGATCGCGACCAGCAGCGCCGCGGGCACCGACGGTCGCACAGCGGCGAGGAGACGGACCGGTACCTGGAATGCCACGTCGGCCCGTCCGCGCTCAGTCGCCGAACTCGCGACGCAGGTCGTCGCGAGCAGCGCTGATCAGGTCGCGCACTTGACTTCGCAGCGCTGGCATGTCGTCCATCGTGAGGCCCTCGGTGCTGACGGGTTCGAGGACGCGGACCTCGGCCTCAGCGTTGCCGAGTCGCCAGTCGTGTTTGCGCAGTGCGTCTCGGGTGCCGTACACGGCGAGTGGCAGGATCGGCACCTGGTGTTCGATCGCCAGGCGGAACGCACCAGACTTGAACTCGCGGAGTTCGCCGGTCTTCGACCGGGTCCCTTCGGGGAAGATCATCACCGACACCTTGGAGTTCAAGCGTTCGCTCGACGCAGCGAGCGCCTTCGCTGTGGACTCGGCGTCGCCGCGCTCGAGTGGGATGTCGCGTGCGAGCTTCATCATCCAACCGACGAGCGGGATGCGCAGGATCTCGATCTTCGACATCCACTTCATCTCGGTGGGCAGATGCGAGATCAGGAGGATGTCGACGAAGCTCTCGTGGTTCGAGACGACGACGTACGGACGTCGCATGTCGTCGGGCAGCGTGCCCGACGTGCGGAACTTCCACAGCGGCGTGAGGCGTTCGTGGACGACGGTGAGCTTGCGGAACAGGTAGCCGGCGGCGTAGGCGCCCCTGTCGAACGGCATGGTGACGAGCCGAACGATCGCCACCATCGGCGTCCACACGATCACCACCACTCCGAGCACCAACCAGCTCCAGATCGAGAACACCGTGCGTGCAAACGTCGACTTCATCGACAGAGCAACGTAACAGTCCTCCGGACCCGTTCCCGTCCCGGACAGAGCGACCGTGCCACTTCATCTGTGCGAGCAGGGTGAGACGCCGGAGGTGGCGAGTTCGGAGGGCGGAAGCGGGCCCGCCAGGGACCCGCCCCGACTAGAAGGGCACGAAGGCGTCGCTGGCGGGGGTGGCTCGGGTGATGGCATCGACGGCGAGCACGACTGCGGCGGCGGTATACGACGTGTGTTCGTCGAAGGGAAACAGCACCGGTTCGGGGTACACGATGCCGGTCCAGTACGAGCCGTCGTCGCGACGGTGCGTGCGGGTCCACATCAGCAGATCGGTGGCGGTCGACATGTCGCCCATCGATGCATAGGCGAGCGCGCACTCGGCGGTCTCGGAGGCGGTGATCCATGGCTCGTCGCTGACGCAACGAATTCCGAGACCCTCCATGGCGAAGGTCTCCCACCCTTCGGCGAGGCGAGCTTTGGCTGATTCACCGGTGAGCACGCCGGTGAGCACCGGGTAGTACCAGTCCATTGCCCAGCGGGTCTTCGGTTCGAACGCGTCTGGGTTCGTGCGTACCGCGTGGGCCATCACGTCAGCGGCCGCGATCCACTGGGGACGCGGTTGGCCGACACGCTCGCCGAGCCGGGCGCCACAGCGCAGCGAGTGTTGGATGCTCGACGTGCCGGTCAGCAGTGCGTAGTCCCACGGTCGCGCGTCGGGTTCGACCGCCCAGAGCGGCAAGCCGTCGTCGCGTCGATGGTCGAGCACGAACTCGAGCGCCCGTTCGACGGTCGGCCACATGCGCTCGGCAAAGTCTCGATCCCAGGTGAGGCGGAGGTGGTGGCTGACGCCGGTGGCGATGTAGGCACACACGTTGGTGTCGAGCTTGGCGTCCTCGACCGAGCCGTCGCAGTGGTAGTACGCATGCCACGAACCGTCGGGGCGCTGGGTGTCGACGAGCCAGTCGTAGGCGCGTTCGGCTTCGTCGTGGAAGCCGGCGACGTCGAGTGCCATCGCCGACTCGACGTGGTTCCACGGGTCGCAGTGGCCACCGGGAAACCACGGGATCATCCCGGTGTCGAGCTGGAGCGACGCCAGGTGCTGGCCGGTGGCCTGCAGCTCGCTCGCGCTGAGGACGCCAGGGAGATGGGTGACGTGCTTCACCGCCGCCCCAGTGCCGCGGGTGGGGGAACGTGGTCCCCCTGCTTGACGCCGTAGAAGACGATGCTCTTGCCCATGACTGGTGACAGCACGCGGTCGGCAACCTGGGTCACCTTCGGCTGCTCCATGATGTCCCACTCGAGGAACTCGCGGTACTTCTTCACCGCCGGGTTGTCGTCGTTGCGAGGCCCGACGGCGCACTTGAGCCACCAGTAGGGCGAGTGCAGTGCGTGGGCGCGATGGTGCCCCTGCAGGTCGAGGCCGGCCGTGCGCAGTTTCGCGGACAGCTCAGTGGCGCTGTAGATGCGGACGTGCCCGCCCTCGCTCTTCGGTGCGTGGTACTCGTCGGAGAGCATCCAGTTGATCTTCTCGGGGAACCAGGCCGGAACCGTGGCGGCGAAATGCCCGCCCGGCTTGAGCACTCTGACCATCTCAGCGATGGCCGCCACGTCGTCCTGGATGTGTTCGAGCACTTCGGAGGTGATCACGACGTCGAACGATCCGTCGGCGAAGGGCAGCGTGGTGGCGTCGCCTCGGAGCACGCCCTTGAAGCGGTCGATGTCGATCTCGCCCGCATCGACCATGCCGCCCAGCGTTGCTCGGGTCTGGATCACCTCGTCTTCTGCGTAGTCGAGGGCGACCACATCGGCACCGCGACGGGCGCACTCGAACACGTGGCGACCGAACCCGGCGCCGACGTCGAGGACGCGGTCGCCCGGTGCGAGGCCGAGCTGGTCGAACTTGATCGTCAACATCTCAGATCCGTCCGTTGACGCGCAGCTTGGCGACGTTCTGGGGCATCGCGAGCACCTCGCGGTACTGCTCGACGGTTTGCAGCGCGCACAGTTTCCAGGTCCAGCGATCGAGGACTCGTTGACGACCGGCGGTGCCGATGCGCGCACGGAGTTCCGGGTCGTCGAGGCCGCGGGCGATTGCAGCGGCGAGGGCGTCCTTGTCGCCGGCTGGGCACTGCAGAACCGTTTCGCCGTCGGCGCCGGTCACCTCGGGGAGCGCGCCGCCGTCGGTGGCAACAAGGGGTGTTCCGGTGCACATCGCCTCGATGGCGGGCAGGCTGAAGCCCTCGTACAGGCTCGGGACGACCGCCATCTCGGCCTCGGCGTAGAGCTCGACGATGCGTTCGTCGGTCACGCCGGACACGAACTCGATGTGTGGGGCGAGACCGTACGAGTCGATCAGATCCATCGAGTGTCCGGGGCGCGGTTTGCCGATGATCGTGAGCGTGACGTCGCGCTCGGTGCGCAGCTTTGCCATCGCTTCGAGCAGATACGACAACCCCTTGAGGGCGACATCGGCCGAGGCGGTGGTGATCAACCGCCCGGGTCTGCGGACGACGTGGTCGAGCGGCTTGAACAGGTCGGGGTCGACGCCGACGGGCACGAGGCGCATCCGATCGATGTCGACGCCCATGTCGGTGTGGATGTCGTCGATCGAGTTCTGGCTCACCACGACGATGCGCGGCATTTTCGATGCGACCTTGCCCTGCATTTTCACGAACGAATACCACCGTCCGACCGACAGGCGCCTCGGGAGTGTCTTGGCGTGGCTCATCTCGAGCTCGCGGTCCTTGGTGATGGGGTGGTGCAGCGTGACGATCGTGGGGATCTTCTCCTCGATCTTCAAGATGCCGTAACCGAGGCACTGATTGTCGTGAACGAGGTCGAACTCGCCGGCGCGTGGCTTGAGCTCGCGAGCGGCGCGAGCGCTGAATGCGAGCGGCTCCGGGAACACGCCGGTCATGAACCACGCCATCTCGAGGAGGTCTTCGCGGGTCTTGAGCTCCCAGAATCCGGGGAAACGACCCGGGAAGTAGTCGTTGAAGGTGTCGAGGCTCGGGAGTTTGGTCAGCGTGATGCGCTCGTCGAGGATGGGATAGGGCTGGCCACCGAAGACCTCGACGGTGTGGCCCAGGTCGACAAGGGCCTTCGTGAGGTGGCGGGTGTACACGCCTTGGCCACCCACATGGGGTTTGCCGCGGTAGGTGAGGTACGCGATCTTGAGCGGTGCGTCAGGATCGAGACCGGCGTGCGACATCCGAGCGAGGCTATCGGCGCTCCATTACCACTCGGTAACGCAACCCTGGTCCCCCGAGCCCGGGTCTGCGGGGACCACGAGCACGCGCGGGAACAGCCCGACTGGGCCGACCCCATCGCGTAGCCATCAGTTGCGGGCGATCGCTCGGCTCACCATCGACAGGATGGTCGGACCGTCGAGTCCGACGGTGCGGGCATCTCGAACCACTTGTTCGATGGCGTCCGTCGGCGCGACGGAGGGTGAAGGGTTCGCAATGACGGTCGTGCCGCGACGCCCGCGCGAGCGCACGAAGCCGTCGTCCTCCAGTTCGCGATAGGACCGTGCGACGGTGTTCGGCGCAACGCCGAGGTCGCCGGCGAGTTGGCGGATCGAGGGGAGCCGGTACTGCAGCGGCATCGAGCCGTCGGCGATCAGACGGATGATCTCCGCCTTGATCTGTTCGTAGGGCGGAGCCTTGTCGGCCGGGTCGAGGTGGATCTCCACGTCAGGTCATCACCGGTCGCTCGGGTTCGGGGACGTGGGGAAGGGCCCCCGAGAAGGGCGCGAGACGCGGGATCGTCGTCAACGTCAGGACTCCACCCACGAGCGCGCTCAGTCCACCGATCCACGACGCGAGGTTGTTCGTCCATTGCACGAGCGTGGAAGCGTCGCCGTCCAGCATCCCGGCGGCGCTTCCGAGCTTGGCCCCGACGCTGCCGCTGACCATGACGGTTGCTCCGATGACGGACATGATTGCCGCCGACCGAATTGCATGGCGAACCGCCATGCGGTCGGGGGTGTCGGCCGGCATTGGAGCCTGCGCCAGCGCCTCGTGCTGACCCATGCGATTGCCAGCGCCGCGATCGAGACGGCGACGAGCGCGAGCACGAACCAGTCCTGCGGCCGGTACCGCACCTGGTTCAACGGGTCGACGGTGTCGACCCACGATCGTTGCGGATTGTCGAGCAGCAGGAACAGCGCCGGGAGCAGACCGGCGACGAACACCACCGCGACGACAGCGAGGAAGCGCGGAACGACGAAGTCGCGAACTCCCCGACGCTCGAGTGACGCGATACCGCCCGCCGAACTCCGCTCAGCGGGTCGCAGCAGTTCGCCGACCAGCGTGCCGGCGCCGTAGCCGACGACGAGTGGCATCCAGCCGAATCCGCCTCGCTGGGTGAGCATCGAGATGACCACGGCGATCACGCTGGCAACGACGACGCCGCCCAGCCGCCAGCGACGGGTCCACTGGATGTAACGGCGCACCTGATCGACATTGCCCGTCGTGAGCGCGACGTCGTAGGTCTTGGCGAACGCGGCGACGCTGCGGTCGGACGGGCGGCGCAGCATCAGCCACACGAACACCACGGGGATGCTCCATACGACCACGACAAACAGTGGCGACCACGCGGGCATTGGGCGATCGTATCAAATGTACTGCTACAAACGCAAATGGCGTTCGTTGCTCGGGTTCACCAGGCGATGGTCATCATTCGGGTGAGGGGAGCCGTCGGCGTGACCACGTGGGGTTCGAGATTGAACGCATCGGGTGGGCCCGACTGGGGCTCGACGCAGGTGGCATCGGCCGGCTCGTCGTAGACGACCCAGTGGTCGCAGTCGGACCAGATCCGAATGACCGGCGCGATCGACCGTTCGTAGTGCAGCTCGACAGGCTCGCCGGCGAGGAAGCAGTCGTCCCAGGGGCCATCGGTCGGGTCGACGAGCACTCCGGTCGGCAGGCCGAACTCGTCTCGCGCGTACATCGATGCCGGTGAGAACTCCAGCCGGTCAGGTTTGCGAAACCATGGATGCCATCCGACTTCGGACGGGAACTCTCCAACCGACGTCTCGACCGTCAGCGTCAGCTCGACTCGGTCGTCGAACAACGCGATCGCTTGCGTCACGCTTCCGCCGAAACTCCAGTCGAGGTCCCGGGTCGCCGTCCACGAGGTGTCCGACACCGCATCGACGGCTGGCCAGTTGCGGTCGTAGACGAGTCCGTGGATCGCATGGGAGCGCTGCGGGCTGTCGCCGTCGCGGTGATTGATCGGGAGACGGTGCTCGACTCCGGCGAAGGCGAATCGACCGCTGCGGATCCGACCGACCCATGGTGCCATGGGGTAGCAGCCCCACGTCAGCGGGTGCGGGCGGTCGAGCGGTGGGACGTCGACCAGGAGCGGCTGGTTCGCAACGGTGATCTGGCCGAGACGTGCACCGAACTCGGCGAAGACGGTGACGGTGACGTCGCCGACGTGCAGGGTCGCTGGTTGCGGGGGCATCGGGCGATACTGGCGCGATGCGAGCGCTCGTGCAACGTGTGATCCGCGCCGAGGTGATGAGCCGGACGTCCCACGAGGTCGACTGGGAACTCGCTGGTGCGATCGGAGCCGGACTGTGCGTGCTGGTCGGGGCCACGCATTCCGACACGGCCGCAGAGGCCGACAAGCTGGCAGACAAGCTCTGGGGCCTGCGCATCTTCGACGACGACGACGGCGTGATGAACCGGTCCGTGGCGGAGGTCGCCGGATCGCTCCTCGTCGTGAGCCAGTTCACCCTCTACGGCGACACTGCCAAGGGGCGTCGGCCGAGCTGGATCGCTGCCGCCCGTCCGGAGGTGGCCGAGCCGCTCGTCGAACGTGTCGTCGAACGACTTCAGTCGTTCGGTGCCACTGTCGAGACCGGCCGATTCCGCACCGACATGCGCGTCGAGCTCGTCAACGACGGCCCGGTCACGCTGATGCTCGACGTCGACTGAGCGGCCACGAATCCGGGGAGCTCGATTCGTGTGACCGCGCATCCACGAACTTGACGTTGTCTCTCACAAAAACCGTCGACCACGGCGGCTGCCAGTCTTGTGTGAGCGCTCACCGTCAATGCGTGCGTTGTCGCTCGCACAAACTCTGGACGGACGGGTTCACTCGGGGTTGGTGGCGTGCGAGCGGCGTGCGAACCAGAGCGACATGCCCAGGAGCGCGAGCAGCGCCCCGATGATCGGTCCGTCGCCGAGGTTCGTGTACCAGGTGAAGCCCTCGCGCAGTTCGACCGTGGCGTAGATCACCCGCTGCTCGCTCACGGCGGTGCGCTGCAGCACATTGCCGTCGGCGTCGACGACCGCGGTGAACCCGGTCGGTGCTGCCTGAACGACCCAACGCCCGTTCTCAATCGCTCGCAGACGGCTCGATGCGACCTGCTGGGTCTGCACGATCGTGCCTGTGTAGCTCGCTCCGTTGGTCGGATTGAGGATCGCCTCGCCGCCTTCCTTCACGCCTTCGCGGGCGCGTCCGGCGAAGAACACCTCCCACGAGATCACGACGCCCAGCCGGGTGCCGTCGGGGAGGTCGACGTAGGCCGGGCCGGTGCCGGCGTTGGCGTCACGCCCGACCTGTTCGATTGGGGCACCGAACGCTTCGAGCACGCCGCGCAACGGCACGTACTCGCCGAACGGTACGCGGCGGACCTTGATGTACTGGTCGACGATGTCGCCGTTCGGGGCCACCACGATCTGCGAGTTGACCCGGGGGTCCTCGGTCACGCCCACTGCGAATGGCGCGTCGAGTCGTTCGGCCTCGGCGGCAATCGCGAGGTACACGTCCGATCCGTCGAACACCGAGACGTCGATCGTGTTCTCCGGCCACAGCACGAGGTCGAGGTCGGCGTCGTCCGGGATCGCCCGGGTCGCGTCGAGATGGCGTTCGGTGACCAGGCTCGACGGCACCTCGAGCGCGCTCGTGCCCTGCTCGCCGCCACCCTGCACCGCGGCAACCTCCAGCTGTTCGCCGGTGTTGTTGCCTCGCGGCGCGATCACGCTGAGCAGCACGATCGCGACGACTGCGAGAAACGCGACCGCCCCGTGGGGCTTGCCTCGTGCCCCAGGCCGGAATCGACGAGCGAAGGCCGGGATGCCAGGGGCCGGGCCGGCCAGCGCGAATCCCAGCTGGAAGACCACCCAGGTGATCAGGATCACGCCACCGACGCGAACCACTCCGACCAGCGGCCCGCCGACCTGCGACATCCCCATGGTTGCGAGCGGGATGCCGCCGAACGGAAACGAGAAGCGCAGCGCTTCGGCCAATGCGTGTGCCGCCGGGCGTCCGATCACGCGCCAGATCCCGATGGGCGCCAGCACCGCCGCGCCGGCATGGAACAGCGAGAAGACGAGCCCCGCTACGAGGTAGCCGGGAAACGTCAGCTGGACCATCCAGCCCATGCCGAGGTACATCCATCCCGCACCGAACAGCAGCCCGAGGCGGAACCGCTCGCGTCGTGCAGGTGCCGCACCGAGCGCGACCTCGAAGAGCACGACGCCGACGATCGCCAGCGGCCAGAACCCCCACGGGGGCATCGACATCGCGACGAGGACGCCCGAACCGAGGGCCAGTGCCGGCCGGGCCATGCGCTCACCGAGGGATCTCGCGGGACGCTCGGCTGGCGCCGGTGACTCGGCGGTGTCGTCGGTCAAGTCGTCAGCGCCAGAGTGACGACGATGCGCTCCGCCGTCGATCCGAGCGGATGGCAGGCGAACAGGGTGGCGGTGGGCGTGTCCGAAGGGTCGACGATCCACAGCGAGTCGGGTGTGACGATCTGTGTGCCCGTCACCCGGTAGGTGAAGGTGCCGTCGGCTGTCGTGAACACGACGTCGTCGCCGGGCTCGAGCGCGTCGAGATGTCGAAATTCGGCACCGTGGCTGGTGCGATGGCCTGCCACCACGACGTTGCCGATCTGGCCGGGCATCGCACTGCCTGGCCAGTGCCCAGGGCCGCGATCGAGTGTGGTCAGCCGGATGCCGTCGTGCAATTCGGAATCGAGCCCGACCTTCGGGATGACGATCCGCCCGAGTTGCGGGTTGTCCTCGGCGCCGCGTTGGTCGCTCGGCGGAGCGATCGGCTGGGTCATCTGACGCGGCAGCGGTGCGGTCGTGGTGGTGGTCGTCGGCGGTGCGGTCGTGGTGGTCGTGGTCGGCGGAATGGTGGTGGTCGTGGCCGAGTCGGCATTGAACGACGCTGCCGTGTCGGGCGCGTTGCCGATGTCGACGGCGATGACCGCTCCGGCGACGCCGGCGATCAGCAACGCGGCGACGAGCGGCGCCGCTATCCAGCGGCGGCCACGACGTTCGGGGTCGCTCGTGGAGACCATCACGGCGATTCTGCCAGAAGCCGGGCCGCGGCGCTCGCGCGGGCAGCGACCGACGTGGCCGCCCGAATGCAGGCGGGAATGCCGATCCCGCGGAAGCCGGCGCCGGTCACGAAGACTCCTGACGGAAGCGCGTCTTCGACGGCATCGACCCAGGAGGCGTGATGCGGGCGGTACTGCGCGAAGGCGGCCGGCCAGCGAGTGATGCGGATCTCATCGGGTTCGAATCGGACGCCGAGATGGTGTGCGAGGTCGTCGAGCACCACTCGAAGGATCTCGTCGTCGTCGAGGTGCATCACCTCCATCCCGTCGCGTCCGATCGACACCCGCAGGATCTCGCCGCCCGCGGGCGGGCGCCAATGTCCCCACTTCTGCGACGCGAACGACGCTGCGGTGACCCAGCGTTGGTCGGGCTTCGGCACGAGGTAGCCACTCAAACCGTGGAGGCGGTCAGGCCACTGGTCGGAACCGACATGGAGCGTCACCATGATCACGTCGGCGCTCTGTGCGGCGCCGAGCAGCTCAGCGGCGTCCGGCGCTGGCTCGACGAGCACCTTCGCCGTCGCCGCGGCCGGCGTTGCGAACACGATGGCGTCGAACGTGGCGCCGCCACCTGCCTGTTCGGACCCGACCGCAGCGGGCAGGGAGAGCGACCAGGAGCCGTTGCCGGACGGCGTGATCGAGGTGACCGGCGCGCCGGTGTGGATCCGCCCGCCGGCGGAGACCACAGCGTCGGCAGCGGCGCGGGCGAAGGCGCCGATGCCCCCGCGAGGGGTGGCGAAGATCGGGCTCGCTGCGGCCGTTGCGGTGCCGGCCTGCGAGCGTCGCTGTCGACGCGCTGCCAACAGGACGCTTCGGCTCCCGGTTGCCAGCGCAGCGAGTTGCGGCACCTCGGCGAGGCTGAATCGATCCGTGTCGGCCGCGTAGATGCTGCCCACGAGCGCATCGACCATCCGTTCATGCACCTCGTCGCCGAAGCGCGCCCGGACGAACTCGCCAATCGAGTCGGACTCGGTTGAGGTGTGGGGGAGGAATGGCTCGATCGCAGCGCGGGCCTTGCCTCGCCACGACAGGAGACCGGTGGTGGCGAGCGGAAGGAGTTTGCCGGGCAGCCCGAGCATCAGTCCGTCCGGGATGCGTTGCAGCCCATCGTGCCACACCGCAGCGCCCACCGGTTCGGGCGAGACGAGGTCGTCGCCCAGACCGATGCGATGGGCGAGTGCCACCGCTTCGGGTACCCGGGCGAGGAACGCATCAGCGGCTTCGTCGACCCCGGTGACACCGGCGAACGGTGAGGCATCGATCTTGCCGCCGACTCGGTCTGCCGCTTCGAAGACCGTCACCTCGACGGCATCGGTGTCCGCCAGCGCGAGGGCGGTGGCCAGGCCGCTGATGCCGGCACCGACAACGGCGACACGGGCTGAGGTGTTCATGGAACGACGGCGCGCACTCGCTCGGCCAGGGCGGCCATGATCGCGGCGTCGTCGTTCACGCACGCGGTGCGATCGAAGGCCAGACCGTTCGAGGACGCACGCTCGGACGCTTCGATGTCGAGGTCGTAGAGCACTTCGAGGTGGTCGGCGACGAAGCCGCATGCCGACACGATCACGCCGGCGATGCCTTCGGTCGCCAGCGAATCGATGACCTCGAGGATGTCGGGTCCGATCCACGGTTCAGGGGTCCTCCCAGCCGACTGCCACGCAATCTGCCAGTCGTCGCCTTCGCTGAGACCGACGCGCGCCGCAACGGCCTCGGCCGTCGAGCGCAACTCGTCGGGGTAGGGGTCACCAGCGTCGATGATCCGTTGAGGGAGCGAGTGCGCGGTGAACAACACCCGGACACGACCGCCGGTGCGCTCGCGCATCGCCGCAACGCGTGCGGCCAGGTCGGTGGCCAGGAATTCGACGAAGGCGGGTTCAGTCGCCCAACTGTCGATGCCGACCACCGGAATGTCGACGCCCGAGTCGGCGACGCCCTGACGGGTGCGGTCGAGGTATTGGCCGATCGAGTACGACGAGTAGTGCGGTGCGAGCACCAGGCCAACGACCGACGATGCGCCGTCGGTGGCGACTCGCCGTGCGGTGTCCTCGACCTTTGGGTCGGCGTGCTTCAAGCCGAGCGACACTTCGAAGCGGCGGGGTTCGGCGGCATCGAGCGCAGCTTGCAGCGCGCTCGCCTGCGCCTCGGTGAGCTGCGCGAGCGGCGACACGCCGCCAATCGCGGCGTAGCGAGCGGTGAGGTCGGCGAGCGCTTCCGGCGTGGGCGGTCGGCCACGACGAATGTCGGTGTAATAGGGCTCGATCTCCTCGGGAGCGCGCGGTGTGCCGTAGGCCATCAGCACCACAGCGACTGGGGCGGATGTCATGACGCCTCGCCTTCGGTGATCGTGGTGCGCTCGTGCACGAAGTCGACCACGGCCTGCAAGACCGCTGGATCGGTGTCGGGCTGGACGCCATGGCCGAGGTTGAAGATGTGGCCAGGATGCTGGCCGCCGTCGGGAACCTCGTTGTCGCGCAGCACCTGGGCAGCGCCATCGAGCGCGGGCTCGAGGCCCGCGAGCACCAGCGCTGGATCGAGATTGCCCTGCACGATCAAGTCGTCGCCGAACCGCTGGCGGGCGTCGGCGATCGGGGTGCGCCAATCGAGCCCGAGGACCGTCGGTCCGGCATCGAGCATCGATTCGAGCAAGTGGTCGCAACCGATGCCGAAATGGATCGCCGGCGCGTCCGGGTGGCGTCGGCGGAGTTCACGAAACACGTGACGCGAATGCGGCAACACGTAGCGGTCGTAGTCGCGCCGACTCAGCGATCCCGCCCACGAGTCGAACAGCTGGTACGCGGCAGCGCCGTGCGACAGCTGAGCGTCGATGAACGTGATCGCCGACTCGGCGAGCCGTTCCATCACGTTGTGCCAGAGCGCCTCGTCGGTGTGGATGAGCGCCTTGGTGTGGCGGTAGTCCTTGCTGGGGCGCCCTTCGATCAGATAGCTCGCCACAGTGAATGGCGCGCCGGCAAAGCCCAGCAACGGCACGTCGAGCTCGGCAACGAGCAGGTCGACGGTGTCGATCACGTACGAGATGTCGTCGAAGCTCAGCGGCCGAAGTCGTTCGACGTCGCTACTCGATCGCAACGGGTGTTCGGCAACCGGGCCGGTGCCGGGCGCGACGTCGATACCGAACCCCACCGCATGCGGGGCCACCACGATGTCGCTGTAGAGCACGGCAGCGTCGACGCCATAGCGACGCACCGGTTGCATCGTGATCTCGGCGGCGAGCGCCGGTTGTTTGATCGCATCGAGGATCGAACCGTCGCCGCGGACTGCCCGGTACTCGGGGAGCGAGCGCCCGGCCTGGCGCATGAACCACACGGGCGTGTGGTGGCCGGCTCGACCACCGGAAGCGTCGAGGAACGCCTCGTTTTGGCGGGGCGCGGGAGACGCAGCGATCGGCTCGTGGTCGGCTGCGGCGAGGGCATCCATCGAGGATCGACGCTATCGCCGGGTCGGGAGTGCGGGCTCGGCCGATAGCATTTCGTGACCCGATATGACCCAGCAGCACCCCGATCTCGCTGACGAACAGGCCTACATCGACCACGCGTACGAGTGTCTCGACACCAGTCGCGAGGCGGCTTGGCGTATGCGGGACATGACCGAGGCCGATCTCGGTGGCACGTTCCAGGCGCGCTTCGAACGCAACGCCTTCGACGAGGCGCTCCTGAAACGACTGGCCGATCTCGACCTCGGCGATGCGTCGCTCGTGTTCGGCCGCATCGACCGGTCGGCCGAGTCGCCAGAGGCCGTCGAGAGCTTCCATATCGGTCGCCTTGCTGTGGCCGACGAGGATCGAGAGCCGGTCGTCGTCGACTGGCGCGCGCCCGTCGCAGAGCCCTTCTATCGGGCAACGGGTCGCAGCCCGATGGGGCTGCTGCGGCGCCGTCATTTCGCGGTCGAGGGCCGAACGCTCCTCGGGATCGAGGACGAACTCTTCGGCGAGGGCCACCTCGGTGTCGGTCACGACGAGGGCCTCGACGGCTCGTCGGCGGCGGCAGGCGACGCGGACGGTTCAGGGCTGCGCGGCTACTCCACGCTGCTCGCCGCGCTCGAGCGCGGTCGCACGGGCACGCTGGGCGACATCGTCGCCACGATCCAAGGCGAGCAGGACGAGATCATTCGCTCGCCTCAGCACGGCGTGTTGGTGGTCCAGGGCGGCCCGGGAACCGGAAAGACCGTCGTTGCGCTGCACCGCGCTGCGTATCTGCTCTACACCCACCGCTTCCCGCTCGAGGACCAGGGCGTGCTCGTCATCGGGCCGAACCGGGTGTTCCTGCGGTACATCGAGCGGGTCCTGCCGTCGTTGGGTGAGGCCGGCGTCCAGCAGGTCGTGCTGTCCGACCTGGTGCCGGGTGTGCAGTTCCTGCGCCCGGACGACCGTGTCGGTGCGGACACCCCCACGGCTGCGCGCATCAAGGGTGACTCGCGCATGTCCGATGTCATCGACCAGGCTGTCATCGACCGAGAACGGCCTCTTCGAGACGACCTCGTGATCCCGTTCCGGACCGGATACGTGCGTTTACGCGCCGAAGAGTCGGCGCGGATCGTCAAGAACGCTCGCCGCCGTTTCCGTCGACACAACAGCGGACGCAAGTTCGTCGAGAACGAGGTCTGGGCGGCTCTGGCGGCGACGTACCGCGACCCGGAGATCGGACCGCGTGACGTCAAGGACACACTGCGTGGAACGCCTGAGATCCGCGAGGCGCTCGACCGGATGTGGCCGTTGCTGACCCCGGCGCAGCTGTTGCACGATCTGTTCGGGTCGAAGGCGTTGCTCAAGCTCGCCACCCGCGGTGTGCTCGGCGAAGCCGAAGCGCTCGCACTCTTCAGGCCCCGTTCCGAGTCTGTCGACGACGTCCGCTGGACGCCATCCGACGTCGCGTTGCTCGACGATGCTCGTGACGTGCTCGGCCCGAAGCCGGGTCGCAACGGCAAGATCGACGACGCCGACGAGATCCGTACGTACGGCCACATCGTGATCGACGAGGTCCAAGACCTGACGCCGATGCAGTTGAAGATGTCGACGCGCCGATCGTTGAACGGCGCCATGACGATCGTCGGCGACCTCGCCCAGGCGACCGGGCCGCTCGCCCCGGTGGATTGGCAGGACGTTCTCGATCACCTGCCCGACCGCAAGCCATCGCGGGTGATCGGGCTGTCGGTCGGCTACCGGATCCCGGGCCAGATCATGGAGCTCGCAAACAAGGTGATGGCTGCGGCCACACCGACGCTGCGCGCTCCGCAGTCAGTGCGCGTCGGCGATGCCGTGCCGTTGTTCGTGCGCGCGGACGGATCGCTCGGGTCTGCCGTCGCCGAGGAGGTTCGTTCACTGACGACCGAATTGCCGAATGCAAGCCTCGGCGTGATCGCTCCCGACTCGATGATCGACGAGCTGTCCGAGCACCTGACCGCTGCAGGAGTCAATCACGGCACCGCGACCCGGACCGGGCTCGACGACGGCGTCACCCTGGTCCCGGTCAGCGTCGTGAAGGGGCTCGAACTCGACGCTGTCGTCGTGGTCGAACCTGCGCGCATCGTTGCCGATCACGAACACGGGATGCGCTCGCTGTATGTCGCGCTGACCCGGCCGACACAGCGACTCAGCGTCGTGCACGTCGACGAACTTCCCGCTCCGTTGCGCTAGTCGTCGGTGGGCCTGGATCGGCTGTCGCCGAAGCCCAGGCTCGACGCCACGCAGCGCGTCACCGGTGATCAGCCGTCGTTGGTGTAGCGGTCGACCAGGCCGGTGAGGAGCTGGAACGCCTTGTCGCCGTCGGCGGGCCGGATGCGCACGACGGCGGTTCTGGCCATGTCGACTGTGGTGTCGATGCCGCTGACCAACTCAGGGTGCGTCGACTCGACGTCGGGCCTGGCGATCACCCAGATCGCATCGATGCGTTGCAGCGTCGCCTTCTCGTCGCCGGGGTCACCGATCTGCGAGCTCAGCTGACTCATCTGCGCGGACATCTCTGCGAGCAGTTCCGCAGTGGTTCCCGTGATCGGCACGGTGGAGGACGGGACGGTCTCGAACGATCCGTCGACGTTGACCTCCCCGCTGTCGGACTCGATCTCGACGACGGTGTCGGCGCACGAAGCGACCGACATGGCGGCGAGTGCAACGGCGGCGAGTCGGACTGGGCGGCGTCGGAGGGTCACGAGGTGACCAAGATACGTTCGCTCGCGAACGATCCGACCCCGATGTGACGACCGTCGATCTCGACGGTCAGGGTGCCGTCGGGAGAGGCGGCAGTGACCGTGCCTCGATTGCCCGGCTGGATGGCCGACTCCTCGAGGAACTCGAGCAGGCCTGGTTCGAATTCGAGCTCCTCGGTGATCCGGCGCACGGTGAACGGCGAACCGACGGTGAGTGCGGACAGCGGCCCCGAGTCGGGCGCCTCGTAGCCGGAGCCGGGGATCGGGTTGCCGTGTGGGCATGTCGTGGGGGCGCCCAGCAGGTCGTTGAGGGCCCGTTCGACCGAGTCGCTCATGATGTGTTCCCACTTGCCGGCCTCGTGGTGGGCCTCGGCCCAGCTCAGCTTGAGGACGTCGGTGAGGAAGACTTCGGCGAGTCGGTGCCGCCGCACGATGCGCTCACCGAGACGTCGGCCGGCGTCGGTGAGCAGGATCCCGTCGTCGGAGGTGATCAGCCCCTCGGCCTCGAGGCGTTTCATCATCTCGCTGACAGCGGGTCGGGAGACCTGGAGTCGTTCGGCGATGCGGGCCTGGATGACCTCGACGTCGTCCTCGTGCAACTCGAAGATGCACTCGCAGTACTCCTCGAAGGCGGGATGGTGTTCACCGCTCGCAGGCATTCCTCGAGCCTACCGGCACCCCCGATCCCGCCGCCCTGCAACATTCACCGTCTCAGCGTCACACCGTGCCGGGCCCACTGTGACGCTCAGCGTTGGAGGCGGCGCAGCCAGCTCTCGCTGTAGCGCAGGCGCCGTTCGAGTTGTTCGGTTGTTGCGGTGGCCACGCGGGTGACACCGGCGAGACGGTTCATCTCGCCCTGGACCTTGGCGTGCCCCCATCCCGTGATGTCGACCAGCCGCTTGGCGACGTGAGCGTTGCGGGTGCGCAGGTCATCCTTGCGTTCGGCGACGCTGAGCGAGCCGGACGGCACGAGACCGGCCGCCGTCGGCACCTCCGGGAGATCGATGCTCAACAGCGGATCGGCGACGAACAGTGGCTCCGCGATTTCGAGTTCGTCGTCGTAGCGAGCGGTGTGGAGATCGTCGGGCGAGAAGCTCGGCTCGAAACGCACGCCCTCCTCGGTCACGGTGTGCACGGTGATGTCGGTCGCCGTCGCCGACACGACGGCGAACAGCGTCAGTTGCTCGGCCGCGTCGTCGGCGTGCACCAGATCGTCGAGACCCCCGTCGAGCTGGAACTCGTCGCCGTCGTCGGTCCCTGGGGGCCGGAGCACGTGTCGGCGAGCCTCGGCGATCTCGAACGCATGCGAACGCAGACGAGGGTCGTCGGGGATGTAGACGTAGGCCTTCTGGCTCGGTCGGCCGGCCTGCCAGCGGACGAAACGGCCGACGGCCTGGCGGAAGAAGAGTTCGGTCGAGGTCGTGGTGGCGAACACGCCGACGCGCAGCCGGGGGATGTCGACACCCTCCGAGACCATCCGGACCGCAACGAGCCACGGCCGGTCGTTGTGGGAGAACTCGGCGATCTTCCTCGATGCGCTCGGGTCGTCACTGACCACGACGTCGGCCGGCGCGCCGAAGCGGTCACGCAGCAGTCGGGCGATGCCGTGGGCGTGATCTTGGTCGATGGCGATCACCAGTCCGCCGGCATCGCGATGGTCCTGACGGATCGAACGCAGCTGCTCGTTCGCTCGAGCGAGCACGCTCGGCATCCACTCGCCTTCGAGGCTCAGTGCGGTGCGCAGGCGCATCGACATCTGATCTTTGGTCAGCTCGTCCTGGAAGCTGGCGTTGATGACGTCCCCCGACGCGGTGGTCCACTCCATCTCGCCGTCGACGCGCGGGAAGTACACCGGTCGCACGACGCCGCCGTCGCGGAGCGCGTCGGCGTAGCCGTAGGTGTAGTCGGCGTGGGCCATGTCGCCCTCGCCCCCGGTGGCGTCATAGCGCACGAACGGGATCGGGACAGCGTCGCTGCGAAACGGTGTGCCCGACAGCGACAGGCGCCGTGCGGCATGCCCGAACGCCACCCGGATGCCGTCACCCCAGGCTCGTTCGTGGCCGGCGTGGTGGATCTCGTCGAGGATCACGAAGCCGTCAGCCGACAGTCCGGCGAGCTTGGCGGCCGTGTTGCCGGTGGCGATCTGCTGGTATGTGGTGACCAATCCGTGGACGTCGCGGGCCAGGCCGTCGCCCGGGCTCCAATCGGGGTCGAGTTGCAGCCCGAGCCGGTGTGCGGCGAGCGACCACTGGACCTTCAGATGGCTGGTCGGCGCGACCACCACGAGCGTGCGTGGCTCCTCGGCGAGGCTCGCTCGGGCGCACGTGAGGGCGAACGTGGTCTTTCCGGCTCCAGGCGTGGCGACGGCGAGGTAGTCCGGGTCAGAGTTGGTGCGGAACGCCTCGTACGCAGCGCGCTGCCAGGGTCGGAGGATCACGGTCGGCATCGGAGTCGTCGAGTCTGCCTCGCCGGACCGGCCCGCCAACGCCCAACCGGTGAAATTTGCCGGATCGCCCGAAATTTGCGTCGTTCGTTGCGCTCAGCGCAACAAAACCAGGCAAGTTTCGGTCGTGGGGTGGGGTACGGTCGGTGGCGATGACCGATCAGTGAGCCGCCCACCGTCCGCTCGTACCCTGCTCGTTCTCCCCGGAGGTGCCCCTGTGTCCGCATCGCTCATCGCCCGTTCGCTCACCGTGGTCCGAGGTCCGCTCGTCGTGCTCGATGAGGTCGACCTCACGCTTGCTCCCGGCCACCGCGTCGGCCTCGTCGGCCCCAATGGCGTCGGCAAGTCGACGCTGCTCGGCGCGCTCGCCGGACGTGTCGACCTCGATCGAGGTTCGGTCGACGTGGCCCCGCGTACTGCGAACGTCGGATTGCTCCCGCAGGAACCGGAGCGTTCCACGACCGAGACCGTCCGTGAATTCCTTGCCCGGCGCAGCGGAGTTGCGGCCGCTCAGGTGGAGCTCGACGAGGCGACCGGCGCGCTCGCCGCGGCCGAGCCGGGTGCTGGCGATCGATACTCGGATGCGCTCGACCGTTGGCTGGCGCTCGGATCCGCCGACTTCGACGCCCGCGTCGGTGAGGTGTGGGGCGATCTGGGACTCGCCGAGCGGCTGCTCAACCAGCCGACGAGTTCATTGTCCGGTGGCGAGGCAGCTCGCGCATCGCTCGCCTCGTTGCTGCTGGCGCGCTTCGATGTCTTCCTGCTCGACGAGCCGACCAACGACCTCGACCTGGACGGCCTCGACCGGCTCGAGCGCTGGATCCTCAGCCTGGACGCTCCCGTGCTGCTGGTGAGCCACGACCGGTCGTTCCTGCGTCGCACGATCACCGACGTCGTCGAGATCGACCATCACTCGCATCGTGCGACATGGTTCGCTGGAGGGTGGGAGTCGTTCCTCGCCGAGCGCGAGCTGGCCAAGCAGCACGCCCGTGAACGCTTCGAGGAGTACGACGCCAAGCGGTCGTCACTCCAGCAACGGGCCCAGCGCGAGCGGGAATGGGCGACCCAGGGCCAGGCGAAGGTGAAGAAGTCGGGAGAGAACGACAAGCACATCCGTCACTTCAAGGTCAACCAGACAGAACAGCTCGCCGGCAAGGCGGCGCGGACACAGAAGGCCGCCGAGCGGCTGGCGGCTGTCGAGCAGCCGAGAGAGCCATGGGAGCTCCAGCTGACGATCCCGACCGCTGGGCGCAGCGGCGACGTGGTGGCGACCGTTCGGGGTGCGGTGGTCGAGCGTGGGTCGTTCCGGCTCGGTCCGGTCGACCTGGACCTCCTCGTCGGAGACCGGCTGGCGTTGGTCGGGGCGAACGGCAGCGGCAAGACCACGCTGATCTCGCTGCTGCTCGGTCGAGTGCGCCCCGATGCCGGCATCGTCTCGTTGGGCTCGAGCGTCGTGGTCGGTGAGATCGAACAAGCCCGGTCGGCACTGCTCGGCGACGAGGCGTTGCTCGATGCGTTCACCGCCTCGACCGGGCTGCTGGCCGGTGACGCCCGCACTCTGCTCGCAAAGTTCGGACTCGGGGCCGAACACGTGCATCGCGACGCCGCGACGTTGTCGCCAGGTGAGCGGACTCGGGCCTCGCTCGCGTTGCTGATGGCCAACGGCGCGAATCTCCTCGTGCTCGACGAACCCACCAACCACCTCGATCTGCCGGCGATCGAGCAGCTCGAGCAGGCGCTCGAGACGTTCGCCGGAACGGTGATTCTGGTCACGCACGACCGGGACCTGCTCGATCGGGTACGCCTGACCAGAACACTCGTCGTCGACCGCGGGACGGTGTCCGAACGCTGACATCGTTCCCGGGCCCGAAAGATGTGCAGCGCCGGAGCAGGCGCGGTCAGATCTGCGCATTTTTCGGATTGTGGGAACCCAACCGGGACGAGCAGCGACCTGTGGAGTCGTGAACCACAACCGAACCAGACTCCTCCTCGCTCCCCTCGCCGCGACGGCGCTGATCTTCTCGGTTGCCGCATGCGGCAGCGACGACGACAGCTCGTCCGACAGCGTCCCCGAGGCCACCGAGATGTCGGCAGCGACCACCATGGCCGACGGCATGTCGGAGATGGACGGCGGTGAGGCCAGCGTTGGCGACCTCAGGGTCGCCGGCGTGTGGATGCGCGAACCTGCGGAGGGTCAGACCAGGACGGCGACCTACGGCACGATCACCAACAACGGGGACACCGACGTGACGTTGGTGAGCGCCTCGGTGCCGTTCGACGCCACCGTCGAGATCCACGAAACGACCATGGGCGATGACGGAGCGATGCAGATGCAGGAGGTCCCGGAGGGCTTCGTGGTGCCTGCCGGCGGAACCTTCACGCTCGAACCGGGCGGACCGCACATCATGCTGATCGACATCGATCCCACCGACATCACTGGCACGATCGACGTGACGATGGTCTTCGACGACGGGACCGAGGTCACGGTCGGCGCACCCGTTCGCCCCCTGGTCATGGACGAGATGAGCAGCGAGATGACGGAGACGACCGAGGGCTGACCCGTCCGGCAGCACGTGGTTCCCGCAGCCCTGGGCTGGGGGAACCACGGGTTGCTTCGTCGGGCCGGTGGGTAGCGTGGCGCGATCGCTGCGCACCCGGTTCTGCAGGCGTTCTCGCCGGCCGTCCGCGAGTGGTTCGCGGCGTCGTTTCCCGAGCCGACGCCGCCACAGGTGCAGGGCTGGCCGCCCATCGCGGCCGGCGAGCACACTCTGATCTGCGCCCCGACGGGTTCGGGCAAGACGCTCACGGCGTTTCTCGCGTCGATCGACCGGCTCACCTCCACGCCCCGCCCCGAGGAGCGATCGCACCGCACCCGGGTGCTCTACATCTCGCCGCTGCGGGCACTTGCGTTCGACATCGAGAAGAACCTGCGGGCACCGCTCAAGGGGATCGAACTCGCCGCCGAGCGGCTCGGGGAGGCGTTTGTCGCTCCCGAGGTCGGCATGCGCACCGGCGACACCGCCGCCAACGACCGCCAGAAGCTGATCCGCCGCCCGCCCGACCTGCTGATCACCACTCCCGAGTCGCTCTACCTCATGCTCACGTCGTCGGCTCGCGAGACCCTCGCCGGCGTCGAGACGGTGATCATCGACGAGATCCACGCGATGGCCACCACCAAGCGGGGCGCCCATCTGATGCTCACTCTCGAGCGACTGGAGGAGGTCACCGACACGCCACCGCAGCGCATCGGGCTCTCGGCCACGCAGCGCCCGCTGGAGGAAGTCGCCGAGTTCCTCGGTGGCTGGGCCGAGCCCGGACGCAAACGACCGGTGCAGATCGTCGACGCCGGCATCCGCAAGCAGCTGGAGATCGAGGTCGTCATCCCGATCGAGGACATGTCGACGCTCGGCCAGGTCAAGGTCGAGCTCACGCCCGGCCCGGCCACAGCAGCTCTCACCGAGCGGCGCACGTCGATCTGGCCGAGCATCTACCCCGAGATCCTGAAGCGGATCCTCGCCAACCGCACCACGATCATCTTCTGCAACGCTCGCCGGGCCGCCGAACGCCTGGCGGCGAAACTCAACGAACTGGCGATCGAGCAGGGCGTGCCCGGGATCGTCGATCCGGTGACCGGCGAGGTCATCGACGAGCTCGTCCGTGCGCACCATGGCTCGCTGGCCCGCGAGCAGCGCGTCGTCATCGAGGACCGCTTGAAGCGCGGCGACCTGCGAGCGATCGTTGCCACGTCGTCGCTGGAGCTGGGCATCGACATGGGCGCGGTCGACCTCGTGATCCAGGTCGAGTCGCCGGGCGCCGTCAGCCGCGGACTGCAGCGCATCGGCCGCGCCGGCCACCAGGTGGGCGAGCCGTCGAGGGGGTCGATCTTCCCGAAGCACCGCGGGGACCTGCTCGAGACCGCCGTGGTCACGCGCCGGATGATCGACGGCGAGATCGAGTCGACGCGTTACCTGCGGAACCCGCTCGACGTGCTCGCCCAGCACATCGTCGCTCACGTGGCCATCGTCGAGGAGTGCTCGGTCGACGAGGTCGCTGTCATGGTCCGGCGCTGTGCGAGCTTCGCCGACATCTCCGACGACCTGCTGTCGAACGTGCTCGACCTGCTGTCGGGCCGGTATCCGAGCGAGGAGTTCTCCGAGCTTCGACCGCGCATCGTGTGGGACCGCATCAACGACCGGCTGCGAGCCCGCGACGGATCGAAGCGGCTCGCCGTCACCAGCGGCGGCACGATCCCCGACCGTGGCCTGTTCGGTGTGTTCCTGCCCGACGGCACCCGCGTCGGCGAACTCGACGAGGAGATGGTCTACGAGAGCCGTCCCGGCGAGACATTCGTGCTCGGTGCGTCGACGTGGCGGATCGAGGACATCACGTTCGAACGTGTCACGGTCAGCCCGGCGCCGGGCCAGCCGGGCAAGATGCCGTTCTGGCACGGCGACCGGCCAGGTCGCCCGTTGGAGTTGGGGCGTGCGCTCGGCGGATTCGTCCGAGAGATCCGCGAACTCGACGACGCATCCGCCACCGAACGGCTGATGACGCACTACAACCTCGACGCTTTCGCCGCCGGCAATCTCCAGCAGTACCTCGCCGAACAGGTCGAGGCGACCGGAGCCGTGCCCGACGATCGCACCGTGGTCGTCGAACGGTTCCTGGACGAGATCGGCGACTGGCGCATCTGCATCCTCAGCCCGTTCGGCACCCCGGTGCACGCCCCGTGGGCTATGGCGATCGAGCGGCGCCTGATGGATCGGTTCGACATCCCGGTCGAGTCGATGTGGGGCGACGACGGCATCGTGATCCGCCTGCCCGATTCCGCCGTCGAGCTGCCGATCGAAGCGCTGATGATCGACCCGGAGGACATCGACGAACTCGTCGTCGAGACGCTCCCGCAGACGGCACTGTTCTCTGCGAGGTTCCGCGAGTGCGCCGGCCGGGCGCTGCTACTACCGCGCCGCCGACCCGACCGTCGCACCCCGCTGTGGCAGCAGCGTCAGCGTGCGGCTGACCTCCTTGCGGTCGCGGCGAAGTACCCGACGTTCCCAATCCTGTTGGAAACGTCGCGGGAGTGCCTCCAGGACGTGTTCGACGTACCGGCGCTCCGCGAGGTGCTCGGGCAGTTGCGCTCACGCGCGATCCGGGTGGTCACCGTCGACACCGGCAAGGCGAGCCCGATGGCATCGAGCCTGCTGTTCAACTGGATCGCCGCCTACATGTACGAAGGCGACGCCCCATTGGCCGAACGGCGCGCCGCTGCACTGGCCCTCGACCGCGACCTGCTGCGCGACCTCCTCGGCGCCGAGGAACTTCGTGAGTTGCTCGACCCCGAGGTGCTCGCCGACGTCGAGCTGGAGCTGCAGTGCATCGCCGACGGTCGACGTGCACGTTCGGCCGACGAGCTCCACGACGTGTTCCGCAAGGTCGGCGACCTCAGCGCCGACGAGGTCGACCTTCGCGCCGAGGACGGCGCAGCCGGTTGGCTGGCGACGCTGCTGACCGAGCGTCGGGTGATCGAGGTCGCACTCGGCGGCGAGACGAGGTACGCAGCAGCCGAGGATGCCGCCCGCTATCGCGATGCGTTCGGGTGCTCGTTGCCCCTCGGTTTGCCGATGGCGTTCACCGAACCGGTCGCCCGGCCGCTGGAGGAAGTCGTCGGCCGCTACGCGCGCACGCACGGCCCATTCCTCACCGCCGACGTCGCGAAGCGATTCGGTGCTCCTCCCGAGCGGATCGCCGGCGCCCTCGCCGCGCTGGAGGGCGACGAACGGCTGGTCATCGGCGAGTTCCGACCAGAGGGCGTGTCGCGCGAGTTCTGCGACGTCGATGTGCTGCGTCAGCTCCGCCGCCGGTCGCTCGCCGCGCTCCGCAAGGAGGTCGAACCCGTCGAGCAGGAGGCGTTCGCCCGGTTCCTGACGGCCTGGCACGACATCCCGGCGGGGCGTCGAGGCATCGACGCGCTCGTCGAGACGCTCGGCGTGCTGTCGGGGACAGCGCTCGTGGCATCCACGGTCGAAACCGACGTGCTGCCGGTGCGCGTCGCCGGCTTTCGGCCGCCGATGCTCGACGAGCTCTGCACCGCCGGCGAGGTGATCTGGGTGGGTGCCGGCGCACTGGGCGCTCGCGACGGCCGCGTGCGGCTCTGCTTCGCCGATCAACTGCCCCTCCTCGCCCCCGGCTGGGAGGATCGTGAACCAGCAGAGGGGGCGCTGCAAGAGGCGATCCGCACACTGCTCGCCGAACAGGGAGCCAGTTTCTGGGGCCAGATCCGCAGTGCTGCTCCCGGCGCGCAGGACCAGGAACTCCTCGCCGCGCTCTGGGATCTCGTGTGGGCGGGCGAGGTCACCAACGACTCGCTCGCACCCCTGCGCTCGGTGATCGGGGGCGCCAAGGTCAAAGCGGCAGCGAAGGGCCGCACGGCGTACGGCAGGAGCCGACCCCGCCCGGGCCGCCTCACCCGCATCGGCCCGCCCGCCGGTCAGGGCCGATGGAGCCTCGTCGCGCCACTGCTTCGACCGGTGCCGACACCGACCGAAGCAGCGCACGCGCAGGCGATGCAGCTCGTCGAGCGCTACGGCGTGGTCACCCGCGAGGCGGTGATGGCCGAGGGCCTCGTCGGCGGATTCAGCGCCGTGTACGGGGTACTGAAGGTGCTGGAGGAACGAGGCCAGGTGCGCCGCGGCTATTTCGTCGACGGGCTCGGCGCTGCGCAGTTCGCGGTGCCTGGCGCCGTCGACCGTCTCCGGGCGGCCCGGGAGACGCCCGACCCGATCATCCGGCCCGACGATGTTCCCGACCCCATTGTTCTCGCCGCGACCGACCCTGCCCAGCCGTACGGCGCAGCGCTCGCGTGGCCGGCGACCATGGGTCGTCCCGCCCGAAACGCATCGTCGCTCGTCGTGCTGCGCGCCGGTCGACCGTTGGTGTGGTTCGACCGGCGCGGGCACCATCTCGTGACGTTCCCCGATGCGCTGCAGGACGTCGCCTGGGCCGGATCGTTGATCGACCTCGTCAAGTCAGGCCGGATGAAGGCGGTCGAGATTCGCAAGATCGACGGCGATGGTCTCGCCGACGCGCCGGCGGGCCTCGTCGATCTACTCCGCTCGGCGGGGTTCGCCGATGGCTACCGCGGTCTGGTCGCACGAGGCTGAAATCGTCGATCAGATGTCCGCCGGTGGCCGGCGGGCTGGCTACGTTTGCCCGGTGAGCGCAACTGCTGATCAACCCGGCGACCCAGCGGCAGCGGTCGATCCGCTGACGATCATCAAGTCGAAGGAGTACCTCCGAGCGCTCGTGCTGGCTGCGCTGATCGCACTCCCGGTGGCAGCGGTCGCCTACGGCTTCCTGGCGCTCGTCGACTGGCTCCAGGAAGCGCTGTACACCGATCTGCCGAGTGGGCTGGGCTTCGACTCGACCCCGACCTGGTGGCCGGTCCCACTGCTCGCACTCGCGGGGCTGCTGGTCGCCCTCTGCATCCGGTCGTTGCCGGGCAACTGCGGCCACTCGCCGTCGGGCGGATTCCAACAGGGCGCGCCGACGATGCCGATCGAGATCCCGGGCGTGGCGCTCGCCGCGTTGGCGACGCTGGCGTTCGGCGCTGTGCTCGGCCCCGAGGCGCCGCTGATCGCCATCGGCAGCGGCCTCGGTGCGCTCGCGATCCGGAGCATCAAGCGCGACTCGGCGCCCACAGCGGTTGCGCTCATCGCCACCGCCGGAAGCTTTGCGGCGATCAGCACCCTGATCGGGTCGCCGGTGGTCGCTGCCTTCCTGATGCTCGAGGTCGCGGGGCTCGGCGGAACGATGCTCGCCGTGGCGCTGCTCCCGGGCCTACTCGCGGCGGGCCTGGGGTTCCTGGTGTTCGTCGGGCTCGACTCGCTCACGGGTCTGGGCACCTTCTCGTTGGCGATCCCCGACCTGCCCGCGTTCACCACGCCGACAGTTGCGATGTTCGTCTGGGCACTTGCGCTCGGCCTGCTGTGCCCGCTGATCGGCTGGCTCGTGTACACGATCGCGCTGTCGGTTCGTACGCTGGTCCACACTCGCCGGCTCCTCGTCACCCCGCTGCTCGGCGTGGCGATCGCCGTGCTGGCCATCGTCTTCGGCGAACTCTCGGATCAGGGCAGCGAGAACGTCCTGTTCTCCGGGCAGGCGCAGCTGCCGACGCTGGTCGAGCAGTCCGCCTCCTGGTCGACCGGTGCGCTGGGGCTCGTGATCGTGTGCAAGGGGCTCGCGTATGCGCTGTCGCTCAGTGCGTTCCGTGGCGGGCCAATCTTCCCGAGTCTGTTCATCGGCGGTGCGATCGGTGTCCTCGCCGCAGAACTGCCCGGCATGTCGCTCGTTCCCGGCCTGGCGATCGGGATCGGCGCGATGTGCGCAACGATGCTGAAGCTGCCGTTCACGTCGGTGCTGTTGGCGACGGTGCTCCTGTCGAGCGATGCCTATGCGGTCATGCCGCTGGCGATCGTCGCCGTGGTGGTGGCCTATGTGGCCACCGAGCGTCTCCCGGCGCCGCGGAGCTGGCTCGACCGAGCCGCTCCCGGTACAACACCGGCCCCGGGATCGCTTGCCGGGGCACCCTCCGCCTGATCCGATGACACGCGCGATGTGCGCGCCTCGCTGCGTGCAGATCCGTTTGCGTCACAGTTCGGGTGGCCCGTCCCACCCGAATCCTGACGCAAACGTGGTGTTGCCCCCTCAGTCCTTGGGTTGGACGGCGCGGAGGCCGGCCCACGCGAGGTCGGCGACCACGTGGGCGATCTCGTCGGGGTCGAATTCATCGCCGCGCTCGACGAGGAGGCGGCTGGCGCCCTCGGCCATCCCGACGAGTGAATGAGCAATGGTGGTGCGGTGGCGTTCGTCGATGTCGACGGCGATCAAGGGCGCAACCGCCTTGGCCGCCTCGGCGGTGATCCGGATGACCGCAGCGTTGAATTCATCGTCTCGCCGTGTGCCCGAGCCGAACAGGAACCGGAACGCGTCGTGGTCGTCGGCAACCCATCGGAAGTAGGCGCGGAACCCCAGTTCGGTCTGGCTCTTGCCGTCGGTTGCTTCGGCGGCTGCTTTGGCGATGTTGGCGAGGAGCCGGGCGCCGACCTCGTCGATCAGCGCCTGATACAGGTCGCGCTTGGAATCGAAGTGCTGATACAGCACCGGCTTGGTGACGCCGACTGCGTCGGCGACGTCGTTCATCGATGCGCCGTGGAAGCCGTGGGTGGCGAACACCTCGAGGGCGACGTCGAGGATCTGTTCCCGGCGGGCGTGTGCGGTGAGTCGAGGGGACATCAGTTACCCAATGGTAACGCCCGCGCGGGCCTGGCGGAATTCGGTCGTACGCAGAGTCAGAACCCGCGCTCGCGGTCGTCGCGCTCGGCGGCCTTGACGGCGTAGCCGACGATGATCGACGGCGCCAGGAGCACGCACCCGATCACGAACGAGATGATGACGAGCGTCGCCATCGTCGATGAGAAACCGATCGCAAACGCGATGAAGAACAACGCCATCGCCAACGCCACGAAGAGGTAGCCCACGCGGTTGGCGAGCAGCGTCCACTTGGCGACCTGGGCTCGTCTGGCGCGTATGGGATCGATCTCTTCGGGCGTGGCAGGGGGGTTCGGCATACAGTCGGGCCATGCTACGAGCGAGACGCTGCGGGTCATGACGGTCGATCTCACCCACGACGAATTCGTGTCGATCGTCACGCTCGACCGACCGTCGAGGCGCAACGCTGTCGACCACGCGACGCTGTTGGAGTTGCTCGACGTCCAGGCCGCCATCGCCGCTCGCACACCCGACGCGATTCGAGTGGTGGTCCTCACGGGCAAGCCGCCGGCATTCTGCGCCGGCGCCGACCTCAACGGCGTGGAGGAAGGCCAGTTCGCCACCGACCTCGCCGCCGTGCTGCGCGGCTTCGGCCAGTTGCCCGTGCCGGTGATCGCAGCCATCGATGGCCCCGCTCTCGGCGCCGGCGCCCAGCTGGCGATCGCCACCGATCTGCGGGTGGCAACGCGGGCGAGCGTGCTGGGGGTCCCGGCAGCCAAGCTCGGCCTGGTGGTCGACCACTGGACCATCCGCCGGTTGGCGTCGGAGTTCTCGCCGCCGATCGCACGAGCGATGTTGCTCGCCGCGCAGACCTACACCGCCGAGCAACTCCATGCTTCGGGCGGCATCCACCGACTGGGCACACTCGACGATGCCGTCGCATGGGCGCACGAACTCTCACGTTTGGCGCCGCTGACGATCGCGGGTCACAAGCTCGGCTTGGAACGCGCCGCCGCCGAACCCAACGTCGATGACGACTTCGAGATCGCTCGCAGCGCCGCGTGGGCGAGCGCCGACGCCGAGGAGGGCCGAACTGCGTTCCTCGACAAGCGGCCCGCTCGCTTCACCGGTCGCTGAGCGCGACCGGGAGGCGCGCTGACTTCCGCCGTTCAGGCTGATGCGAGGCGGCGGCATGCCGTAGGTTTGCGAGGACTGTCATTCTGATCCGAGGAGTCTCGATGTCCAACCGTCCTGATCGCCATGCCCGCTCGATGCTGCCGATCCCCGATCGTCCGGCGCCCGGACTGACGACCTACGACGCGAAGGACCCCGATACGACGTACCCGCCGATCGAACCGCTGCTGCCGCCCGAGGGCGCGCCGAACGTGCTGATCGTGCTGCTCGACGACGTCGGTTTCGGTGCCTCGTCGGCGTTCGGGGGACCCTGCAACACGCCCAATGCCGATCGGCTCGCCGCCCGCGGTCTCCGCTACAACCGGTTCCACACGACGGCGCTGTGCGCCCCCACCCGTCAGGCGATGTTGACGGGCCGCAATCATCACTCGGTCGGGATGGGCAGCATCACCGAGACCGCCACATCTGCTCCGGGCAACAGCTCGCTGCGGCCCAACACGAAGGCGCCGCTGGCGATGACGCTCAAGTTGAACGGCTATTCGACCGCGCAGTTCGGCAAGTGTCACGAGGTGCCGGTGTGGCAGTCCTCGCCGATGGGCCCGTTCGATGCGTGGCCCTCGGCCGGTGGCGGCTTCGAGACGTTCTACGGCTTCATCGGCGGCGAGAACAACCAGTACGAGCCAGCCCTCTACTCCGGCACGACACCGGTCGAACCGCCCGCCACCGCCGAGGAGGGGTATCACCTCACCGAGGATCTCGCGGACCATGCGATCAGCTGGATCCGCCAGCAGAAGGCGTTGATGCCCGATCGGCCCTTCTTCGCCTACTTCGCCCCCGGCGCAACCCATGCGCCGCACCACGTGCCGCTCGAGTGGGCCGACAAGTATGCCGGGCAGTTCGACGGCGGCTGGGACGTCCAGCGCGAAGCGACGCTCGCCCGCCAGAGGCAACTCGGCGTCATTCCTGCGGACGCGGAGCTCACCGCCCGCCACGACGAGATCCCGGCCTGGGACGACATGCCCGACGAGTTGAAGCCGGTCCTGGCGCGCCAGATGGAGGTCTACGCCGGGTTCCTCGAGCACACGGACCACCACGTCGGTCGGGTAATCGATGCCATCGATGGCCTCGGCGTGCTCGACGACACGATCGTGTACTACATCATCGGCGACAACGGGGCGTCCGCCGAGGGAACGCTGAACGGCGCCTTCAACGAGATGGCCAACTTCAACGGCATGGCGGCGCTCGAAACGCCCGAGTTCATGCGCTCGAAAATGGACGAGTTCGGCACGCCGGCGTCGTACAACCACTACTCGGTCGGTTGGGCGCATGCGATGAACACCCCGTTCCAGTGGACCAAGCAGGTGGCGTCGCACTGGGGCGGCACCCGCAACGGCACCATCGTGAGCTGGCCGAACGGCATCGGCGAGGCAGGTGGCCTGCGCGAGCAATTCACCCACGTGATCGACATCGCGCCGACGATCCTCGAAGCCGCCGGGTTGCCCGAGCCGACGATGGTCAACGGTGTGCAGCAGTCGCCGATGGAGGGCACCAGCATGCTGTACACCTTCAACCAGGCCGCCGAGCCGGAGCGCCACGACCTGCAGTACTTCGAGATGTTCGGCAACCGCGGCATCTACCACAAGGGCTGGAGCGCGGTGACGAAGCACCACACGCCGTGGGAGATGGTCGGTGCCGTGCTCCCCGCGTTCGACGACGACACGTGGGAGCTGTACGACGGCAGCGTGGACTACAGCCAGGCGAAGAATCTTGCGGCGGCCGACCCCGAACGGTTGGCCAAGCTGCAGCGGCTGTGGATCATCGAGGCCACGAAGTACAACGTGCTGCCGATCGACGACCGGGGTGCCGAGCGGCTCAATCCCGACCTGGCGGGTCGTCCGACACTGATCCACGGCACCTCGCAACAGTTCTTCCCCGGCATGGGCCGCCTGTCGGAGAACAGCGTCGTCAGCATCAAGAACCGGTCGTTCTCGGTGACCGCCGAGATCGACGTTCCCGCCGCCGGCGCCAGCGGTGTGATCATCGCCCAGGGCGGCCGCTTCGGCGGCTGGGATGTCTACTGCAAGGACGGCGTGCTGACCTTCGTCTACAACCTGCTCGGCATCCAGTGGTTCACGACGTCGGCGACGGTCGCCGTGCCCGCGGGCACACACCAGGTCCGTATGGAGTTCTCGTACGACGGTGGCGGACTCGCCAAGGGCGGTGGCGTCACGCTCTACCACGACGGCGACGCCGTTGGAACCGGCCGCGTCGAGGCCACGCAGGCGATGGTCTTCTCCGCCGACGAGACCACCGACATCGGCTACGAGTCGGGCACGTGCGTCACGCCCGACTACACGGTCGACACGAGCAAGTTCACCGGGAAGATCCACTGGGTGCAGATCGATCTCGGCGACGACGACCACGACCACTTCATCGATCCCGACGACCGACTCCGCATCGCCATGGCGAGGCAGTAGGGGCGCCCCTCACTCCAGGGGCGGTCAACAGGTCAGCGCGTCGGCCGAGATCGCAACGTGGAGCGCTGCGTGGCCGGCGTACTCGTGAGCGAGGTCGAGCGCGTCTGGTGCCGCCGGATCGGTGTCGAGCGTGAACGTGGCCCAGCCGACCACCCGCATCGGGTGGCTCGCCAACGTCGGCATCGTGTTGCCGTCGGGGCGCCAGGCTTCGATCGCTGCGGTCATCTCGGCCCAGCGGGCACTCGGATCGTCCCACGCGCCTCCGAGGACGTCGCGTTCGATACAGGGGTTGTCTGCGAGCGGGTTCGCCAACCCGTCGGGCGTTCCATCGAGTCCGGGCAGCAGGCCGGCATCGGTGTCGCCGTCGACAGCGGCGTCACCGTTCCGGTCGGCGTAGCCAGGCCCGTTGGGTCCGACGATCAGGTTGGCAGCAGTCTCGGCAGCGACCCGCGCCTCGGCGATCGATGCTGCCGACCGCCAACGATCGACCGCCTCGTCCAGCCTGGCGATTCGCTCGGTGACGGCGGAGGACTCTGGCGAGGTGGCGACGGAGGCGGCATCGTCGCCCGACGACCCGCATGCGACGAGCGCGCCGACACCGAGGCCGAGCAGCACAGTGGCCAGCCGTCGTGCGCTCACAGGTTCGGGGGCAGCAGTCGGTTGACGTTCTGGAAGAAGAAGTACAGCACGATCACGAACGGGACGATGCCGACGAGCAGCCCGACCCAATCACGCTTGACCTTGCGGCTGATCAGGTAGGCGACGACACCGATCGCGGCGAGCACCAGGCCCCAGAGCAGGACCTGGCTGTTCGCTCCCGGGTCGCTGAACCATCCCTCTGAGAACGCATCGGCGATTCCGCTGCTGATCTGTTCGTCGTCGAGCGTGGCCTCGTTCGCGCTGAGTGTCGGATCGTCGGCAATGCTGATCGACGGGACTGCCGCTGCGACGGTCGTGGTTTCGGGGTTCACAACGGTGTTGGTGGGATCGGGGTCGGCAGGCACGGCTTCGTCGAGCGGTCGCCCGTAGTTGATGGTCGCATCGGCGACCACGCCGGTGGACGCGGCGGCGTCGAGTTCGGAGAAGATGATGATTCGCTCGCGAGCGGTGTACTTGGGTTCGCACGAGGTGAGCGTCAATGTCGCCTTGGTGGGGTCGGTCGTGGAGATCACCTCGTAGTCGCTGGGCGACACGATCTGCTGCCCCGTCACCCGGTACACATAGCGTCCCGCCAGCGTCGTCACGATGATCTCGTCGCCGACGTCGAGCTTGTCGACGTCGAAGAAGGGCTGGCCGAAGGTGGTTCGGTGGCCGGCGATCGCGGAGTTGCCGAGCTGGCCGGGCAGTGGTGTCTCCGGATAGTGGCCCGGCCCCTTCTTCAGATCGCTCTTGTCGACACCGGCGACCACGATCTTGTCGACGCCGATACGGGGGAGTTCGATGCGGGCGATGGGGTCGCCCTCGGTGATGGGCGGCACGCTGGCCACCGGGACGGGTTCGGGGGGTGCGGTGACCGGGACGGACTCCGCCGGTGCGGACTCGGCGGGGATCGTGTCGACGGGTGCCGCTGTGGTCGCGGGTGTCGCTGTGGTCGGGGGTGTTCCCGCCAGCAGCTCTTCGAACTCGTTCTCGAGCGAGTTCTGGGCACGAGCGGTCTCGATCCCGGTTCCCCACAGTTGGTACGCGACGAACCCGAACAGGAGCAGCCCCGTGGCGATCAGGGTCTTGCCGACACCTCCTACCCACCATCGCCAGTCGTGGGGCGGAGGCGGACGATCGAACTTGCGCACCCGCTTCGGGCGCGTCGCAGTTGCTTCGACGTCCGACACGGTCACGAAACTACCGCCACCGTCCTACGGCGTGATCGCGGCGGCAGGAGTTGACGAACACTTCACCACCTAGCGTGTCGGCCATGTCGGTCGTGGAACTCGATGACGCGGTCGCCGTGCTCGGACAGTTCCCGGCTCTCGCCGGGGCCACATTGCGGGTCGAAAAGGGCGAGATCGTGCTCTTGCGCGGGCCGAACGGGGCTGGCAAGACCACGCTGTTGCGTCTCTGTGCCGGCCTGCTGCCGTTGGTGCGAGGCACCGGCACGGTGCTCGGGTTGGACCTGGCCACCCATCGCGAGTCGATTCGGCGCACCGTTGGCTTGCTGGGACACCAGAACGGTTTGTATCTCGACCTCACCGTCGCCGAGAACGTGCGGTTCTGGGGGTCGACGGTGGGAGCGTCCGTTGACGAGATGCAGGTCGCGATGCGCCGCCTCGACGTGGCGGGACGGCTCGCAGACGTCTCGGTGAACAAGTTGTCGGCGGGCCAGAAGCGCCGCACGGCCCTCGCCTGTCTCATCGCGAGGCGAGCGCAGCTCTGGCTGCTCGACGAGCCCCATGCGGGCCTCGACGCGTCGGCGCGTGACGAACTCGACGACACCTTGACCCAGGCTGCCGCCGCGGGCGCCACGATCCTCGTCGCCAGTCACGAACTCGAACGAGCCGGCTCGTTGGCGACGCGCTCGGTCGAGGTCGTCGCCGGCCGCGTGTACGACGTGGTTCCCGGAGACCCAGGCTCGGGGAACTGTGAGGGTGAGGCATGAACACGTTGCAGATCGCTCGGTTGGTGGCAGCGAAGGATCTTCGAATCGAGTGGAACAGCCGGGTGTTCGTCAACCAGGTGTTGCCGTTCGCCGGCGTCACCATGGTGATCTTCGCGTTCGCGCTCGACGCCGATTCGGTCCTGCAGCGCGTCGCTCCCGGGCTGGTGTGGCTGGCCACCTTGTTCTCGTTGCTCGTGCTCGTCCAGCGGGCCTTCGCCGTGGAGACGGCAGACGGTGCGCTCGACGCTCTCCGCGTGGCCGGCGTCGACCCGCGGGCGATCTACCTGGGCAAGGCAGCGGCACTGGGTGTGCAGTTGCTCGTGCTCGAAGCGGTGTTGTTGTTCGCTGCGGTCGTGCTGTACGGCCAGACGATCCCCGCCGGCGGCTGGGTGCTCCTCGTCACAACTCTGATCTCCGCAACGTGTGGGCTCGCCGCGGTCGGTACCCTGTACGGAGGCCTTGCCGCAGGGTTCACGGGTCGCGAGACATTGCTCCCGCTGCTCACGTTCCCCGCGGTGGCGCCCGTCCTGATCGGAGCAACACGAGCGGTCGAAGCAGCGCTCGGCACGGCAGGTGCGGTGGTGTCGGACGGCTGGCCCTGGGTGGGCCTGCTGGCTGTCTTCGCCGTTGCCTTCGGTGTCGGCGGTGCGCTGGCGTTCGGCCCGCTGATCGACGAATGAAGCAAATCCCAGCCTCCACCCACCCTCCCAGCCATCGTAGGAATCGGACATGACCACGACGGACCCCACGCTCAGCCCGACCGGTCCGGTCGGCGACCGACGTTCCAGCGGCGCAGGAACCGGCACTCGGGGAACCCGAATCATCGGAATCGCCACCATCGTTGCGATGGGCTGGCTGGTGGCCTTCGGCCTCGGCTTCTCGCCTGAGGACCGCGACCAGCGCGAGAGCGTCCGTCTGCTCTACGTGCACGTTCCCACCATCTGGATCGCATACCTGGCCTTCATCGTCACTGCCATCGCATCGGTCATGTACTTCTTCGGCAAGAAGAAGTCGCTGGGATGGGACCGTCTCGCAGGCGCCAGCGCCGAGATCGGGACTGCGTTCGTGGCGGTCACGTTGGTGATCGGCGCAATGTGGGGTCGCCTCACCTGGGGTGTCTTCTGGCAGTGGGACGCCCGACTCACCACGACGGCGCTGCTGTTCGTCACCTACATCGGGTATCTGGCCGTTCGGCGTCTGGGCGGCACGCACGAGCAGCGAGCTCGTCGCAGCGCGGTCATCGGCATGCTGGCCGTGCTCGAGATCCCGCTCGTGCACTGGAGTGTGCGGCTGTGGCGCAGCCTGCACCAAGAAGCCACGGTGCTCGGTACCGACGGCGACGTCAGCATGGACGGCTTGATGCTGTTCAGCCTGTTCATCGGCGTGATTGCGTTCTCGCTGCTGTACGTGTGGCTCGTGATGCACCGCACCCGCGTGATGGCGATGGAGGATCTGCTCGATGATCGAGACCTCGACGAGGCCCTCGCGGCCCGTCACGCCGAGGCAGAGCCGGTCGTTGCCGCCGGCAACGAGGAAGGAACGGCCTGATGGAGGACGCAGGGTTCATCATCGGCGGCTACGTGCTGACGTTCATCACCGTGTCGTTCATGTCGTGGCGAGTGCTGCGAGCCGGAAAACGGCTCGGAAAACAGGTCCCCGACGCGGACAAGTACTGGCTCTGAGCGACCAGAATGAACCGGACATGAACGACGACGCGATCGACATGGATCTCTCGCCCCGCACACCGGTCGGCCCGGCAGCGCCCGTGCGAAAGAATCGCAACTGGCTCCCGTTGCTGGTCCTCGGTCTGGTCGTCGTTGCCGGCGGCGTGATCGTCACACAGTTCCTCACTCAAGCCGTCGACTACTACTGCAACGTCGATGAGGTCGGACAGCGAAGCGGCTGCAACGAGGATCGACGCATCCGCCTGCAGGGCACCGTCGACGAGGGTTCCGTCGAGCGCGTGGCGAACACCACGGTGTTCACGATCTCGTTCAACGGTGAGACGATTCCCGTCAGCTACGACGGCGAGCCAGGGGGCATCTTCAAGGAGTGCATCCCTGTCGTGGTGCACGGTGTCATCGAGTCGGGCACGCTGCTCGGCGATCGGGTCGAGGTCAAGCACTCCGATGAGTACGTCGCCGTCAACGACGAGCGCGTGGCCGACGCCGAAGCGGCCGGCTGCGCGGACGCTCCCACCACGTGATGTTGTTCGCCGCGAGCATCAACTCTGCGCTCGGTCGCGCCGGCCTGCTGCTGATGCTGGCAGCCTCGGTCTTCGGCGCGCTCGCCGTGCTCTACGGCATCCGTCGGCGCGATCGCAAGCTGCTCAAGCAGGGCCCGCTCTACGCGTGGATCGCCTTCGGCGGCATCGTGCTCGCCGTCGTGATGATGCAGCGGGCGTTGATCACCCGAGACTTCTCGCTCGCTTACGTCCAGCAGGTCGGCTCGGCCGACACGCCGGCGCTCTACAACGTCGCCGCGATGTGGTCGGCGCTCGAGGGCTCGATCCTGCTGTGGGCGCTGATCCTGGCTGGGTTCACGGCCGCGGTCGCCTGGCGGTTCCGTAATCGCACCGACGACGTGCTCGTCGGATGGGCGCTGATCGTGATGTTCCTCGTGTCGGCGTTCTTCGCCATGCTGAGCTTCGGCCCGGCCGACCCGTTCGCTGCCGGGGCGCCCGGCATCACGAGCGGTCCGGGGCCCAATCCGCTGCTGCAGAACCACATCTTGGTGTTGTTCCACCCACCGATTCTGTACCTCGGGTACGTCGGCTTCACGGTGCCGTTCGCGTTCGCCATCGCCGCCCTCGTCACCGGACGGCTCGGCGAGGGCTGGTTGATGGAGACTCGCCGCTGGGCGCTGTTCTCGTGGGCGTTCCTCACGATCGGCATCCTGCTCGGCGGCTGGTGGAGCTACGAGGTGCTCGGCTGGTCGGGCGTGTGGGCCTGGGATCCGGTCGAGAACGCCTCGCTGCTTCCGTGGCTCACCGGCACCGCGTACATCCACTCGGTGCTCGTCCAGGAGCGCCGCGGCATGTTGCGAGTGTGGAATCTGAGCCTGCTCGTGGCCACGTTTGCACTCACCATCCTCGGCACGTTCCTCACACGGTCCGGCATTCTCAGCTCGGTGCACGCGTTCGGCGACGGCCCGGTGGGTAACTGGCTGCTCGCGTTCTTCGGGATCGTCGTCGTCGTGTCGCTCGGACTGATCGCCTGGCGCGGTGACCGCCTCCGCTCGCCGGGCTCGATCGACTCGCCGCTGTCGCGCGAGGGCTCGTTTCTCGCCAACAATGTGTTGTTCACGGTGTGGGCGTTCGTGATTCTGCTCGGCACGTTGTTCCCGCTGCTGGTCGAAGCGTTGCAGGACCGCCAGACGCTCGTCGGCGCTCCGTACTTCGACCGACTCTCGCAACCGATCGGGTTGATGCTGCTGTTCCTGATGGGCGTCGCACCGGTGCTCCCGTGGCGCAAGGCGTCCGCTGAACTGCTGCGCACCCGACTGTTCTGGCCTGCGTGGGCGGGTGCGCTCGGCCTTGCGATCGCGGTGTTCGTGGGTGCCGACGGCTGGGCGCCACTCGTTGCGTTCGGCCTCGCCGGATTCGCCATGGGCTCCGCCGTGCGACAGCTCGCGTTGGCCACTCGCCGGCAGGGTTGGCGCGGGTTCGTCGGTCGCGCCAACGGCGGCATGGTCGTGCACATCGGCGTGATCGTCATCGCGGTGGCGCTTGCGGCGTCGAACAGCTTCACGCACTCGGCGACGCTCGACCTGCGTGTCGGTGAGGTCGTCGAATGGGGCGGCCACACCTTCGAACTGCTGTCGGTCGACGAACGCACCAACGATCGCGGGAGCGAACGGCGCATCGCTGCGAACGTCGTCCTCGACGGTGAGCAGGCCTACCGTCCCGCCACGACGCGCTACTTGAACATGGGCGCCGACATCGGCACCCCCTCGGTCCGTACCGGCTGGAACGAGGACATCTATCTGACGCTCGGCCAGGGCGTGGCGCCTGGTGACACGGAGGCCACGATCCGAGTGTTCATCAAGCCGATGATCCTGTGGCTGTGGATCGGTGGCGCCATCATGGCGCTCGGGACCCTGCTGGCGGCCTTCCCGGGCTCGCGTCGTCGTCTCGCGGTCGATCCCGTGTCGTCGCCGATCGGACTCGATGGACCCGATACCGAGGGCGAAGGCGAGACGGGCACGGACGCGACCGAGGCCGAGGCCGAGGCCGAGGCCGAGGGCAGCCAGACCGAGGTGCCGGTGTGAGCGACGTCCTCGACGACCAGGTTCCCGCTGACTCGATCGACGAGGCTGCGTCGCCCAGCCGCGCGCGCCGGCTCGCGCCGCTGGTCGTCGGCGTCATCGCGCTGCTGATGGTCGGGCTGTTCGTGGTCCTCGCCGGAGCGTCGCCCGACGGCGGTGGCACCAGCGCCGACTCACCGTTGATCGGTCGCCCTGCTCCAGAAGCCACCGGCACCCTCGGCGATGGCACGTCGTTCGACTTGTCGCGCCGCAAGGGCAGTTGGGTGGTGCTCAACTTCTTCGACCCGACGTGCGTGCCGTGCATCCAGGAGCATCCTGAGTTGGTCGCCTTTTCCGACGACCAGGCCACGCTCGGCACCGATGGCGCCGAGCTCTACTCGGTGATCACCCGTGGCGACCAGGACGAGATCGAGGCGTTCTTCGCCGACAACGGTGGTGAGTGGCCGGCGATCTACTCCGAGGCCGACGAGTTCCCGGTCGCGTTCGGCGTCGCACAGGTTCCCGAGACGTGGATCGTCGATCCGAGCGGTGTCGTGCAGCTGCGACTGATCTCGACGGTCACGGCCGACCAGCTCAACACGATCCTGCGCCAGTACCGGGAGCAGTACGGCTGATGGCGAGCGAGCTGAATCGCCGCGTGAAGCGCTGGCCCGGCTGGGTGGCGCTGCTCTTCGTCGTTGCCGGGTTCCTCGCCGTCGGCGCCACCCGCGACACCGGGCCCGAGAGCCAGGGCGATCGGATCGACGAGATCTCCAAGCGCGTCGCATGCCCGATCTGCGACGGCGAGAGTGTCTTCGAATCACAGAACAACGCATCGGTCGCACTGCGTAACCAGATCGCCGACCTGGTCGCTGACAACGACCTCGACGACACCGAGATCATCGCCTTCATCGAGACTCGCTATGGCGGCCAGGTGCTCCTGGTCCCCAAGTCGAGTGGTTTCGATGCGCTCGTGTGGGTGCTGCCGGCGGTCGCGTTCGCCTGCGGTGCGGCGGCACTCGTCGTGGTGTTCCGGCGATGGAAGCGAGAGGCGGGCGGGGCCGCCGAACCGACCGACGACGACCGAGCGCTCGTCGAGGCCGCGCTGGCTGCCGACCTCGAGGACAGCGGAAGGTGACTGCCGGCGGCACGAGGCTCGATCGGCTTGCCGGCCTCGAAGAGGAGCGGCGATTCCTCCTGCGTTCGCTCACCGATCTCGAGCGTGAGCACGACGCCGGCGACGTCGACGACCTCGATTATCACACGCTCAAGGACGGCTACACGGTCCGCGCCGCCAACGTGCTCCGCGAGATCGAGCAGGGGCGAGGGGAACTGCCGGCGCCGAGGCCTCGACGATGGAGCCGCATCGTCGCGGTCACTGCAGCGGTGGTCGTCGGGTCGATCGGCGTCGGCTTCGTGTTGGCAGGAGCGTGGGGCGAGCGATCGTCGGGCCAGGAGATCACCGGGCTGACGCCGGGCGATGAGTCACGCATCGTCCTCACCAACGCGCGTGATGCCATGAGTGCGGGCGACTTCCCGACCGCGAATGCGCTGTTCGCCGAGGTGATCGAGATGGAGCGTGCGAGAGGTCGAGAGAACGCCGAAGCCGTTGCCTACTTCGGCTGGACGCTCGCACTGCTGACGCGGCAGAACGCAGACCAGACCAACGCCGACGAGCGCTACGAGGCGGCGGTGTTGGCGCTCGGCCAAGCCACCGAGATCGAACCGGACTACGCCGACCCGCAGTGCTTTCTGGCGATCGTCGAGTTCCAGTTCCGCGACGACGCCGACGCCGCACTGCCGCACATCGAGCGATGCGAGGCATCGAACCCACCCGGTGAGGTCGCCTCGCTCGTCGCCAGCTTCGCCGACGAGATCCGCGCCGCCAACTAGCCCGCCCGTGCGGTGAGCCAAGCCGCCGTATGCGGTCGGTTCGCTCACCGCACCGGGAGCTGGTGGTGTCCGTCAGGCCGGCGGCGGCCAGACCTTGCCCTTGGTGATGCGCTCACCCTTGCGCCTGAGCACCCAGATGCTGGCCTTGCGCCAGTCGGGGGGCGATTGGATCTCCATGCCGCGCCGGGCGAGGGCCCCGATCGTGTCGGGCACGATGTCGCCGTGGCTGCACAGCACGGAGCCGCTTGCGACCTCGCTGAGCAGTTCGAGTACCGGTTCGAAGGGCTCGGCCTCCGACAGGCGACCATCGATCTGAATCTCGACACCGAGCCGACCCGCCAGCGGCTCGACGGTCTGCACACACCGGGTGTACGGGCTCGAATACAACGTCGTCGCGCCCTTGCCAGCGAGACGCTTCGCAATCGCCTCCGACTGTCTCCAGCCGTGTTTGCTCAACGGTCGGGCCTCGTCGTTGCCCTCCCAGACCCGACGTTCGCCCGCCTTGGCATGGCGAACCAGGTAGATCACGTCGGCGGTGCTCATGGGCGGTGCAACAGCCTCGTCGCTCAGGTCTCGTTCGTCAATTGCTGGTGACGTCGTGTCAACTGACGCACGAACCGCACCCACACCACCGCAGCAGCAAGGGTCAACAGGGCGGTGAACCATCCGAGGGCACCGAACTCGTCGAGGCTCTCGGCAACCGACTCGACGTCGCCCGTGGGGAGTCCACCCGACGCGAACGAGCCGACCTGAATCGCGAACAGCACCGCCGGAATGATGCCGAACACCACGAACCAGACCCACAGCACCGGGTTGTCCGGTGTCCGCTTCCAACTGTCGGTGCCATCGACGACCGACGGCTCGGATGCCTTCCACAGCTCTCGCAGGACGAGGAACGGAATGATGTACAGCACGAGCGGTGGCAGGAACCAGCCGAAGATGGCGAACAGCGGGCTCCAGGTGGTGATTCGTGAGAACGCCCGCACGTTGTTCGCCATGCGGAACATCCAGACGATCGTGAGCACCCCGGTGGCGAGCGTCGCGACGCTGACCAGCAATTGGATGGAGTTGAGCGGGACGAGAGCGTCTTCGAAGTCGCTCTGGCTGGCACTGCCCGCAAGGAAGTCGGTTGCGTCCGTTGCGATGCTCGCAGACAGAAACGCCGCCACGATCGTGCCGACCGCCACCACGATCGTCGACACGACGATCGGCGTGGCAAATCCTCCGACGCGACGCACCCCGGTGCTCGGCGTGGGGTGGCCGTCGTAGCCGACGTAGCCAGGCGGTGGGGTCAATCCGCTCGGGGGAGGTGGCGGAGGCGGCGGAGCGGCCGGTGGTGGTGCACCAGCTGATGACGGCTCGTTGTTCGGCGGGGGAGGGACATCAGTCACCGGTCCTACGGTAGTGGGGTCGAGGCCGCAGGGAACGCACGCCCTCGGGCCAGCGATGAGCGAGACCCCCGTAGGTGGTTGGTTCGCTCATCGGCGGGGTGGTGTTGGTGGTTGCGATGAGCGAGACCCCTGTAGGTGGTTGGTTCGCTCATCGGCGGGGTGGGGACGTGGTGTCACTTGGCGTCCGACCACCGAGCGATCGTGCTGGTGTCGGCGATGAACCGGACGTCGCCGCGCAGCTCAGGCTGCTGCCATCGCGCCGCCGTCTCCTGCAGGGCATCGTCGACGATGAAGGCGATCTCGGCAACGACGGCGGACGGCGTGTGCACCAGTAGTTCATCGTGCAGGCACAGCACGATGTGTGCATCTGCAGGAAGTCGGGCGCGCACGATGACGGCCCACGTCTTGAAGAACTCGGCGGCTGCGCCCTGAACCATCGCGTTGCGGCCGAAGCGACCGCGCGCAGCGGCTCGTGAGCGTTGATCCCGCTCGTCGGCATCTGGGTCTCCGCCACCGGACATCCGCACCCGGCGGCCGCCTCGCGTTCGGAGGTCGTGGCCGGCCTCAGCCGATCGGGCGGCGCTCGTGAGGTACCCCATCGCGACCGGGTAGGCCGCGTCGAGCCCGCGGAGTGCGGCGGCGCCGTGCCCAGTCGTCTGGCCGTACATCGCTCCGAGCACGGCGACCTTGGCGATCTCGCGGCTCACGCCGAGGCGTTGCGCAACGGGGGCGTACATGTCGGCGTCGAGGGTCGCTGCGGCCAGGGTCTCGTCGCCGGATACCGCGGCGAGGATTCGTGGCTCGATCTGTCCGAGGTCGGCGCGCACGAAGCTGTGGCCGGGCTCTGCGACCACCGCTGGCCGCAGGTCCGCAGGCAGATTGTGTAGACCGGCTGTGGCCGTCATCCGACCAGCCGCCCCATCGGACGACGACCAGGATCCACGAAGCCGGCCGTCGCCGCCGACATGCTCGTCGAGCCATCGATATCCGAATGTGGTCGCCATGCGCTCGGACCTGCGCCACGCGAGCAGCGCGTCGACGACGGGATGTTCGTCACGCAGTCGTTCGAGCCGCCATGCGCGGGTGTCGTCGACCTCGATGCCAGCTCGCCTCAGCAATGACTTGACGTTGGCCGGGTTTCGCAGGTCGACTCCCCTGCGGAGGTCGGCGGGCAGATGTGCCAACACGAGATCGTCGCGTTCGGCTGCCAGTTGTCGCTCATCAGCGGCATCGCGGGGTCTCGGTCCGATGAACGACGCGATGATTCGTTCGGCCTCGTCGACGTCGATCGGCAGCCCGTTGTGGCCGAGCTCGACGGCGAGCAACGACGCGGCAGACTCGGACCGCGCGGTCGCCAGAGCGGCCGGTCGGTCGTCGAGTTGTGCAATCTGTCCGCCCTGCAATCGGTGGACCTCGAGCGCCAGACGCGCCCACGCGGCGAGGCGGTCGACGTCTCTGCGCCAGCCACCGTCGATCCATGCCGGGTCGAGGTGTCCATCGGAGCGGACTGGGTCGTTCGGGTCCGAATCGGCGGCCACGGTGAACAGGTCGACCGGAGCGACGGCCGGTAGCTGGTCGGTGGCGAGCCCGTGCGCGGCGCCCCACGTTCGCGCAGGCCCGGCGCGCCATCCGCCGTTGACGAGACGATGGACAGCGTCGAGGTCCCAGCAACGTGCCAGGTGAACCCCGGCGTCAACAAGGGAACGCGATGTGTCCGACGTCCACCACACCCACCGAGGGCCGATTGCGTCTTCGATGCGTTGGACCTGGTCGATCGCCGCGGCCGGTCCCCAACTCAGCTCGTTCCCGTGTTCGCCCACGGCGACGGCGCCGAACTCGGGATCGAACACGAGCGCAACCGCTTCGTTGTGAACGAAGTCAGCCGAGCCGGGTTTCATCCACCGGTGTCTACCATCGCCGATCTACGCCTCGACCGTCCCAGAACGTCATCTGTGCCGCTGGCGTGCCGGACACCGGGCGCGGTTGGCGCTGATCGCGGCGCAGCTTCGAGCGAATCGTCAGGCCCATCCGAGTTCGTGGAGGCGGTCGTCATCGATGCCGGCCGCATGCGCGACTTCGTGGATGACCGTCACGTAGACCTCCTCCGCGAGCTCGTCGAGGTCGCGACACATCTCGCACAGGGGAACTCGAAAGATCGAGACGACGTCCGGGCCTTCGTGGCCGGTGCGTTCGGTGTGCGGCACCCCTTCGTAGAGCCCGAGGAGGTCCGGTTCGACGGGGTGGCGATCGACCACCTGCACGACGACGTTGTCGAGCACGTGCAGCAGTTCGTCGGGCAGATCGTCGAGCGCGTCGGCGACCATCGCCTCGAACTTGTACCTCGGCACCACGTCCATCGGCGAAGTGTTACATCTGGGGTCAGACCCCAGACGTCACAGGTGTCAGAGGATCTTGAGCTTGTCGGAGAAGACCTTCTTCGGCTTCATGTCGACGGCGATCTTCGAGGCCATCTGCTGGAACAGCTGCGCCGCTTCCGACTCAGGATCGACGGCGGTGATCGGACGTCCGCTGTCGCCTCCCTCGCGCAACTCGGCCACGAGCGGCAGCTTGCCGAGCAATGGAACCTCGAGTTCCTGTGCGAGCAATTCCCCGCCGCCGGAGCCGAAGATCTCGTACCGCTTGCCATCGTCGCCGGTGAACCACGACATGTTCTCGATCACGCCGCGCACCGGCAGGTTGACCTTCGCCGCCATCGCCGCCGACAGCGACGCCACCTTCTGGGCGGCCAGCTGCGGGGTCGTCACCACGAACACCTCACCGCGCGGCAGATACTGCGCGAGCGACAACGCGATGTCGCCGGTGCCGGGGGGCATGTCGACGAGGAGGAAGTCGGGCTCGTCCCAGAACACGTCGGTCAGGAACTGCTCGAGCGCCTTGTGCAGCATCGGGCCTCGCCAGATGACCGCTTGGCCTTCGGGCACGAAGTAGCCGATCGAGATGCAGCGAACGCCCCACATCTCGGGTGGCACGAGCATCTCGTCGATCACGACCGGGTCGCGGTCGGTGCCGAGCATGCGCGGGATCGAATAGCCGTAGATGTCGGCGTCGACCACGCCGACCTTGTAGCCCTGCGACGCCAACGCAACCGCAAGGTTCGTGGTGACGCTCGACTTGCCGACGCCGCCCTTGCCCGAGGAGATCAGCAGTGGACGCGTCTTCGAAGTGTTCTTCGAGAATGGGATCTCGCGACCCTCGGCGTGGCCGTGGGCCTGGCTCGACCCGGCGGTGGACGCGGCGTCGCCGTGGAGTGTCCGGCGGAGGTTCTCGCGGTCCTCGTCGCTCATCACCGTGAACTCGAGATCGATCGATTCGACACCGTCGAGCTCGGTCGCTGCATCGGAGACGCGCCGCGTGATCTCGCCCTTGAGCGGGCACCCGGGCACGGTCAACGCAATCAGCACACCGACGACGCCGTTGTCGCGGATCGACACGCCCCGCAGCATCCCGAGGTCGACGATCGAGCGGTGGAGTTCCGGATCCTCGACCGGGCGGAGGGCTTCGATGATCTGTTCTTCGGTCACGACGGCCATGTCCTCATTGTGGCGAGGGCACTACGAATTTGCACTACGTGGATAGGTAGAATTGCTCTCGTGCGAACGAGCCCGTCGTTCACGGCCACGGTGTCGGCGATCACCGACGCCTTTGGCGATCCGACGCGCCGTGCGATCTACCTGTTCGTCAAGGACTGCTCGGTAGACGCTGGAGGCGTCGCAGCGGGCGCCACGGCATCGACGGTTGCAGCAGAAGTGGGCGTGCACGCCAACGTCGCGCGGCACCACCTCGACAAGTTGGCGGCAGGCGGCTATCTCGAGGTGGTCACGGGAAAGGTGCCGGGCGCCGGCGCTGGTCGGCCCTCCAAGCGCTACGTCGCTGTCGGGGACGCCACCGCCGACGAGTTCCCGGTGCGCAGCGACGATCTCGTGCTCTCGCTGCTCGGCCGAGCGCTCGATCGCCTTCCGCACGACGAGGCCGAACGGATCGCCGAAGAGGTCGGCACCGAATACGGCCGGGCGATGGCCGAGGGTCTCACCGGCGATGCGCTCACGGCAGGTCGCCGATCGCTGCGATCGGCGATGCAGTCCGTCGCCGACGCGCTCACTGCGCACGGGTTCGCGGCACACGCCGAGGGTCGCAACGGCCAGCTCCGCATCATCAACGACCACTGCCCGTTCGGAGACATCGCCACCGACCATCCGGTGATCTGCGCCGTCGACCGCGGCATGGTCAAGGGCATGCTCGCCGCGCTGGTCAACGATGACGGCGCCACCGACGTCGACGTGGTGAGCGAGTCGAGCGTGGCCCGCGGCGACACGGTCTGCGCCACGACGGTCTGACGATTCCATCACGGGGCTGACCCCCGGATGTCGTTACGGCGCGGTGATCGACTTGATTTCGTCGGCGATCGTGTCGGTGAATTCGTTCGACGGGATTGCGGTCTGCATCGCCATCATCTTCATCATGTCGCCCTGCACCTTGATCTTGCCGGCCATGAAGGCCTGCATGGCAATGGCTTGGTCCTGATCGACGAACATCGCTTTGGCGGTGTCGTAGTCGGTGGTGACTGTGGCGTCGGCATCATCGAGTTCGCCGAGTTCCATCACGAGATGTCCCGACGACGTGTCGAGGTAGCTCTTGACCTCGCCGTCGCCGAACGGCACGTCGACGATCACCTGGTTGATCTTGATCACGGTGGTGACCGGCGGAACCTGGTCGGCGTACTTCTCGCGGATCTCGTGAGCCGCGGCCATCCACTCTTCTGACAGGAACAGGTGCGTCATAGTTCGGTGACTGTACCGCGCCGGTCGATGTGCAGACGGCACGTCGTGACCGAGTCGAGGAAGTCGCGGTCGAGGTCGAACCCGAGCCCGGGAGTCGTCGGCACCGTGACGTGGCCGTCGGTGATCGTGATCGGGTCGGTGACGATGTCTCGCGCGTAGAAGCGCGTCGACGCACTGATGTCGCCCGGCAGCGTGAACCCGGGCAATGCGGCGAGCGCCGCATTGGCGGCCCGACCGATCCCGGTCTCCAACATGCCACCGCACCACACCGGGATTCCCTTTGCGAGACACAGGTCGTGAATGCGGACCGCTTCGAGATAGCCGCCAACCCGGCCGGGCTTGATGTTCGCGATCTCGCACGCCCCGAGTTCGATCGCGTCGGCGGTGCCGGACGCGGACACGAGTGACTCGTCGAGGCAGATCGGCGTCTCGACTTCGGCGGCGAGGCGGGCGTGTCCGATGATGTCGTCTTCGGGCAGCGGCTGCTCGATCAGCAGCAGATCGAAGTCGTCGAGCCGTGCGAGGTGGGCACCGTCGGTGCGGCGGTAGGCGGTGTTGGCATCGACCTGGAACGGCGTTCCGGGGCCGATCAGTTCACGAACGGCAGCGACCTGTTCGATGTCTGAGCCCGGCTCGATCTTGAGTTTGATGCGGACGTAGCCATCGTCGACGTAGCCCTGCACTGCGGCGAGCAGCTCGTCGGTCGTGGCGTGGATACCGACGCTCACGCCGCTCGGGATGCGGGAGTTCTCGACGCCGAGAAACGCCCCGAACGACTGACCGGTGGCTCGCAGCTGTGCGTCGAGGACCGCCATCTCCAACGCCGCCTTCGCCATCGGGTGACCGTGCAACTTGGCGAGCGAAGGCGCAACGTCGTCGGCCTCGATGGGGCCCGCGGCCATCAGCCGTGGCAGCAGGTGGTGGACGATCACGTGCTGGGCGCCGTCGACGTACTCCGGCGAGTAGCTCGGCTCGGAGAGCGCGACGCATTCGCCCCAGCCCTCGATCGTGTCGGACGAGCCGCCCGATGCATCGGCGAGACGCACGCGCACCAGCAGGATGTCGCGCTGGGTCTGGCTTCCGAAGCTCGTTCGGAAGGGCGAGACGAGCGGCATTGCTATCCGGCGCAGCTCGACGCTGTCGATCGCCCAGCTCATGAAGTGATCCCGGTCATGGTGCTGATCCGATCACGTAGGAGCCGTCGCGCGTGAATCCCAGCACTGGTCGCCCGGAGTCGAGCGCGGCGGTCAAAGCTCCGCGCGTTTCGCTTCGCCACGCAGCGACCGCTGTCGGATCGGTACGTCGGAGCTCGACGATGTCGGGTGGCGTCGGGACCAGCACGCAGTTGCCGACGTCGCTCCCGGCGCGTGGTTCGATGGGGAGCTCAGCCTTGAGATCCCACGCCATGACGAGCCGATCGGAGTCGTCGCCGACGTTGATCGCGTCCGTCATCTCGCCATAGAACGATGGCACGTACGCATCGACGTCGGCACCGAGAATCGCAATGTTGAACCAGGCGTTGCGACGCACCAGCGGGTCGAACGTCCAGGTGATCCAATCGAGACCGCGCTCTGCGGCCCAGCTGCGCTGATGCAGCTTGATCGCCCGCCCGACCCCGGTGTGACGCATCGAATCGACCACGCCGGTGATGTGGCTGTGCAACGCCCGCTGGCCGTGATGACTCGCCAGAAACCCGACCGATGCGCCGACCAGTCGGTCGTCGTCGTACGCGGCAGCGACGTACCCGCCTGAGTGCGACAGCGCAGTGAGTAGCTCGATGTTGACGAGCGGCACCGCCATCCCCCAGACGTCCTGCATCAGAGCGTCGTGAGCGAGGAACTCGTCGCGCGTCGTGATGGTGCGGATCGTGATCGCCGAGTGGGTCATCGTGCGATCCCGCCAGCGGGAGGATGAGACGCCCCGTGGGTTCCCTTGACGACGTGGTACGCAATGCGCACGGCGAGGATCTGGCGAATTTCGGGACCGACGTCGCTCGCGAACTCGGTCCGGTAGGTCTCGTCGGTGGTGAGCACCACCGTGAAGTACATGCCGGAGAACGCTCCCAGGAACACCGACACCCGGATCAACGGTTCGGTGAGCACCAGCGTGCGATCGCCGAAGCCCGCTTCAGTGATGACGCGCACCGTGTCGAGTCCGGTCCAGTTGGTCACGGTGTCTGCGGTGACCGCCATGAATCCGAAGAAGATGAAGAAACCTGTCAGCGCAGCGACGACGAGCGTGATCTGCAGCGCCTGCCCGAACAACCCGATCAGCCCGATGTTGAACCGCTGGCGCGGGCGCAATGGGTCGAGTGTGGCACCGGCGGTCGGAAGTTCGACGGTGGCGGCCGGAGTCCCCTCGAGATGATCCGCAACATCGCGCCACGACTCGAATCGGTTCTCGTCGCGGATGAATCCAGGCACCCGACTGACGGCGAACACGGCGCCGAGGGAGAAGAAGGTGAGCACGACCACCGCGTAGGCGGCACCGTCGAGCGTGCCGGCCATCTCCCAGACCTCGGCATTCACGAACAGAAACGTGTTGAACACGAGCAGCAGTGGGAGGGCCCGTGCCACCAACGGCCCGAGTCCGGTGAGCTGGCCGCTCGACCGCCGGGCCCCCCAACGCAACAGGGCCCCGACGCCGTACGACGACCAGAGGTAGATCAGCACCAGCAGCGTGAGCGCCAGCATGACGCTCTCGATCGCATCGCGGACCTGCCCGAACGCCAGCACCGGGATCGCGGGCCCGAACACGAACAGCAGCAGTTCGGGTGCGTCGATGTCCGTCGGTCGGGCGAACGTGGCCTCGCCGCGCAGGCGATTCGACAGCACCCACGCCGCGAGCAGCATGGCGATCACCGCCGCTGCGGTCGCGACGTTCTGGGCGACCGACCAGTCGCGAAGGTTGAGCGCGTTGAGCCCGAGCAGCACGTAGGCGGCCACGAGGAGTGGGAGCGCCCGGGTCCACGTGTCCAGGATCGAGGCGTTGTCATCGGCCTCGACCAGGTGCGGGACACCACGTTGAACGAACCAGCGCTCGATCTCGTTCGCGCGCTCGGTGGGCGTCATCGCCCCGAACGTACCGGGTGGCGGTGAACGGTTCGTCAAAGTCCGTGGAAGTGGTGTGCCGAACCCGATAAGCACAAGGTCCTATGGCTCGCATCCTGGTCACCGAAGAGATCGCCGACGGGGGCCTCGACCGCCTTCGCGCCGCCGGCCACGACGTCGACATACAGCTCGGGCTGTCCGCCGACGAACTGCTCGACGTCGTGCCGGGCGCTCATGCCCTCATCATCCGTTCGGCCACCGACGTCACCGAGGCCGTGCTCGCTGCCGGGAGCGACCTGATGGTCGTCGGCCGAGCGGGAATCGGCCTCGACAACGTCGACGTCGACTCCGCCACGATGCGTGGCGTGATGGTCGTCAACGCTCCGCAGAGCAACATCGTCTCGGCTGCCGAACACACGATGGCGCTGCTGATGGCGTCGGCGCGCAACGTGCCTCAGGCGCACGCCGCACTCGTGCAGGGCCGCTGGGAGCGCAGCCGCTGGGAAGGCGTCGAACTCGCCGACAAGACCCTCGGCATCGTCGGCCTCGGCCGGATCGGCAAGCTCGTGGGCGATCGTGCCAAGGCGTTCGGGATGCGTCTCATCGCCTATGACCCGTTCGTCTCGGAGGACCGCGCCAAGAAGATGGGTGTCGAGCTGATGGCGCTCGATCAGGTCGTCGCCGAGTCCGACTTCCTCACGGTGCACCTTCCCAAGACATCCGAGACCCTCGGTTTGATCAATCGCGACCTGCTGCTCAAGGCCAAGCCGAGCCTTCGCGTCGTCAACGTTGCTCGTGGCGGCATCGTTCATGAAAGCGATCTCGCCGAGTGCCTTCGCGAGGGGATCATCGCCGGTGCCGCGCTGGACGTCTTCTCGACCGAACCGATGACCGAGTCGCCGCTGTTCGAGATCGACTCGGTGATCGTCACCCCGCACCTCGGTGCGAGCACTCGCGAGGCCCAGGACAAGGCAGGCGACACGATTGCATCGATGGTCCAGCTCGCACTTGCCGGCGAGTTCGTCCCGTTCGCGGTCAATGTCAATGCCGCAGAAGCGAGCGAGACGATCCGGCCTTACCTGCCGCTCGCCGAACGGCTCGGCAGCTTGTTCGTGTCGCTCGTCGGTGGGCTGCCGTCCGAGCTGGAGATCTGCTGCGAAGGCGAAATCGCCGGCTACGACACCCGCATCCTCGAGCTCGCTGTGCTCAAGGGCTTCTTCGGGGCGATCTCCGACGAGCCGGTGACGTACGTCAACGCGCCGCAGCTCGCGAAGCAGCACGGTGTCGAGGTCCGCGACGTGTGTTCGGCCACGTCGGCCGACTTCGTCAACTTGCTGTCGCTGCGCGGGGGTGGTCACTCGATCTCCGGCACGCTGGCCGGCCCCAAGGCCGCTCAACGCATCGTCAACATCGACGACACGCCGTTCGATGTCCCGCCCGTCGACAACATGGTCGTCATCCAGAACGACGATCGTCCGGGGGTCATCGGCACCGTCGGGACGCTGCTCGGCAACGCCGGTGTCAACATCTCCGACATGGATGTCAGCCGGGTGACCGGCTCCGATACCGCGGTCATGCTGATCGCCCCGAGCGCCCCGGTCCCCGCCGACGTGCTCGACGAACTACGCGCCGCCCCTGGCATCGTCCACGTGACCAGCCTCTGACATCGCCCGCCGGCGACTTCCCCGCCCGACCCCGCCGATCCCCGAACCATCCCGAACCCCCAGAAAAATGTGCATATCGGCCCGCTCAGGGTCGACCGGTGCGCACGTTTCGGCTGGTCGAGATCCTTCCACCGAATTGTGCGCACGGTGGACCGCGAGTGGTGGGCTGGTGCGCAAGTTTCGGCTGGGAGGGCGAGCTCGGTTAGCCGAGGCGGAGGGAGGAGGCGGTCCGTTCGGCTTCGGCGCGAGCGGCGTCGGTGAAGTCCGAGCCGGCGCTGGCGTAGAGAATTGCTCGTGAGGAGTTGACGATCAGACCGCGCCCGTCGGCGGCGGCTCCGTGCTCGACCACCGCGCCGGCATCGCCACCCTGAGCGCCGACGCCGGGCACGAGGATGGGGACGTTCGGTGCGATCGCTCGAACGTCGGCCAGCTCGGTGGGATAGGTGGCGCCAACGACGAGGCCGCAGTCGCCGCGCGTTGACCAGTCGTCGGCCACCAGTCGGGCGACGTGGGCATAGATCGGCGATCCGTCGGCGACCAGCGACTGAATGTCGTCGCCCCCGGAGTTGCTGGTGCGGCACAGCGCGATGATCCCGCCGCCGTGCTCGAAGTACGGCTCGACCGAGTCGGTGCCGAGGTACGGATTCACGGTGACCGCATGAGCGCCGTATCGACCGAACGCCTCGCGGGCGTAGTGTTCGGCGGTCGACCCGATGTCGCCGCGCTTCGCGTCGAGGATGAGCGTGACATCGGGGTACGTCTCACGCACGTACCGACAGATCCGCTCGAGTACCTGCTCCTCGCCCTGGCTGGCGAAGTAGGCGATCTGGGGTTTGAACGCACACACCAGGTCGGCGGTGGCGTCGATGATTGCCTTGCAGAACGTCTCGGTGGCGCCGTGCACGCCGTCGAGCGGCAGGGGCATCCGCGCCGGGTCGGGGTCGAGCCCGACACACAGCAGCGATCCGGATGCGTTCCACGACGCTTCGAGTTGGCGGAGGAACGTCAAGCCGGTGTCACTCCTCGACGGTGATGGCTGCGGTGGGGCACAGGTCGGCGGCCTCGCGCACCTTCTCGGCGACGTCGTCGCCGGGCTCCTCCTGGAGGATGTAGAGGTAGCCGTCGCTACGGACCTCGAACACCTCCGGACACACCTGCATGCAGGCTCCGGTGGATGCGCACACGTCGAAGTCGACGCTCACCTTCATGTGGTTCTCCTGTGGGTTCGGTCGTGATCGATGTCGATCACGTCTTCGACTGACGGTAGCCGTCGGCTTCAGCGGCCGCGGCAGTCGGATAGCAGCGGTCCGGCTTGGTCCGTTCGTAGAAGCGGCCGCCCGGCACGTGAAAGATGCCCGACGACTCCTTTGCCTTGACCGGGTGGCTGTCAGGCGCCGAACCGTCGTTGTTCGCCGGCAGCCACGGGAGTTGGTTCGCGTTCTGTGGTGAGAGCGCTGTCGGCTGTGCGGCGGCGTCGGGCTGCGCGGGCCAATCCGGCCACTGCGGCGTGGCGGTCGCGGTCGGCGCAGAAATCTCGCGGCGCCGCCAGGAGAGCAGCGCTCCGACGGCGACTGCCAGTGCGACGAGGGCGAGGGTTCTACGGAGCGCGATGCCGATCGGTGCCATCGGTGCGACTGTAGTTCGCGTCAGCGTTGGTGGCGTCCGAAGGCGCAGAGCACCGCGCGCAGCGAGGCCGTCGTGATGTTGGGGTCGACGCCGATGCCCCAGCGCACCTTGCCGCCATCGCTGACGGTTTCGACGTAGGCGGCTGCCTGCGCGTTCGAGCCCTTGCCGATGGCATGTTCGGCGTAGTCGAGGACGTCGAAGTGCCCGTCGACTCGATCGCCGAACTCTGCGATCAGCGCGGCCACGAACGCTTCGACGGGACCGTCGCCCTCGCCGTAGATCGAATGCGGATCGCCGTCGATTTCGAGTTGTGCCTGGATCGAGGTGTTGCCGCCGTCGTCGCCGGTGCGGGTGTGCAGTTCATGGCTGCGCAGCCGGAACCCAGGCTCGTCGGGCAGGTACTCGGACTGGAACGCATCCCACATCACGCCGGGACCGATCTCGGTGCCGGAGTCCTCGGTGATGTGTTGAATCGTCTTCGAGAACTCGATCTGGAGGCGCCGCGGCAGGTCGAAGCCGTGCTCGGCCTTCATCACATAGGCGACACCGCCCTTGCCGGACTGGCTGTTGACACGGATGACCGCCTCGTACGACCGCCCGACGTGCGCGGGGTCGATCGGGAGATACGGGACGCCCCATCGGGGGTATTCGCCGTCCTCGCCGCGGTTGGCGTCGAGGGCCTCGAATCCCTTCTTGATCGCGTCCTGGTGGCTGCCGGAGAACGCTGTGTAGACGAGGTCGCCGGCGTAGGGATGGCGCGGATGCACCGGCAGACGGTTGCAGTACTCGGCTGTGCGACGCAGCTTGTCGATGTCGCCGACGTCGAGTTGCGGGTCGACGCCGTTCATGAACAGGTTCATCGCCAGGGTGATGATGTCGACGTTGCCGGTGCGTTCGCCGTTGCCGAACAGCGTGCCCTCCACGCGGTCGGCGCCGGCCATCACGCCGAACTCTGCCGCAGCGACCGCGCACCCGCGGTCGTTGTGGGGGTGCAGCGAAACGATCACCGAGTCGCGCTGCTTGATCGTGCGACCGAACCATTCGATGACGTCGCCGTACACGTTGGGGGAGTAGCACTCGACGGTCGCGGGCAGGTTGAGCACGATGGGGCGGTCCGGCGTCGGCTCGATGACGTCCATCACGGCCTCGCACACCTCGATTGCGAAGTCGGGTTCCGTGAGCGTGAAGCTCTCGGGCGAGTACTCGTATCGGATCTGCGTGTCGCCCGCAGCGTGCTCGAGTTTGCGGCACAGCTTCGCGCCGTTGACGGCAACGTCGACGATGCCCGCCTTGTCGAGACCGAAGACGACCTCGCGTTGCAGCGGGTTGGTCGAGTTGTAGAAGTGCACGATGGCACGAGGGGCCCCCTGCAGGCACTCGTAGGTCCGCTCGATGAGTTCCTGGCGGCACTGCACCAGCACCTGGATCGTGACGTCGTCGGGAATGCGATCCTCTTCGATCAACTGGCGCACGAAGTCGAAGTCGGGCTGGCTGGCCGACGGGAATCCGACTTCGATCTCCTTGAAGCCCATCGCAACGAGTTCTTCGAACATGCGCATCTTGCGAGTGGGGTCCATCGGATCGATGAGCGCCTGGTTGCCGTCACGCAGGTCGACCGAGCACCACAGCGGGGCGGTGTCGATGGTGACGTTCGGCCAGGTGCGGTCGGTGAGCACGATGGGGACGAACGGCGTGTACTTCTCGAAGGGCATCGGTGTCGGGGTGACGTTCTGGGGAGGCATCGGAGTTCTCCTTGGTGTTCGTTGGTCTGTTCGTTGATGTTCGTCGGGCCCGGACGGGCCGGGTGCTCGTCGGCATCGGGGTCCGGACGGGCATTGGGTGGAAAAAGCAAGAACCCCCCGACCGGAAGGCGGGGGGTGCGGGCGAACGCGAGTATGTGGCGCTCGCCCTACGTAAGCAGAAGGAGGCCGTGGCGCAACATCGACGACAACGTTAGCACGACTCGCGGCATCTCGCGCTCGTCGCGCGCCCGCCCGGTACGCTGGGCTGCAACATGACTGAATCAACAGCGCGACGAGGAGCGCCTCGTCGCCGGCGTTCTCGCCCGCAGACGTCGGACCAGCCGTACGACGGTGGCCACGTCAACACCTCGAATCTCACATCCATCAACGCCCTCCCTCCGGTGGAAGCACCGACGGGCTTCTTCGACCTCGGAGTCCCGGAGCGCATCGACGACGGGCTCGCGGCATGCGGCTTCGCGCAGCCGTTCGCCATCCAGACCGAGGCCATCCCGGTAGCGGTCACCGGCAAGGACGTCTGCGGCCGCGCCAAGACCGGCTCGGGCAAGACGCTCGCGTTCGGTGTGCCGATGCTCGCCCGCATCACCGACAAGGCCGAGCCGTCACGACCGCTCGGTCTCGTGTTGGTGCCGACCCGCGAGCTCGCGGTCCAGGTCGCCGAGGTACTCGAACCGGTCGCGCACCACGCCGGCATGCGGGTACTCCCGGTGTACGGCGGCGCCTCGCGTCACCATCAGGTCGACGAGATGGCCAAGGGCGTCGAGATCGTCATCGCCACACCGCTGCGCCTGATCGACCTGATCAAGTCGAACGAGATCTCGCTCGAACACATTCAGATCGTCACGCTCGACGAGGCCGACCGCATGGCTGACGATGGCTTCACCCCGCAGGTCGAGTGGATCCTGCGCCACTGCGGCAGCCGCAACCAGACGATGTTGTTCTCGGCCACGCTCGATGGCGACGTCGGCCACCTCATCAAGCACTACCAGACCGACCCGGTGACCGTGGCGATCGACGAGGCGACCGACACCGTCGGCACGATGCACCACCTGTTTCTCGCCGTGCACCACATGGACAAGGACAAGGTGATCGGTTCGATCGCGAAGTCGATCCCGAAAGTGCTCGTGTTCTGCCAGACCAAGCGCAACTGTGATCGCGTCGCACGCAACCTCGAGGAACTCGGTGTCGACGCCGGTGCGCTGCACGGCGACATGCAACAGAGCGCTCGCGAACGTGCGCTACGCAACTTCGCCGAGGGCAAGCTCGCCGTGCTCGTGGCCACTGACGTCGCCGCCCGCGGCATCGACATCGACGACATCGGCGCCGTCATCCACTACCAGCCCGCCAAGGACGTCAAGGACTACCTGCATCGCTCGGGCCGCACGGCCCGCGCCGGCCGCGACGGCTGGGCGGTCACGCTGGTCGAGTACAACCAACACACTCAGATGCGGATCCTGCAGCGCGGCATGCGACTGCCGACCGAGAAGCCGATCGAGGTGTTCTCGAACGACTCGCGTCTCCTGCACCTCCCCGAGTTCGAGTCGGAGTAGATGTCGTGGCGGGGCAGAACATGCCGGCCGCCGAAGTCGACGTTGACGAGAGGCTCGTTCGCAGCCTGCTGCTCGCCCGACACTCCGATCTTGCAGATCTGCCGCTCACGATGGTGGCGAACGGATGGGACAACGTCACCTTCCGACTCGGATCGGACCTGACCGTCCGATTGCCGCGCCGCCAACTCGCCGCTTTCGTGGGCGGTCGCCGGGCGCGCTGCGGCCGCGCGTCATCGCCAACATCGAACGGCTCGGCGCGTCGATCGATGGCCCGGCCATCACCGCCCGATTCGTTGAACTGACCGGCGTCGACGACGGGTCCGACGACTCGGTGTGGCTGCACGGCGACCTGCACTCGGCTGACAACCCTCGCTTCACCCTGATGGGGACGCAGTTGCTCGAGCGCGTCGCTCCCGGGTGAGCAACGGTCCCCAGGTCGGCCGTTGTGGGTGACTACCGTGGTCGCCGGGCACGATGCACCGCTGGAGTGACGACGCGCCGACCGAGGAGGAGTCCTGATGATCACATCCGAATCCAAGGCGCTGAGCGAGCGCAAGGCGGTCGTGTGGGCCGTCCGAGCGATCAGCTACCTCGTCTACTTCTATCTCATCGTCGTCGAGATCATCCTCGTGATCGGTTTCTTCCTCTTGCTGTTCGGCGCCAACCCGACGGCGGGCTTCACGCAGTGGGCGTATCGAAACCTCGACCGCGTGATGGCTCCGTTCAGAGGCATCTTCTCGCCGATTGAACTTGGCACGACCGGCAACGATGTGGCGGCCACGTTCGACACGTCCGTGCTGTTTGCGATGATCATCTACGGCATCGTGGCGCTGCTGTTCAGCGCCCTGATCGGGTGGTTGTCGACACGTCTCAACCAGATCCACGCTGCCGAGGACGAACTCGAGCGTCAGGCCGAGATCGCACAACAGCAGGCCGACGCCGACGCCCGCATGCAGGCTGCGGCCGCGGCCGCCGGTCAGCCGGCACAGCCGGTTGCTCCGACAACGACCTCTCCGTCGCCCGCAACCCCGCCGCCCGCGCCGATCCCGCCGTCCACACCAACGACCTGACGTAGCATTCGAGGCATGACCGACATCGCCTCGATCATCGCTCAGCACTCCGACGAGGTCTGGGAGGGCATCGTCCCGGTACTCGAGGAGTACATCGCGATCCCCAACGTCTCGATGGTGTTCGATCCCGAGTGGCGGGCGCACGGGCACATGGCTGAAGCGGTCGATCTGATCGCCAGCTGGTGCCGAGCGAGGACGATCCCAGGACTCACCGTCGAGGTCGTCGAACTCGACGGCCGTACGCCGGTGATCCTGATCGAGGCGCCGGCGGTCGGAGCAGGATCGAACTCGGACACGGTGCTGCTCTACGGCCACCTCGACAAGCAACCGGAGATGGAAGGGTGGCGTGAGGGGCTCGGCCCCTGGACGCCGGTGCTCGATGGCGACCGCCTCTACGGGCGCGGCGGCGCTGACGACGGCTACTCGGCCTTCGCCGCGTTGACAGCGATCGAAGCGGTCCACATCGCCGGCGGCTCCCACGCTCGGTGCGTGGTGCTGATCGAGGCGAGTGAAGAGTCCGGTTCGCCCGATCTGCCCGCCTACGTCGAGGCGCTGGCGGATCGGATCGGCACACCCAGCCTCGTGGTCTGTCTCGACTCCGGGTGCATCGACTACGACCGGCTCTGGGTCACCACGTCGCTGCGCGGCCTCGTGTCCGGCACGCTCACGGTCGACATCGTCACCGACGGGTTGCACTCCGGCGACGTCGGCGGCATGGTGCCCGACACGTTCCGCATCGCCAGAGCCCTGCTCGATCGTGTCGAAGACGTCGCCACCGGCGCGCTGCTGGTGCCCGAGTTGAACGCGGCGATCCCGGCAGACCGGGTGGCCGAGGCGGCGGCGACCGCGGCCGAGATCGGACGCATAGGTGACCACTATCCGTTCGTGCCTGGCGCATCGCCCACCACCGATGACCCCGCCGAGCAGCTGTTGGCGCGCACGTGGCGGTCCAGCCTCACCGTGGTTGGCGCGGACGGCCTGCCACCGATCGCCCGCGCCGGCAACGTGCTGCGTCCGCGGACGTCGCTGAAGCTGTCCTTTCGGACACCGCCGACCTGCGATCCGTCACGCGCCGCGGCGGCGGTCAAGAAGGCGCTCGAATCCGATCCTCCGTACGGCGCACGGGTGTCGTTCGCCGACGTCGAGTTCGGGCCGGGATGGAACGCGCCGCCGACAGCACCGTGGCTGGCGGCTGCGCTCGACGACGCGTCGACCGCCGCGTTCGGTCGACCGGCGCGAACGTTCGGGGAGGGAGGGTCGATCCCCTTTATGGGAATGCTCGGCGAGAAGTTCCCCGATGCGCAGTTCGTGATCACCGGCGTGCTCGGACCCGATGCCAACGCGCATGGACCCAACGAGTACCTCCATCTCCCGACCGCTCGACGGGTCACGATGGCCGTTGCGCACCTCCTCGGCGGGCACGCCGCTCGCTGACGGCACGTTCGGCCTCGGTCAGCCGGGTGACGGTTCGGTGGAGCCGTTTGCCGCTTTTTCGTCGATCCAGCCACGTACCTGTGGCAGCAGCGTGACGAGGCCGATCACGCCTGCGAGTGCCACCGAGATGCCGACGATCCGCAGGCTTGGGAACATGATCGCCACGACGATGCCGCCCACGATCATCGCGAACCCGGACGCTGCGAGCGCGGCCCGGCCGGTGTTGTTGTCGGTGACCCGCACGGCCGCTCCGGCGGCGGTGGCCGTCGTGCGGTCGAGCATCCGCTCGGCCCACGCGAACTCGGTCGCAAGGATCACCAGGCCGAGGATGATCACGAGTACCCCAGGGCCGGGCAGTGCGAGCATGGCAACGCCGGCGAGCAGCACCGCAGTCCCCAGGATGAGGATCATCAACCGCTTGGCGTTACGGGCGATGAAGCGGATCCACTGACCGGGCGTGTGCAGGTCGGGCATCGACTCAGTATCGCTCGGCCGGAACCCGGAACTGTTGCACATCGCTGGATCATTCAACGTCGAGAGCCAGCCTCAGCACGTCGTCGCGTCCGAGGTCGCGGCCATTGTCGACCTCGAGCTCGAAATGATCGCCGAGTTCACCGCGGATGTCCGACCACACGTGTTCGAGGCCTCGTCGTAAGAGGGGCCAACGTGGCGTGACCGCTTCTGCGGCGCCATGGAGTCGCGCCGCGGTGACCGCCGCACCCCGCACCGCCGCCACGGCTGCGAGGCCCTCGAGCGCCACGCCGAGCTGTGTCGCGTTGTCCTCGTCGGTCGCCCACCGAGCCGCCCGCAGCAGCGTGATCTCGGCATCCGGCAAGTCGCCGCGCAGCAGCGAGCCGTACCCGGCCGCGACGAGATTGATCTGCGCCCACGCGGCGTTGCCGGCTGCCTCTGCGTGCCGCCGACCCGCCTCAGCCGCCTCCGCGATCGACTCGATGTCGCCGGTTGCCCATGCGAACAGTGCACGGTCGAGGCACAGGTGCGCACGCTGTCCTTCGTCGGGGTGATGCTCGAGCATGGCTTCGACCTCCTCGAGCATCGCGGCGACGTCATCCGGGCGATCAGCCAACAGCAGGGCTTGAGCCATCCCGAGCCGAGCCGTCATGTACTCCATCGGAACGTCGGTCGACGCGCACGATGCAAGTGCGGCCTCATAGAGCGGTAGCGCCTGATCGATGTCGCCGACACCCAGGAAGAACGAGTGCGCCCGAGCCGTCGCAACGGCCGCCGCCAGGCGAGCATCATGAGCCGAGGTCGCGCAGTGTTGCGCATCGTCGAGGTGTCGCCAGGCGCGTTCCGGCTCGCCGCTGAGCAGGAGGGGCCAAACGGTGAGAAGGTGTCCGCGCCCTCGCCGTGCTTCGTTGGTGCCGGTCGCTTCCATGGTTGCGGCCTCGAGTAGTCGCACTGCGCCGGCCAGGTCACCGCTGAGGTACCAGGCGTTCCCGAGGATCAATGCGAGCTCGAAGGTGGCACTTCCGGGGTCGTGCTCCGCCAGCCAGGCGTACGCGTCGCGGAAGTTCGCATCGTCGCGACGGACACGCTCGACTCCCGTGCCGTCGAGGGCGACATCGGCATCCGTCAAGCCCGTTGCGACGTTCCGATAGTGGCGCGCATGGCGGCTTCGGACAGCGGAACGGGTCGTTTCGTCCAGGTGGCGGGCGGCGTGACTGCGGATCACCTCCAAGAGCCGGAAGCGAGGTCCGCCGGATCGCATCGCAGCGGCACCGGCATCGACATCGAGCATCGACGCGTCGGTCAGATGTGTCAGATCGGCGAGTAGGTCGGTGGAATCGGTCTGGCACACTGCGAACACGGCGTCGTTGTCGAACCCGCCTGGGAACACGGTCAGCTGCGAGAGCAGATCGCGCTGTGTTGGACTCAGCAGCGCCTCACTCCAAGCGACGGCACCGTCAAGCGACCGGTACCGCGGGTCGTGGATGGTCGATTCGTTGACCACCGACGCGATCTGGTCGTCGAGCCGTTCGGCGATCTGACGGGGTGAGAATGTCGCGGTGCGGCTTGCTGCCAGCTCCACTGCGAGCGGCACGCCGTCGACTCGACAGCAGATCGCGACGATCGAGCGCAGTTCAGCCTCGGATGTGGTCTCGCCTGCGGTCGCGCTCGATCGTTCGACGAACAACCTGACGGCATCCGATTCCGCTGCTTCGACATCGATGTCCGCATCGTTGGGGAGCCTGAGCGGGGGAACGGCATACCGGGTCTCGCCCGGGAGTCCCAGCCGTTCTCGCGACGTTGCGAGGACGTCGACCGATCGTCCGCTGGTGATCAGCAGCTGCACGACCTCGGCGACTTCGTTGACCAGGTGCTCGCAGTTGTCGATGACAAGGAGGAGTTCGCGATCAGCGACGAACTGGTGGACGGCGTCGCCGATCGTTCCGGAACGACGCGCAGTGGCGCCGAGGACGGAGGCGATGCGCACGAGCACGGCGTCGGGGTCGCGAACAGGGGCCAGGTCGACCCACCAGACGCCATCTGCATACGAGTGCTTCAGGTGCTCGGCGACGGCGAGTGCGAGTCGGGTCTTTCCGATACCGCCGGGACCGACCAGTGTGATGAGTTGTTGGTCGCCGAGCATCTTGACGATCTCGCGGAGCTCGTGGACGCGACCGATGAACGAACTTGCGGGGTTGGGCAGATTGTTCGGTGGCGGGGCATCGGACAGCTCGAGATCTGAGTCTTGTCGGAGGATCTGGAGCTCGATTCGGGCGATCGGCGGAGAAGGGTCGATGCCGAGTTCGACGCGCAGGGTTCGACGCAACCGCGCAGACGCACGCAGGGCGTCTGCCTGACGACCGCTTCGATAGAGGGCGAGCATCAGCTGACCCCACGAGGGCTCGTAGAGCGGGTCACGAACGATCGCGGCTTCCAGCTCACCGATGATCGGCTGATGGTTGCCGAGGGCGAGCTCCGCTTCGAACAGCGCATGAGTTGATCGGCGTCGGAGTTCGTCGAGGCGTACCTCTTCGCCGACGCGGATCTCACGATTCGCCACGTCGAGGATCGGTTCGCCGCGCCACAACGCGAGCGCTTCAGCCGCACGGGACCGGGCGATGGTGGGTCGACCGGCGCGAAGCTCACCCTCGGCGGATTCGGTGAGCGAGGCCAGGTCGATTGCGTCGACGTCGGCCACGTCGAGGTCGAGTCGGTACCCGCCTGGCTCGGTGAGCACTGTCGATGCGCCGATCGAACGTCGCAACCGAGAGATGTGACTCGCAAGCGTGCGCTCGGCCGTGGCCGGCGGGCTCGAGCCCCAGAGCACGTCGATGAGCCACTGTCTCGAGACGACCATCGGAGCGCGGACCGCGAGCGCGCTCAGTAACGCCCGCTCCTTGGCGGTCTCGAGTGGCACCTCGTCTCCGTCGAGGTGCACCTCGAGCGGTCCGAGTACACCGATCCACACGCTCCGAGGGTACTGAATTCGGCCGGGCAGGCGCAGTGTGCAACAACGGTGCAACATCGCTGACGGATGCTGGTGTCGACGAAAGGAGTGGTCATGACCATCAATCGAGTCTTCGTTCTGGCGGGCCTCGTCGTCGCATCGGTGAGCGCATGCGGCAGCGGTGACGACGGTGCATCCGATGCTCCGCCGTCCAGCCCTCCACCGACGGTCGACGCGACCGTCGAGCCGCCGGCCGATGTGCCGGACACGACTGTCGAGTCGACATCGCCCCCAACCACCGAAGATGGACCCGACGACACCTCCGACCCGCTCGCCCCTGGTGACATGGCGATTCAACTCGTCGACTGCGAGCAGTTTCCCATGGTCGCCAAGGTCGATGCAGTAGCGGCTCGGTCACTGGTTCCTGACGAGGTCGAGCTGCTGGTCGACGACAGCGGGCTGGCGACGTTCACGCATGTCTCCAAGTCGTGCGCGGACATCGTGGTCGACGACGTGTCGCAGGGACCGGGGCACTTCGACACTCAGTGGGTCACGATCGTCGGCCCCGCTGATCAGCGCATCTACCCCGACTATCCCGACCATCTGGTGCTCCCGACCGACTACCTCTATCCGGTCAATTTCGCCACGGACAACCCCGGCTACCAGGAGGCTGCGTCGGCCTTCGGCGTGCCGATCGAGTTGGCGACGATGCAGATGGATCCACTCGGTCCTGGGACATGGACCGGCTCGGCCGACGGACCTGACGGCAGCTACCAGTGGTCCGTCGACCATGTGAACCCTGGCGGCATGCAGGTCTACTTCGTGCACGTCCTCGAACGGACTGAGGACGAGGGGAGCTTCCGCTACGACATCGAATGCCCGGCGACGCTGGCGTGGAATGTCTCGCCGGCAACGCTCATGCTCGAGGCGGGTTCGGCTGTCCACGGCGCACTCGGTCCGCAGATCGCGGGCGATGGCTACGGCGTCGAGCTCTCGTGCGAGGTGACAATCGAGCGAACGCCACCCGTCGTGGTCACGTCCGACATCTCCTACACGAAGACCAAGCAGCTGGACGTGTACGCCCCGGCGGCTGGCTCGGACTGGCCCGTGGTGGTCTTCTTCCATGGCGGCAACCCGAGCGACAGCCCGGAGTTCCGCACCGCGATTCCGGAGCCCGCAGCACTGGCCGCCCGCGGTCTGGTGGTGTACGCACCCCACTGGGCGGCACTCGGCCCCGATGGAGGATCCGAGGACACGGTGTGCGCCATGGCGTTCGCGCAGGCCACAGCCGAGGAGCACGGCGGCGATGCAGATCGAGTGACGATCTCTGGGTACTCGACGGGAGGGTTCACGGCGGCTGTCCATGCGCTGATGGGTGACGATCCGCCATTCGCCTCGGAGGACTGCCTCGTCGATCCGACGATGGTGCTGCCCGTCGCGGCCGTTCCGGGCGGGACGCCGTTCTTCGCCGTTGACGCCGCACGAGCCGGCGCGTTCGCAACGAATGCACAGTGGAACGCGCTGACGCCCGACGAGCTCGATGCGTTCGATCCCTACCTGTTGCTCGGCCGGAACCCGGACATGCACTTCGTGATCGTCGTCGGCGAGGAGGATCACGGCGGTGGGGCGCTTGGTGACGTCCCGATCGTCGAGTCGAACCTCCGGTACCACCAGGCCATGCTCGATGCCGGTTACGACGTCGAGTTGGTCACGGTACCCGGTGGCCACGACCTGCTGCCCGGGTCGTTGGCGACCTGGATCGACACCATCGCGCGAACCGCCCAGGCATCGTGAACCGGGTTACATCAGGGGTCAGACCTGCGATGTCGTCAGGCGAGCCAGGCGGGGCGGTTCGATTCGTAGGTATCGATCGCGTCGGCGTGCGTCAGCGTGATACCGACGTCATCGAGGCCGTTGAGGAACCGGTGCTGGGTCTGCGGGTCCATCGGGAACGACTCGTCGATCCCGGCCGCCGGAACCTCGACCTTGAGGCGCTCCATGTCGACGACGATCTGTGTCTCGGCATCGGCTTCGATCGCCGCCCAGATCGCTTCGACCGTCGCCTCCGGCACCACGACCGGCACGAGGCCGTTCTTCGTGCAGTTGTTGCGGAAGATGTCGGAGAAGCTCGGAGCGATGACGGCGTCGAACCCGTACTGCTGAATCGCCCACACGGCATGCTCGCGTGACGAGCCGACTCCGAACGCGGGGCCGGCGACGAGGACGTTCGCCTGGGCGTAGCGCTCGTCGTTGAGCACGAAGTCGCGATCGTCGCGCCACGTCGAGAACAGGCCCTTGTCGAACCCGGTGCGCTCGACGCGCTTGAGCCAGTCGGCCGGGATGATCTGGTCGGTATCGACGTCGGAGCGCTTCAGCGGCACGCCGGTTCCGGTGATCACCTGCACGGCTTTCATGACGCGGCTCCTTCCAGGTCGGCTGGTGTACAGAACGTGCCCTTCACCGCTGTCGCCGCAGCGACACCCGGCGAGACGAGATGGGTGCGCCCGCCTCGTCCCTGGCGTCCCTCGAAGTTGCGGTTACTCGTGCTGGCCGCTCGTTCGCCCGGGGCGAGCTTGTCGGGGTTCATCGCCAGACACATCGAGCAGCCCGGCTCGCGCCAATCGGCGCCGGCCGCGATGAAGACCTGGTCGAGACCCTCGGCGATGGCCTGAGCCTTGACGGCGTGACTGCCCGGGACGACCATCACCCGCGGCACGGTCACCGTGCGTCCCTTCATCACGGCGGCCGCGGCGCGGAGGTCTTCGATGCGGCTGTTGGTGCACGACCCGATGAAGACCGTGTCGACGGTGATGTCTCGAAGTGGCGTGCCGGGTTCGAGGCCCATGTACTCGAGTGCCCGCGCCACCGTCTCCTTCGTGGTCGGGTTGTCGTAGTCGTCCGGCGACGGCACCGCTGTGTCGATCGGGGCGACCTGGCCTGGGTTCGTGCCCCAGGTGACGTGCGGCCGGATCGCGGAGGCGTCGAGTACGACCTCCTGGTCCCACGCGGCATCTTCGTCGCTGTAGAGGCTCGTCCAGTCAGCGACGGCTGCGTCCCAGTCGTCGCCGCTCGGAGCGTTCGCCCGACCCTTCAGGTAGTCGAAGGTGGTCTGGTCGGGAGCGATCATGCCCGCCTTGGCGCCGGCTTCGATCGACATGTTGCAGACCGTCATACGGCCTTCCATCGAGAGCGCTCGGATCGCGGATCCGCGGTATTCGATCACGTGGCCGATACCGCCGCCGGTGCCGATCTCGCCAAGGATTGCGAGGATGACGTCCTTGGCAGTGACGCCGGGCTGCAGGTCGCCGTCAACGGCGACCGACATCCACTTCGGACGCTGCTGGGGGAGGGTCTGCGTGGCGAGGACATGCTCGACCTCGCTCGTGCCGATGCCGAACGCAAGTGCACCAAACGCTCCGTGGGTGGCGGTGTGGGAGTCGCCGCACACGATCGTCATGCCCGGCAGGGTGCGACCCTGCTCTGGGCCGATCACGTGGACAATGCCCTGGCTCGGGTCGCCCATCGGGAAGTTGGTGATGCCGAACTCGGCCGTGTTCGCCCGCAGCGTGTCGATCTGCTTGGCCGAGATCGGGTCGGCGATCGGCTGGTCGATGTTCTCCGTCGGGACGTTGTGATCCTCGGTGGCGATCGTCAGCTCCGGCCGACGGACAGTGCGGCCCGTGAGGCGGAGCCCGTCGAACGCCTGCGGGCTGGTGACTTCGTGCACGAGGTGCAGGTCGATGTACAGCAGGTCGGGCTCATCGGGCGCCGAGTGCACCAGGTGGCGTTCCCACACCTTCTCCGGCAGTGTCTTTCCCATCGTCCCGACTCCTTGTCGTTTCCCACTATGTGGGATATCGTTCTTGAGATATGGAAAGCGTATCGGGTGTCGGGGTGCTCGACAAGGCCGTCACCGTCTTGCAGGCGGTGGTCGGGTCGCCGGCCTCGTTGGCCGAGCTGGTGTCCCGCACCGGCCTTCCCCGGGCCACGGTGCACCGTCTCGGTGCTGCGCTGGAGCTACATGGTCTGCTTCGCCGGGATGGCGCCGGACGCTACGAACTCGGCCTCGGTCTCGTGTCGCTCGGTCAGGCGGCAGCCGAGCGGTTTCCTCTTGTCGAGCTGGCCAGACCGGTGCTGGAGGAACTGCGTACCGACACCGGCGAGAGCGTGCAGCTCTTCGTGCGAGCGGGAGCGCAGCGGCGCTGCGTCGTGTCGCTCGAGTCGCCGCACGGTCTGCGGTGGATCGTCCCCCAGGGGTCGGTGCTGCCGCTCGACGTCGGATCGGCGGGACGGGTGCTGTCGGGTGAAGTGTCCAAGCAGGGCTGGGTGCAGAGTGTCGGCGAACGCGAGGCAGGCGTTGCGTCGGTGAGTGGCCCGGTGGTCGGCGCCGACGGTGCGACGGTGGCCGCGCTGTCGGTCAGCGGGCCGATCGAACGGTTGACACGCCAGCCGGGTCGACGCTTCGGTCCGGCCGTGGTCATCGCGGCGGCGCGTGTGTCGTCCCTCCTCGGCTGAGCTTGCGGCGCATCGTTCTCCTCGAAGTGACCGAGGGGTGGATGGCGCATCGACGATGACGGTGACGTACCCGGCCTCGAACGTCAACGAAGCGTGAACGAGACGGCCCATCGACCGTGAGGTCGGCCCGAACCAGCGCCGGGAACGGGTCTGGTACGGTCGCCATGGCGCAAGCGTCAGGGGGCGAGATGTCAAATCGAGATGGGGACCTACGCCGGCCGGCGGGTGCCGACGGGACGTTCACGGTCGTCGCCGTCCAGGCGACCCCCGCCTATCTCGACCGCGCGGCAACGCTCGAACTGGCCGCCGCGCACGTCGCCGATGCAGCTCGCGCGGGCGCGGATCTGGTCGTGTTCCCCGAATCCTTCGTGCCCGGCTACCCCGACTGGGTGTGGCGTCGTCCACCGATGAGCGACGGCGACTGGTACGACCGGTTCAGCGCTCAGGCGGTCGACGTCGACGGCCCGGATCTCGAGCCGCTGTTCGAAGCCGCACGCGCAGCCGGTGTCTGGGTCGCACTCGGAGTAACCGAGCGCGTGCGCTCTGGAAGCCTCTACAACTCCGTCGTGTACGTCAACGACCTCGGCGAGCTCGCAGGCCGTCATCGCAAGCTGGTGCCGACCGGCGCCGAGCGGCTGGTCTGGGCCAACGGATACGATGACGTCCTGACGACCGTCGACATCGGCAACGTCCGAGTGGGATCGCTGATCTGCTGGGAGAACTACATGCCACTTGCACGAGTGGCGATGTACGAGCAGGGGGTCGATGTCCTCCTTGCGCCGACCTGGGACAACAGCGACGAGTGGGTCCCGACGTTGCGTCACATCGCGAAGGAGGGTCAGTTGTTCGTCGTCGGCGTCACCGCCTATCTCCGAGGGTGCGACGTGCCGCGCGACCTGCCCGACGCTGATGAGTTGTACGGCGGCGAGGACGATCTGATGTCCCGCGGCAACAGTTCGATCGTCGCGCCGGGTGGTGAGGTGATCGCCGGACCGCTCATCGGTTCGGCCGGCGTCGTGTCAGCGACGCTCGATCTGTCGCGGATCCCGTCGGGACGCCGCATGTTCGATCCGGTCGGGCACTACTCGCGGCCGGACGTGCTCACGCTCGATCGCTCCGAACGCGACTGACTGTCACGCCGCGCGCTGCCTGCCGTGCTCACTGCAGCGGGAACACGGCCCGTGACTGCTCGATCAGTGGCTCACCCGGCTGTCCCCACGACCAGATGTACTCGAGCCGGTCGGCGATCACGATCTCGATCTGCAGCTCGAAGCCGTCGGTGCCCTGGCCGTTGGTGAACGTCGACCCGCTCGCTTGCACGAGTTGACCCACCCCGCTCAACTCGGCGCACAGCACGTACAGCGTGGCCTCGCCCGACCACATGTCGAAGGCCACCACGGTGTGCTCGCGGTGCAGCTCGGTGTCGTCGGGGCCCGTCGCGATGTAGTCGATCGACGCACCCATCCCGTCGAGGAGCGTGGCGATCTCGATCGTCGCGTTGAACGGGCCACTCTCGATGCCGTCACCGGTGCCTTCGTAGCGTCCAACGCCCGTGATCAGCCGATCGATGATCGTTTCCATGGGGTCAACCGTAGAACCTGCAGCGAACGGCGCTCATGCGGCGGCACTCGCCTCGCGCCACAGCCACCAGGCGAGCGGGACTTGCATCGGCAGGCGAATCCAGTTCTGCGGTCCTGTCGCGGTTCCGGCGCTGCGCTCCATCTTGCCGTCGACGGGCTTCAGTTCGACCTTGTTGAGCGCCATGTCGATGTTCGCCGGGAACACGGCTGCTGTGAGCGCCAGCAGTCCGAGGGCCGAGGCTCGTCGGGTCTGCGGCACCCACATCCCGACACCGAGAGCGATCTCGGCGGTGCCGCTCAGTTGATTGGCGAGCTTTGCGTTCGGGAACCATTCGGGCACGATCGACTCGAAGAAGTCGGGCTTCGCGAAGTGCATGACACCTGCGGAGACGAAGAGGGCGCCGGCGGCGTACGGGGACCAACGTGACATGGCCCCAGTCAAGCCGCCTGGCGGCCGCTCGTCGCAGCCGAAGCCGATCTGCGTACGCTGGCGGAGTGACCGACACGGCCGTCAACGTCGAGGTGTTGCCGAGCGACTGGCAGGA
>DATLBC010000004.1:0-28540 GCA_035527095.1 Ilumatobacteraceae bacterium | reverse complement strand
CGGGCCGATGCGGCGTAGACATTGTCGGTCTTGCCGTAGAACATCGGCGTCCTCCCCCACGGCACGGGCGACCACAGGTAGGCCGTCGCCAACGTCGCCGAGGCCAACACGGCGAGCGCAATCGGCCTCGACCTCACGGTGACGTCCCGGCCCCGGACCCGCACGATGTGCTCACGTAGGGCTCCGATCGCATACACCGTGCCGATCGAGAGGGCCGGTACGGCGATCAGGCTGTAGTGGTAATCGATCTGGTACTGGTACCAGAAGGTGCTCAGGATGTTCGTGAACAGCACCAAGGCGCTGATCAACGCCACATCGGGCAACCTCGCGAACAGCCAGGCGAACGGCGCCGTCATCTGGACGAGGTACCACGGCCGGTCGTCGCTGCGCAGATGCTCGACGAGTCGCGTCGGATTCGTGAAGGCCGTGTCGAACAAGCCCCGCACGCCGCCGAACGGGATGCGCCACCCGTTTCGGGTTGGCACACCGATCAGGCTGCGCATCACCACGAACATCGCGACGGCCATGAACGCCAGGCTGCCGAACACCGTCAGCAGTCCGATGCGCCTGTCTCGCCGGATCGCCACCCAGATCCCGAGCGGCACGATCACCAGCGAGACGTCTTCCTTGACCAGCAACGACAGCACCACGAACACCACGTAGAGCCGCCACTTGCGTTCCAGCGCCGCATAGATGGCGAACCCGACGAAGACGCCGAGGAATGCGTCGGGATGGAAGTTCTCGAGGTTCGTCCAGCCCACCGCCGGATGCAGCAGGTACGTCCCGGCACCGATGAGCGCCCACCACTCGGACCCGAGGCGCCGTCGACCGTAGAGGAACACCGGAATCGCGCCGGCAGCGATCGCGGCCGACTGTGCGGTGAACATGATCCACGCCCCAGGCGCGAGCCAGTACAGCGGCACCAGGAACAGCAGCACGAACGACGTGTGGTCGCCGAACAGGTTGCGACCCATCAACGTCGAGAACGGCGCGTCGAACCGCGACAGCAGCCACATGCCCTGGTCGAAGAGCGCCGAGTCGTAGGTCGCGGTACCGAGGGCGTGGTGAATGTTCAACGATCGGACGGCGAAGTACCAGGTCCAGATCACGGCGGCGCCGGCGAGCAACACCTGCGGCGCCGTCGGCGGCGTCACACGGTGCCACCATCGTTGCTGTGGCGGGACACAATCCTCCCTCCCCTCGGATGCCTCCGTGACGGTCACGTCGCCGATCGATCCCAGCTCCCCGAGGACCGACCTGCGCTCCGAGCGTCCCTGGATCTGGGACCACAGGGGCTCAGATCGTGTCGGAACGGGAACACGGGCCCTACTCTCGCAGGTCGCCCACCAGTGCCGAGAGCACCCCGTTGACGAACTTGCCGCTGTCGTCGGTCGAGAACCGCTTGGCCAGCTCGACGGCCTCGTCGATCGCCACCGCGACCGGAACGTCGGGACGGTGGGCGAGTTCGAACGCACCGAGGCGCAGCACGTTCAGGTCGAGCACCGGCATTCTCGCCAGCGTCCACCCCTTGGCTCGAGCAGCGATGGCGCTGTCGAGCTGCTCCACGTGCTCGCCGACCCCGGTGACCAGTAGGACGGTCAACTGATCCGGCTCGAGCACCTGCAGCGCGAGCGCATCGACCGGCGCGATGCCCTTGGAGTACGCCTCGTAGAGCAGGTAGAGCGCCCGTTCGCGAGCGTCGGAGCGGTCGTCGGGGCGCGGCATGGCAGCCATGAGTTGCGATCGATCCTGCGTCAGACGCGTGTGATGTAGTCGCCGGTGCGGGTGTCGACCTTGACCTTGTCGCCAGGTTCGACGAACAGCGGCACCTGCAGCACCTTGCCGGTCTCGAGCGTCGCCGGCTTGCGGGCTCCTGAGACCCTGTCGCCCTGCACGCCCGGTTCCGTGTCGGCGATCGTCAACTCGACCGAGGCGGCGATCTCGACGCCGATGATCTCGCCTTGGTATTGGGCGATCTGAGCGATCATCTGCTCGGTCAGGTAGTCGGCGGCCTCACCCAGTGCCACGTTCGGCACGTTCATCTGGTCGTAGGTCGAGGTGTTCATGAACACGTAGTCGTCGCCATCCTTGTAGAGGAACTGCATGTCCTGGCGGTCGACGATGGCCTGCTCGACCTTGATCCCGGCATTGAAGGTCTTGTCGATCACCGCGCCAGACCTGACGTTGCGGATCTTGGTGCGCACGAATGCGCCCCCCTTACCCGGCTTGACGTGCTGGAACTCGATGACCTGGAACAGTCCGTTGTCGAGTTCGAGCGTGATTCCGTTCTTCAGGTCGTTCACGGAGATCTGGGGCATGGTCGCGTCCTCAATGATTGGTTCGGGTCGGTGGGCTGGTGTCGGTCGTGCCGGGGTTCAACCCGGGAAAGGTCGCGGCACCGTGTGCGTGAGTGGCCGTGAGCCGGTTTCGGTGACGACGAGGAGGTCCTCGATCCGGAATCCACCGAAGCCGACACGATAGAGCCCCGGCTCGACCGTCACCACGTTCCCTGCCGCGATGACCTCGTCGGAGGCCTGGGAATGGAACGGTGATTCGTGGATCTGCAGACCGACGCCATGACCGGTTCCGTGGGGATACCAATCGAGCCGGCCCGCCTGGTCGAAGACGTCACGACACACCGTGTCGAGTTCCCGGGCAGAGATCCCGGGTCGCAGTGCGGCGATTCCCGCTGCATGCGACGCTTCGACGAGGGCGTAGATCTCGCGCTGTTCGTCGGTCGGTTCACCGATGACATACGAGCGGGTCATGTCGGAGTGGTAGCCATCGACGAGCGCGCCGACGTCGATGATCACCGTGTCACCAGCGACGATCGTGCGGTTCGTTGCGTCGTGGTGCGGCCGGGCGGCGTGGTCGGGACCGCCGGCGACAATCGTGTCGTAGCTGCGGTCGTCGGCGCCGTGGAGCCGCATCCGGTACTCGAGTTCAGTTCGGATGTCAGCCTCGGTCACCGGCGTGTCGACCGAGGCGAACAGGGCCGGCTCGACCTCGGCCAAAGCGGCGTCGGCAGCTCGTGCGGCGACCGTCATCCGTTCGATCTCTGCGTCATCCTTGATCCGGCGCTGGAGCCCGACCAGGGAACCGACCGGCTCGAGTGTGAGGTCCGCAGCGAGTCGCTGCCATTCAGCGTGGCTCGTCGACACCGGGTCGAGGCCGACGCGTTGCGTGCCGGTGAGCGACCCGATCAGCCGATGGTGCAGCTTCACCCTCGACATCTCGGCGATCACCGTCGCGCCGCTCGATGCCGCCTCGGCGCGGGCCCGATCGCCGTACCGTCCATCGGTACCGAGGACCAGGTCGTGCGCCGTCAGGACGGCCCAGCCGTTCGATCCGGTGAACCCCGTGAGCCAGCGCACATCGACGAGGTCGGTGAACAACAGCGCATCGCAGGCACTTGCGCTGCCGAACGGATCGTGGGCTCGAATCATCTCGACTCGCCGACCATGATCGATCGGCGCACACCCCGCGGTGCTGACAGCGGTCACGAACACCTCACGACACGAACCGCTCGAGAGCACGACGCACCGCCGGCTCGGGAACGTCGTCGACCACCTCGACGCCGTCGATGCCGTCGAGCACGAACGTCAGTCCGTCGAGCGCCTTCTTGTCCCGGGCCATCAGCGCCATCAGTTCGTCGACATCGAGCCGTTCGGGCGGCGTGATCCGCAGCCCGTACTCCCCCGCCACGATGCGGCGGTGCTCGTCGACTCGGTCGTGCTCGATGCGCCCGAGTTCGAGCGCGAGTTCGGCGGCGAACATCAGGCCGACGGCCACCGCTTCGCCATGGGCGAGGTCGTGGTCGGTCGCGATCTCGAGTGCATGGGCAAGCGTGTGGCCGTAGTTGAGCAACGCCCGACGCCCACCCTCGCGCTCGTCGGAAGCAACGACCTCTGCTTTTATCTCGATGCAACGAGCAATACGTTCGTCGAGCGGCATCGCCAGCAGGTCGTCACCGGTGAGGAAGTGGTACTTCGACATCTCGCCCAGACCGCACCGCGTCTCACGGTCGGGCAGCGTCGCCAGCGCGTCGAGGTCACAGATCACGCCTGCCGGTTGCCAGAACGCACCGACGAGATTCTTGCCCTCCGGCAGATTGACACCGGTCTTGCCGCCGATCGCGGCGTCGACCATGCCGAGCAGCGTGGTCGAGACGTGCACGACCGGAGTCCCCCGATGCCACGATGCCGCAGCGAAGCCGGCGACGTCGGTGACCATGCCGCCGCCGACACCGACGACCACGTCACGACGAGTGAGTCCCTGTCGTGCGAACCCACGCACGAGCGTCTCGATCGTCGCCAGCGACTTGGCCGCTTCGCCGTTGCCGATCACATAGGTCTCGAGGTCGTGGTCGGGCAACGAGACAGACAGCGGAATGTCGTCCTGAGTGACCACCGCGACCCGACGAGTCGACGCCGGCAGCATCGAAGCGAGTTCGTTGACCGCTCCGTTGCCGACCAGTACGTCGTAGGACCGATCGGCGAGCGGCACGTTCACGCGCAGCATCGAAGCACCGCCTTGGCCACATCGTGCGCAGAACGGTTGTCGACGGAAACGACTGCGTCGGCAACCTCGTGATACAAGGGCTCGCGGACGTCGTACAAGCGGCGGAGTGCACCCTCGGGATCTTCGTCGAGCAGCGGCCGGTGACCTCCGGCGCGTACTCGGTCGACCAGCACGGCGAGATCGGCCAGGAGCCACACGACCCGTGCGTCAGTGCTTCGCAGCGCCGTGCGGTTGACGTCGCTGAGCACCACACCACCGGCAGCAGCGATCACCGACGGTTCCGGCGCGGCCAGCGCTTCGATCAACGTGTCGGTCTCGAGCTCGCGGAACGCCGCCTCGCCGTCGGTCGCCCAAATCTCCCGAACCGTACGGCCGGTGCGTTCCTCGATCATCTCGTCGGAGTCGAACAGCGGGCGATCGAGTTCGGCAGCGACCAGGCGCCCGACCGTCGATTTGCCGACACCCATCATCCCGACGAGCACCAGATGAGTCACGGCAGGGTCGCCGCGAACGCCTCGGCGTTGCGGACGAACTCGTCGAGCGAGTCGCCGCCGAACTTGCGTTGGGCTTCGGTCGCCAGCACGAGCGCGACCATGGTCTCGGCGACCACGCCCATCGCCGGGACCGCCGTGACGTCCGTGCGCTCCTTGAACGAAACCGTGGACTCCTTGGTGACCGTGTCGACAGTCTCGAGCGTCGGGACATTGAGCGTCGCAAGCGGCTTCATCGCCGCCCGCACGACCAACAGCTCACCGTTCGAGATGCCACCCTCGGTGCCACCGGCCAGGGTGCTGCCCCGTCGGTACTCACCCGCGTCTGCATCCCAGGAAATCGGATCGTGGGCGACGCTGCCGCGACGTCCGGCGACCTCGAAGCCGTCGCCGATCTCGACGCCCTTGACCGCCTGGATGCTCATGACTGCCTGAGCGAGCAGCGCGTCGAGTTTGCGGTCCCAATGGACATGGCTTCCGAGCCCGACCGGCACGCCGAAGCCGAGCACTTCGACGATGCCGCCCAGCGAATCGCCGTCCTTGGCGGCCGCCTTGATTTCGCCGACCATCGCCTCGCTGGTGTCGAGGTCGAAGCAGCGCACCTGGTTGTCGTCGATGCGGTCGAGCTGCTCGGGCGTCGGGCGAGCGGCGCCGTCCGGCACGCGAGCGGCGCCCATCTGGATGACATGGGAGATGATCTCGACTCCGATGTGCGACAGCAACGCCTTGGCGACGGCACCGGCAGCAACTCGAGCTGCGGTCTCACGGGCACTCGCGCGTTCGAGGACGTCACGGGCGTCGGTGAACCCGTACTTCTGCATACCGGCCAAGTCCGCGTGGCCTGGTCGAACCTGCGTGAGCGGTGTCTTCGTGGCGCCGGGGGCCGGGCTCATCTCCTCGTGCCACTTGTCGCTGCGGAACCACTCGCTGTTCTTGATCTCGATCGCGATCGGCGAGCCGAGCGTTCGTCCGTGACGGACACCACCGATCAGCGTGAGTTCGTCGGCTTCGAATCGTTGTCGTGGTCCGCGGCCGTAGCCGAGCCGACGACGGCCCATCTCGACCTGAATCTGCTCGACGGTGATCGGCAGTCCCGCCGGGAGGCCCTCCATCACGACGACCAGCGCCTGCCCGTGAGATTCGCCCGCCGTGAGATACCGCAACATCGAGCCGAGGCTATCGCCCGGGGCCGTCAGGTCGCCGGGAACGACGCGCCAGCACGTCTTCGGCGGCGCTCCGCATCACCCCGACGTCGGGCAACGCACCGAGCCAGGCGAGTTGCTGCAGCGCGGCCTGGTGGATCAGCATGCCGAGCCCGTCGATCGTCCGGGCTCCGGCACGCTCGGCGGCCACCAGCCAGGTGGTGTGCTGCGGGTGATAGACCAGGTCGACGACGATCTGCGACGGCCGCAGCCGATCGGGATCGCACGGCAGGTCGATCGCTCTCGCATCGCTCGGCGAGATCCCCATGCCGACGCTCGACGCGTTGACGACCAGGTCGGCCGCGTCGATGTCGGCTGCGGTGCCAACCTCTGCGACGGCCGCGAGCACACACGCCGACGCCGCACGATCGACCGTGCGGTTGATCACGCGAATCGAGCGGGCCCCAGAGCGCCCCAGCGCGTCGATCAGCGACCGGGCAGCGCCTCCGGCGCCGATGATCGCCACGCCGGCGCCGCCGACCTCGACGCCGTCCTCGGCGAGCGCGGCGATGAACCCCGCTCCATCGGTGCTCGATCCGACGAGTTCGTCGCCGACCCAACTCACGGTGTTCACCGAGCGCAGCGCCGCCGCGGCCGGATCGAGCCGATCGACGGCATCGGCAACATCGTGCTTGTGCGGCATCGTCACCGACAACCCCGCGATGCCGAGCACCCGCATGGCCGCGATCGCGTCGGCGCCCCGGCCTGCGGCAACGTCGAACGCGGTGTAGTTCCATTCGACGTCCGCTGCATCGAACGCCGCCTGGTGGATCACCGGCGACAGGCTGTGTGCGACCGGTGACCCGATCAGTGCCGCCAACCGGCGCTGCGTCACAGCAGACCGGCCTGGCGGGCCAGTTCGACGTTCCGCTCGTGCTGCCACAGCTCGGACGCGAACACGTGACCGCCGTTCTCGTCAGCCAGGACGTAATAGAAGTAGTAGCACTGGGTCGGATTCGAGAGCTCGGCGCAGATCGGATCGCCGGCCGGCGGATTCGGTGCCGGGTTCAGCGCCGCCTGGATCGACGCCCGCCCGGGCGCCGCGATCGGCGTCGGCGGCAGACCGGGTCGCAGATACGTGTTGTACGGCGTGTCGATGGTGCGCAGCTGCGAGAACGGCATCTCCGGGTCGATCCCGGCCTGGTCACGCCCGTACAGCACCGTCGCATCGATCTGCAGCGGGAACGGCTGGTCGGGCCGCAGCGCCGAGAAGAAGAGCCGATTGTGGATGACGCGAGAGATCTTCGCCCGATCCTCGGGCACACGGGCCTCGCGTTCGATCATCGACGCGATGATCAGCGTCTCGTAGGGCGTGCGACCGAGTGCGGCCGACTTGTTGACGATGTCCTCCTGGCCGCCGACGCGTTCCATCAGCGCAATCATCCGCTCGACGACCTGGCCCTCGCTCTCGGCATTCGACACCTGGTAGGTGTCGGGGAACAACAGGCCTTCGAGCGAAGTCACTGCCAACGGCTGCCATGCGGCGCGGATGGTCCCATCGGTTGCGGCGGTGAGGAACTCGCTCGCTGCCAGGCGATCAACGGAGGTGTCGAGCCGATTCGCCATCTTGTCCAGCGTGAACCCCTCGGGGAATGTCACCTTGCTGTAGGTCTGGCCGGGCGGTGTGCGCAAGCGTCCGAGCACGTTGCCCATGTGGTCGCTGGGGCGGATCTCGTAATAGCCCGGGGTCAGCTCCAATCCGCCCTCCCGTTCGACGTACCACTCGAAGATCCCCGAATCGGTGACCAGGCCGTCGTCGGCCAGCCGTTGCGCCACCGATTCGAGATCGTCCTCTTCATTGACCGTGAAGCTCTGGACGTCGCCGGGAGCGCCTTCGGGGTTGATCTTTCCGAGATACCACCAGCCCACGAAACCGGCGATCAGGATCGCAATCACCGCAACCGCCATCGATGCCCACACGATCCACTTGACGAACCGCCGTTCGCTGCGCAAGCGCTCGACCGATCCGGTCTGATCGGTGGCATCCCACGGATCGATCGACCAGTCGACTGCGGGCCTCGAATCGGGGTCGATCTGGGCTTCGGGGAGCAGTGGGTCGAGCTGGGTCATACGCCGTCCCCCGTGGCGGCATCGCGCTGCCACGCCGCAGCTCGATGATCGAGCCATGCCTGCAGCATCACCGCGGCGGCAACCTTGTCGACGACCTTGCGACGCTGTCTGGCGTCGAGGCCGGCTTCGAGCATGCCGCGCTCGGCGGTCACCGTGGTGAATCGCTCGTCGTACATGGTGACCGGCACTCCGACAACGCTAGCCAGCTGACGCGCTTCCGTCTCGGCAGACCGAGCAGCGGGGCCCCTACTGCCATCGAGCGACAGTGGCAGCCCGACCACGACCAGCTCCGCCTCCTCGTCACGAACGAGCTTGCCGATCGCCGAATGGTCGTGACGTCGCGACGACGACCGATGGACCGTGGTGAGCGCAGACGCCACCGTGCCCGAGATGTCGCTGACTGCGATGCCGATCCGTTTCGACCCCAGATCGACACCGAGCGCCCGAACGCCGGGAGGGCGGCTCACGGAGCAGCGGCGACGAGCCCCGCGGCCGCATTCGCGGCCAGCTCCAGCGCTGCCGGAATGCCGGTGACGTCCTTGCCGCCAGCGGTTGCGATGTCACCCTTGCCGCCGCCACCGCCACCGACGGCCTTGGCGGCGCCGTTCAACAGGTCGGATGCCGTCCAGCCGCTACCGGCCTCGACCGCGGCGACCAGGCCGACACCGCCGCTCGTCGTCTCGCCGATCAGCACGACCAGGCGGATCCCGGGATGCTGGCGTACGGCGATGGCCAGCTCGCGAAGATCGCCGGGGTTCAGACCATCGACCTGCGTGACCAGCACACCCTCATGGGCGATCGCCGCCAGTTCGCCGGCTCGACCCATCGCCAGCTGTGCTCGCAGCGCCTTGACCTCGTCGTGCAATGCCTTGGTCTCGTCGAGCTTGCGCTGCACGCCGACGAGCAGGTCGTCACCGGACGATCCGACCAGACGTGCGGCATCGGCGATGAGTTGCTCGTCGCGTTGCAGCAGCGCCACGCTCGCGTCACCGGTGACGGCTTCGATTCGGCGCAGGTTCGACCCGATCGACGATTCGCTCACGACCTTGATCGTGCCGATGTCGCCAGTGGCGCGCACGTGGGTGCCACCACACAGTTCGATCGACGAGCCTGCCTCGAGCACGCGCACGATGTCGCCGTACTTGTCGCCGAAGAACGCGATCGCGCCGAGCGCCTCGGCTTCGTCCTTGGTGGTCTCGAAAATCCGTGTCGGCGTGTTCTGGAGCGTCTCGGCGTTGGCGAGCCGCTCGATCTCGAGGATCTGCTCGTCGGTCACCGCCTCGTAGTGGCTGAAGTCGAAGCGGAGACGGTCGGGCCCCACCATCGAACCGGCCTGCTTGACATGTTCACCGAGCACCTGCCGCAAGGCGTGGTGCAGCAGATGCGTCGCGGTGTGATTGCGCCGAATGGCCGCCCGGCGTTCGTGGTCGATCGTCGCCGTGGCTCGCTGGCCGGGGGTGACCGCGCCATCGGTGATGCGCGCCCGATGGCGTCGGAGATTGGGGAGGGCGAACGTGGTGTCGAGCACCTCTGCGGTGCCGGTGTCGGTGACAATCGTGCCCGTATCACCGATCTGGCCGCCGGATTCGGCGTAGAACGAGGTGCGATCAAGGAACACGTCAACGAGCCCGACCCGTGTGTCGGCGTCGGCGTCGGCGCTCTCGACCGGTACCACTGCGAGCACGCGGCTCTCGGCGGTGTCCTCGGCGTACCCCACGAACTCGGTGACGCCGAACTGCTCGACGACGTCACGGTAGGCGTCGAGGTCGACGCCGTCGCCGGCGCCCTTCTGCGCTGCCTTGGCTCGCTCACGTTGCGCGGACATCTCGGTGGTGAACCCGGCGAGATCGACGGCGACGTTGCGCTCGGCGGTGATCTCCTGGGTCAGCTCCAGCGGGAAGCCGTAGGTGTCGTGGAGCAGGAACGCCGTCGATCCGGACAACTCGGTCGGGTTGGCGCCGAGTTCGCCGTCGAGGATGCCGAGGCCGTGCTTCAGGGTCTGGCGGAATCGCTCCTCCTCCTTGGTCATCACGCTGATCACGAAGTCACGGTTCTTGACGATGTCGGGATATGCGTTGCCCATCACGTCGATGGCCACGTCGGCGAGCCGAGGCATCACCAGCGACTCGGTGCCGAGCAGGTACGCATACCGAACAGCGCGGCGGATGATGCGGCGAAGCACGTAGCCGCGGGCCTCGTTCGACGGAAAGACACCATCGTTGACGAGCATCGCTCCGGAACGTGCGTGTTCGGCGAGCACCCGCATGGCGAAGCTCTCCCGGTCGTTGTAGTCGCCGACGCGGTACGACTTGCCCGTGATCGAACAGGCCTCGTCGATCATCGGCTGCATCAGGTCGGTCTCCCAGACCGAGTCGACGCCCTGCACCAGTGCCAGGATCCGTTCGAGTCCCGCACCGGTGTCGATCGAAGGCCGGGGCAGCGGGGTTCGGCTACCGTCCGGCGCCTGGTCGAACTGCATGAAGACGAGATTCCAGAACTCCATGAAACGGTCGCCGGCAGGATCACCGAGCGGTCCACCCTCTGGACCGAAGGCCGGGCCACGGTCGATGTGGATCTCGCTGCACGGCCCGCAGGGGCCGGTGTCGCCTGCCTGCCAGAAGTTGTCCTTGTCGCCGAGACGTTGAATGCGCTCGATCGGCACGCCGACGATCTCGTGCCAGATCGCCTCGGCCTCGTCGTCTGATTCGTGCACCGTGATCCAGAGCCGGTCGCCGTCGAAACCCCAGCCGCCGTTGGCCGGGTCGCCCGTGACGAGGTCCCAGCTCCACGGGATCGCCGACTCCTTGAAGTAGTCGCCGAAGCTGAAGTTTCCGAGCATCTCGAAGAACACGAGGTGACGCTTGGTGCGCCCGACGTCGTCGAGGTCGTTGTGTTTGCCACCCGCGCGGGCGCACTTCTGCGAACTGACCGCCCGCAGATACGGGGGCTGTTCGTCGCCGACGAAGTAGGGCTTGAACGGCAACATGCCCGCCACATTGAAGAGCACCGTGGGGTCGTGAGGGATGAGACTGGCCGACGGCACGACCGTGTGGTCCTTCGCAGCGAAGAAGTCGCGGAAGGAGTCGCGCAGTTGGTCGGCGTTCATCGAGGCGGTCATATCCCGGGCGAGCCTATCGAGGCCGGTAGCTTGCTCGGCCGTGAGTACTGCGCGCCCACCAGCACCCGAGGATCTGCACGAGTGGATCAGCTTCGAGGATCCGAACGAGCACCGGACCTGGGTCTTCGACGCCACGTACCTGCGTTCGAACTACACGTGTATCTACGGCTGCGGCTGCAAGGGCATCCTCGACGAGCCGGCGCCCGAAGCGGCCCTGGGATGTTGCAGCTTCGGCGCACACTTCGCCGACGCCGACGACATGGCGAACCTGCAACGTCACGCCGAACGGCTCACACCCGAGCACTGGCAGTTCCACAAGAAGGGCCATGGAAAGAAGGGGTACCTCGCCGAGGGCGAACCAGAGGAGGACGGGACGGTACCGAGGCTGACTCGATTGGTGGACGACGCGTGCATCTTCCTCAACCGCGTCGGCTTCGAGGGCGGCGTCGGATGCGCGTTGCACATCGCCGCGCTCGAGGCCGACGAGCGGCCGATGGACTGGAAGCCGTCGGTGTGCTGGCAGGTGCCGATCCGTCTCGAGCACTCGACCGACGAATCCGGCCACGTGACATCTCGACTCCGTGAGTGGAAACGGCGCGACTGGGGCGAAGGTGGCGACGAGTTCGCCTGGTGGTGCACCGAAGAACCCGACGCGTTCGTCGGCAGCGAGGCACTGTACGTGTCCGCCAAGGACGACATCGTCGAACTGATCGGCGCACCGATCTACGAGCTGATGGTTGCGCAGCTGGAACGCCCGAACTGGGTCCCGCTCCCCCACCCGGCCGTCCGCCGTCGTTGATCAGGGACCTGACACCTGCGCAACCGGTGGCGCGATGCCGGGCACCGGCGTGACCCGGTCAGTCTTCGGAATCGTCGTCGTCGTCGAAGGTGACGCCATACTTCTCGGCGAGCGCGGCATATTCGTCTTCGTCCTCGTCGTTCGACGACGAGGGAGCGGAACGGTCACCGAAGCCCAAATCAAAGGCTCCCGGACCGGACTGCTTCAGTTTTCTCGCCTCTTCGAACCGGCGATGACGACCCTTCTTCACGACAGGGCTCCCACACTCTAGAAAGCTGACATTCGTGCACAGGGTAGCGGTGCAAGCAGGGATTTCTCTGCTCACACCGAATTGTCCGGTGCGAGAACGTTGCGCGCGGCCCGCCGCAGCGTTCAGTCGGAGACGGCGTGCAGGCGCAGGCGTCCTTCGGGGTCGAACGTGAGACCTGCTTCCCCGCCGACGAGCCGCCGGATGCCGTCGCCGACGAGGTCGTTGCGCCAACCGGTTCCCAGCCGGGAATCGCCGTCACCGCGCAGGAACGCCACGATGTCGGCACGCGTCGCGAGCAGGGCAGGGTCGAGCCGCTCGTCCTTGGCGAGTTGACCAACCCAGGCCGACACCAGGGTCACCGCGGGTCGCATGTTGCGGTCGAGATCGTCGGCCGACACCGGGGGCGACGGTGGCGGAGATCCCTTTCCGGCACGCACGGCGTCGAGGATCTCCTCGGCGATGCCTCCTCGAGAGTGCCGCTCGTCGACGCCGCGGGCCTGCGACAGCTCCTTCGCCGACGACGGCGCCCGTTGGGAGATGCCCAGGATCGCCAGGTCGGGCAGCACCTGACGAACGGGCACGTCGGTTCGCATTGCCCGGCGCTCACGCCACGCCGCGACGCTCTGGGCGACGGCTCGGGCGTTGGGCCGCAACGAGCGGGCATCCTTGAGTCGCAGCCACGCGTCGTCGGGGGCGGACCCGCTCGTCGGACGCGTCCGGAGCTCTTCGCACGCATCCTCGGCCCAGGTCAGTCGCCCCACCTCTGCGAGCTGCGCAACCAACCGTTCGTGCACCTCCAGGAGGTACTCGACGTCGACCGCGGCGTATTGACGCTGACTGTCGGACAGCGGACGTCGCAGCCAGTCGGTCAACCGGTCGCCTTTGGGTGGTGAAATGCCGATCTCGCCCTGGAGCAGCGACACCAGCGACGGGGTGCCGTATCCCACGAAACCGGCCGCCAACTGGGTGTCGAACATTCTCGCCGGCACGGACCCGACTGCGTGGGTCAGGACGTCGAGATCCTGCTGCGCTGCGTGGATCACGCACAGGGCGTCGGAGGAGAACAGTCGGTCGAAGGGCGTGACGTCGACGGCGAGCGGGTCGATCAGCGCCAGTTCCTGACCGTCGGACGTGCGCCACGCAACCTGCACCAGCGCAAGCTTCGGGAAATAGGTGCGTTCGCGATGGAACTCGGTGTCGAGCGCATAGCGCGGCGCTGCGAGCAACGTATCGATGAGATCGTCGAGATCGCCCTGCCGATCGATCCAGACGTAAGTGCTGGCGGTGTCAGGCACCGGCGGCACCGGACCCGGCACCGGTGACGATCTCGAAGCCGGCAGCCGACCAGGCGATCATCCCGCCGGTCACGTTCACGACGGCGTGGCCCTGATCGCGCAAGAAGTTGCACGCTTGACCCGATCGATTGCCGGAGCGGCAGACGATGTAGGTCGGATTGCCGTGGAATGCATCGACATTGCCCGGGACGGTGGCCAGCGGCACCAGCGTCGCACCGTCGATGTGGCCCTGCTCCCACTCGCTGGGCTCTCGAACGTCGACGATATGCGCCGATGGCCCAAGCGCCGCCAGATCCTGCACGGAGACTTCCTCAGCTGTCACAGCATCAAGAGTACCGACCGAGGTCGTCGGGGGTGTTGATGTTGCGCAGTGCGGCCGGGTCGATGTCGACCTCGACCGACGTCAGGTGCGCGATCGCCGCGTGCAGTGCCCGTTCGCCCTCGTCGAAGAACCGACGGAGCCGTCCGGTGGCGAGCGGGTTCCAGAGACCACACGTCGGCTCGATCGCCGACGTACGTGCGACCACCACATCGGCATCAGGGTGCGCCCGAGCCGATTCGACGATGCCGGCGAGGTCAGCGCCGGTCAACGCCGGCAGGTCACACGCCACGACGAACACGCCACCGACGTCGTGGTCGGCCCCAGCGAACACCTCGAGAACGCCCAAGACGCCGCCGAGCGGTCCAGACCCGGGGTGCAGGTCGGGCAGCACCGGCATGCCGAGGGGTTCGAGTTCGACCGGATTGCCTCCGTAGGCGACCACGTTGACGCACCCCGCATCGCGAAGCGCGGTCGCGACGATGCTGGCCATCGCAACGCCGTCGATCTCGATCAGCGCCTTGGTGCGGCCCATGCGTCGACTCGCTCCGCCGGTGAGCACCGCTCCGACCAACGGACGAGGGGAGTCAGTCAGCGGGAATCCCGGTCGGGTCGAGTTGCAGCAGGAACGTTCGGCAGCGCTCGGCCTCGTCGACCTCGCCGATGTCGGCAGCCATCTCGCCGAGGCCGCGCAGGCAGCGAAGGAACCCCCGATTGGTGGGTTCCGACCAGCGCACGTACCCGCTGCCGCGCCATCCGTTGGCCCGCAGCGTGTCGAGTCCGCGGTGGTAGCCGACGCGATAGGCGGCGTACCGCTCGATCGGGTCGCGACCCAGGTCGCCGAGTTCGGCCCAACCGTCGAGGTCGTGCGGTGCCGAGGCGACGACGTCGGCAACCTCACTGCGCCGTTGTTCGACCGGCTGAGCGAGCGCCGCCGCGAGCCGACTCGACAGTTCGGAATCGGCGGCCGGCAGCACGGTGGTCGGAAGTCCTGAGGAGAAGTGGATCGGCTGGTCGCTCACGTCATGGGATCGTAGGGGACGACTCGGCCGGCGGCCTACAGTTGCCCGCGTGTTCGCCCTGACCCTTGCCGACGCTGAAACGATCGCGCTCGTCGCAGCCACCGCACTCGTTGTCGGGGCCGTGGTCTCGTTCTGGGTCATGAAGTCGATTGTGCAGAAGCTCGCAGTCGCGGCGCTCCTGGGGCTGCTGGCCTTCGCGGTGTGGACGCAACGGGTGTCGTTGCAGGACTGCGCCGACAAGGTGCAGGACAACTTCGAGTTGGCCGGCTCGGACGTGACCGTCACCGACACCGAGTGCTCCTTCTTCGGCGTCACCGTGACGATCTCCGACCCTCGTCCCGGCGCTCCCTCGAATGGCGGCTGACGCACCCGACGTCGCCGAATCGAGAACGGGCGTCGACGGACGAACGCTCACCCGGCTGACGGCTGCGAAGACGGTCACCAACGTCGCACTGCGTTGGATTCCGCCGTTCCTTCCCACGCTCGAGCGGGCGTTCGGGGCGACGACGACACAGCTCACGACCGTGCTCGGGGTGGGCGAGTTCGCCGGATTGTCGACGGTCTTCGTCGGCCGCCACCTCGACCGCGGTCGTGAACGGACCGTGATGATCGGCGCGCTCGGCCTGGTCGGCGCCTCGGCGGTGCTGGCACTGGCCGGCACGCTGGCGTCGTTCGCCGTCTCGTTCTTCATTCTCGTGCTCGGCGTCTCGAATCTGACTGTGGCGGGTCAGGCGTGGATCAGTCATCGAGTGGACTACCGCTGGCGGGCCCGGTCGATCGGGCTGTACGAGACGTCCTGGGCGATTGCACTGCTCGTCGGAGCACCGATCGTGGCCCTCCTCATCAACGTCTTCGGATGGCGGGGACCGTTCGTTGCCATCGCCATCGCATGCGCGTTCGCTGCACTACTCGTCGCAAGGACGCTGCCGCACGACCGGTCGTCGGCCGACGACGATCCGATCGAGCGCGTCCAGCTCCCGGAGATCTCCTCCCCGACACGCCGACCTCCGGAGACGTCGATCACCGGCAGGGCCTGGCTCGTGATGATCGGGTCGGCAACCACTGCGATGGCCGGGCTTTCGGTGTTCGTGATCTCCGGAAGCTGGCTCGACGACGCCTTCGGAGTGTCGACCGGCGGGATCGGTGCCATAGCCGTCCTGTTCGGGGCCACCGAACTCGTGTCCAGCCTCGGCAGCGCCGCCTTCGCCGACCGGGTCGGGAAGCTGCGCACGGCACTCGTGGGGCTCGCCTTTCTGTTCGCGGGGTTGGTCGCGATGGTCGGCGCCGACGCACTCTGGACGGGAATCGTCGGACTCGTCGTGGTGCTGTTCGGTTTCGAACTGGCCTTCGTCGTGTCGCTGTCGCTGGTCAGCGAATCGATGCCCGACGCTCGCGGGACGACACTCGCGGTCGGCAATGCGGTGGGCACCGTCGCTCGAGCCTTCGGCGCGGTCGCCAGCGGATGGTTGTACGGCATCCACGGGATCAACGGCACGGCGACGCTGGCGGCCCTCGCCGCGGTCGTGGCTGTCGCCACACTGGTTCTCAGCCGGCGCCTGCCGTTGCCTCGCCGTTGAGCGACGCCAGAAACGGCACCATCGCCGCGACCACCGCATCGGCGTCGGTGTGCGGCCCGGCGTGGCCGGCCGCCGCGACCATCGCGACCCGGCAACGCGGAATCATGTCGACCATGCCCTGCATTGCGGTCCGATGGTGGGGCCTCGCGTGCTCGCCGTACAGGGCCAGCACGGGGATCTCGATTCGGTGACCATCCCACGGAGCGCCTCGACGCAGGTCGGCGAGTTCGTCCACCATCGCCGCTCCCTCGGCCCGGCGCTCTGCACGCTTCGATGGCGGCAGTCGCTGCCAGACGGCGTCACCGACGAGGCGCCGCATGAACGCCTCTGCTGCCGCTCCTGGGTCATCTGCCGCCATCGCTGCAGCGCCCGCCGAATCGCCGGGCCACCAGTGGAGCCACGACAGCGGCGTTTCGTACACGACGACACCGGCGATGAGATCGGGCCGGCGAGCTGCGAGCCCCAGCGCCACGTTGCCACCGAAGCTGTGGCCGAACACGAGTGCCGGCTCGGAGCCGGTCGCCGACAGCATCTCCTCGAGGTCGTCGATGTTGGCCTCGACGGTCCAGGGCGGTCCCACATCGACCGAACGGCCGTAGCCGCGCCGGTCGTATCGGACCACTCGATGCGTTGCGTCGAGACGACGACTGAGTCGGAGGAGGCCCGCCGATCGGTCCATCGAACCATGCACGACCGCTGCGATCGGCGCCGATGGATCTCCCGCCGTCTCGGACCACAGGCGCGTCGCCATCAGTCGACGGTCACGATTCGCAGCACGTCGGTGGCTGCGTCGGGCGGACGCTCACGGGTCGGATCCGGTGCCCCGGCGAGTACCAGCACGCGGTCGCCCGAGGCGATCAGCCCGGCCCGGAGCGCGGTCTCGACCGCGAACCACACCATCTCGTCGGTGCTGCCGTACAGATCGACCTCGATCGGTGTCACTCCCCAGCTCAGCGCCATCGCCCGCGCGACGTGGGGATGCGGTGACAGCCCGATCATCGCCGCCGATGGGCGAAAACGCGCCATCGCCCGCGCGGTGCGGCCGCTGCGCGTGCAGCACAAGATCGCCGAGACCTCGGCGTCGTTTGCCGCTTGCGATGCAGCATGGGTGAGCGCTGCGGTGATCACGTCGATGTTCGACATCTGCTCGTGGTGCGAGAGGCGTTGCACTCGCCCGAGTCGGTCTGCCCAACGCCGGTAGGACGCCTCGGACTCGGCGCGCTCGGCAACGGTCGCCATGGTGCGAACCACCGAAGCCGGGTCATGCCCGATCGCCGTCTCGCCGGAGAGCATGACCGCGTCGGTCCCGTCGAACACGGCATTCGCCACGTCGCTGACCTCCGCACGCGTCGGCGAGGGTGCAGTGATCATCGATTCGAGCATCTGGGTGGCGGTGATCACCGGAACCCCCGCCTCGACACAATGACGAATGATCCGCTTCTGGAGGTGCGGGACGTCCTCGATCGGACAGTCGATGCCGAGATCTCCTCGGGCCACCATCACCACATCGGCGGCGGCGATGATCTCGTGGAGTTGGTCGACCGACGCACTGGTCTCCATCTTCGCCACCAGCTGCGCCCGGTCGCCCACCACTTCACGAACTTGCGCGATGTCACCCGGCGACCGGACGAACGAGACAGCGATGAACTCGACACCTGCCTCCGCGACGGCAGCGGCAAGCACGAGGTCGTGCGCGGTCGGCGACGGCAGCCGAAGCCGGTCCGAAGCCAGGTGAACGCCGGGCCGCCCGGTCGCCTCACCCCCCGTTTCGAGTCGAGCGGTGGCGAACTCGTCGCCGACGTCGATCACGCGCATCGCGATGGCGCCGTCGCCGAGCTGCACCCGAGCGCCGACGGTGAGGTCCTCGAGCAGCGTTGGATAGTCGACTTCGATTCTCCGGTCGTCGCTGGGCCCGTTCCCGCTGACGAGCTGGACGGTTGCACCGGTTCCCAGCACCACGCCACCGTCGGGAAACGCTCCGGCACGGATCTTCGGCCCTGGCAGATCGGCGAGCACGGCGACGGCGACGCCACGTTCCGCCGCGACCAACCGGATCCGTGCGAGCACGTCGAGGTGCTCGTCGAGCGTTCCGTGGCTGAGGTTCAGCCGCATCACATCTGTGCCGGCGTCGATCAGCTCGCCGAGCACCTCGACGGAGTCGCTCGCAGGTCCGATGGTCGCCACGATCTTCGTTCGCCCGGTCATATCTGCTTGTCTATCTCACAATGGAACTGCTGATCATCCGCCACGGGTTACCGATACGACGCGAACTGACGGAGGGTGCGGCCGATCCCGAGCTGGCCCCCGATGGCCTCCGACAGGCCGAACACCTCGCCGCCTATCTCGAGTCAGAGCACATCGACGCGATCTATGCGAGCCCGATGGCCCGGGCGAAGCAGACCGCGGAACCGCTCGCAGCGCTGCTGCAGATGGAGATCCGGATCTCGTCGGGCGTTGCGGAGTGGGACCAGAACAGCCCGGAATACGTACCGGTCGAGGAGCTCAAGGCGGCCAACGATCCTCGTTGGCACGCAATGCTGGCGGGCGAATGGTCGTCAGACGAGTCGGAGGAGGACTTCCGGGCACGCGTGCTCGACGCGGTCGAGACCATCGTCAACGACCATCGCGGCGAGAAGGTCGCCGTGGTCTGCCACGGCGGAATCATCAACGGGTATCTCTCGCACATCTTGGGTCTCGGCGAATTCGCCCGCGGCTTCTTCTATCCGAACTACACCTCGATCAATCGGGTTGCGGCAGCATCGAGCGGCGAACGCTCGATCGTCACCGTCAACGAGACCAGCCACCTTCGTGGCACCGGCCTGCCGATGGGCCTCTTCCAGCGGGGCTGACGATGAACGAGACCGGCGTCCCGACGGGCGTCACCGACCTGATCGACTTCCTCGATGCGTCACCGTCGCCGTGGCATGCGGTCGAGTCCACCATCGATCGCCTCGACGGCTTCGTCCGCGTCGACGAGGCCGAGGCATGGAGCCAGGTGCCGGACGCCGGATACGTCGTGCGATCGGGCGCGATCATTGCGTGGCGTCTGCCGACCGACGAGGCGTCGACCCATGCGCCGTTCCGACTCGTCGGGGCCCACACCGACTCGCCGTGTCTGCGCGTGAAGCCGCGTCCGGACACCGGAGGTCATGGCTGGAAGCAGCTCGCAGTCGAGGTCTACGGCGGCATCTTGAACAACAGTTGGCTCGATCGCGATCTCGGCGTTGCCGGACGAGTCATCGGTGCGGACGGATCGGTGTCGTTGCTGAATGTCGCCGAACCGGTCGCTCGCGTGCCGCAGCTCGCGGTCCATCTCGACCGCGACGTGAACAACATCGGACTCACCCTCGATACGCAGCAACACCTGACTCCGATCTGGGGCGTCGGATCACCGGCCGTGGGCGAGTTCTCCGACTGGATCCGCGACGCCGGCGATCTGTCGAGTGAACCCGCGTGGTGGGAGCTCTGCCTGTACGACGTGCAGGGTGCTGCGATCATCGGCGCCGACCATTCGTTGCTGGCCTCCGGCCGGCTCGACAACCAGGTGTCGTGCTGGGCAGCGACCACGGCGCTCGCTGCGTCAGCGCCGAACGATCATGTTGCCGTCGCGGTGCTCAACGATCACGAAGAGGTGGGGTCGTCGAGCAACACGGGGGCGGGCGGACCGTTCCTGGAGTCGGTGTTGTCGCGACTCGTCTCGGCCCGTGGCGGAACTGCTGACGACCTGGCCCGGTCGTTGGTGTCCTCGGCATGCGTCTCCGCTGACAACGCCCACGCCGTGCATCCGAACTATGCCGAACGTCACGAGCCCGGCCACCGCCCCATCGTCAATGCCGGGCCGGCGATCAAGGTCAACTCGAACCAACGGTACGCAACCTCGGCCACCACCGCAGCGGCGTTCCAGGAGGCCTGCGAACGCGCCGGCGTACCGTGGCAGGTGTTCGTGTCACGCAACAACATGCCGTGCGGGTCGACGATCGGACCGATCACGGCAACCCGTCTCGGCATCGCCACCGTCGATGTCGGGGTGCCCCAACTCTCGATGCACTCGGCACGCGAGCTGTGCGGCGCCGACGACCCCGGACACCTCGCCGCCGCGCTGCAATCGTTTCTCAACGGCTGACGACAAGCGGCGTCGCGAACCCGAGAGGGTCAGCCAACGCGAGCTTCGGCGAGATCGAACAACCGCTGCAAGTCGGTCGACAGCCGCTGGGACGCCTCGGTGATGGCGCGCCGTGGCGCACGTCCCGAATCGCCGACCTCGACGGAGATCGGCTCACCGATCACGACATGCACCTTCTTCGGACGGAACATCTTTGCGTGGCGAGGCATCACCCGGGCCGAGCCGCCGATGCCGACCGGCACGATCGGCACCCCGGCACGAGCGGCAACGAACGCTGCGCCGTCGAACAGCGGATGCAGGCGCGGGCCATCCTTGCGTTCGCCCTCGGGGAACAACACCAACGGTTCGCCGTGCTCGAGCACCTGAATGCACCGAGACAACGCCTCGCGGTCGGCCGTGCCGCGGTTGACCGGGAACGCGCCGAGGGCCGAGAACAACCAGCCCAGCCGCGGGTACTTCCACATCTCCTGTTTGCCCATGAAACGGATGCGCCGAGTGCTCACACAGGCCACGATCGGGGTGTCGACGTAGCTGCGGTGGACCGGGGCGAGCACGTAGGCGCCCGACGCCGGGAGGTGTTCGCGACCGTCGATGTGCAGACGGGTGAACGCCTGGGTGAACCAGCACACGAGCGAACGGAAGACTCGGTAGGTCACCAGACTCGAGCGGGAATCCGACGCGAGCCGGGTCGTTGGCTTCGTCACGCGGGCATCAACTCCAGCACGCGATCGACCACCTCGTCGATCGAGAGCCCGGTCGTGTCCACGATGACTGCATCGGCGGTTTCGGTGAGCGGACTCTCGGCTCGTGTCGAGTCCTTGCGATCACGTTCGATGATCGACGCCTCGACCTCGGCGACGTCGCCACCGATCTCGGCCACACGCCGCTCGGCGCGCACGCGGGGCGACGCGGTGACGAACAGCTTCAACGTCGCGTCGGGGAACACGACCGAGCCGATGTCGCGTCCTTCGACCACGCCCCCACCGTGCGCCACGACCCATGCCCGTTGGCGACGAACGAGTTCGGCCCGGACGCGCCCGTTGGCTGCGACCGCACTGACTGCGGCGGTCACCTCCCGGCCCCGGATCTCGACAGTTGCGTCGACCCCATCGACGACGACGGACGAGCCGTCCAGCGTCATCTCGACTCCGTCCGCCAACGCGGCGACATCTTCGGCGTCGGCCGGGTCGATCCCCCGCCGGAGCGCCGCAAACGTGATGGCACGGTACATCGCGCCGGTGTCGAGGTACTCCAGGCCGAGTCGAGCTGCGACCGCTCGACCGACCGTGCTCTTGCCCGCACCGGCAGGTCCGTCGATGGCGATCACCCTCGGCACCGCCGCAGGCGAAGTCGTGGTGTTCACCAGGACACCCCGAGCGGGCGGCCCTCGTCGTAGCCAGCGGTGCTCTGCACGCCCACCACTGCTCGCTGCTGGAACGCCGGAATCGAGTCGGCACCGGCATAGGTGCACGCCGAGCGGAGTCCGGCGACGATCTGGTCGATGATGTCCTCGACACTCGGTCGTTCAGGGTCGAGGTACATCCGCGACGTGCTGATTCCCTCCTCGAACAGTTCCTTTCGGGCGCGCTCGAAACCGTGGTCGCCCTGCGTGCGATGCTTGACCGCCCGATTCGACGCCATTCCGAAACTCTCCTTGTACAGCCGCCCGTCGTGGTCGCGAAGCGTGTCGGCTGCCGACTCGTGTGTGCCGGCCAACCAGGACCCGAACATCACACTGGCCGCTCCACCGGCAAGTGCGAGCGCCACGTCTCGCGGAAAGCGCACCCCGCCATCGGCCCAGATGTGCCGGCCGAGCCGCTGCGCCTCGTCGGCGCATTCGAGCACCGCGGAGAACTGCGGGCGCCCGACACCGGTCATCATCCGGGTGGTGCACATCGCCCCTGGGCCGACGCCGACTTTGACGACGTCCGCGCCCGCTTCGATCAGCTGGCGTGTGCCGTCGGCGGTCACCACGTTGCCCGCCACGATCTTGGCGTCTGGCAGCACGGAGCGCACCGCCTCGATGGCGTGCAGAGTGCGCGTCTGATGGCCGTGCGCGGTGTCGATCACCAGGACGTCGACGCCGTGACCGACGAGTTCCTTCGCTCGGCCCGCCGGATCGCCGTTGATACCGACCGCCACGCCGACCATCAGTCGACCATCGCCGTCGACCGCCGGCTGGTAGATCGTCGATCGCAACGCTCCCTCACGAGTGATCACCCCGAGCAGGCGTCCGTCGTCGACCACCGGCGCCACCCGAAGGCGGTGGCTGCCGAGGTGGTCGAACGCCGCCGCGGGGTCGATGTCCGGGCTCAGGATGTGCAGACTGGAACTCATCACGTTGACCAGTTGCGTGAAACGATCGAAGCCGTCACCGTCACGTTCGGTGAACACCCCGACGGGCACGCCGTCGTCGACGACCACGACGGCGCCGTGCGCACGCTTGTGGATCAGCGACAGTGCTTCGGCGATGGTGGCATCCGGACCGAGGGTGATCGGCGTCTCGAACACCGTGTGGCACCGCTTCACGTAGTCGATCACCCCGGCCACGACGTCGACGGGGATGTCCTGCGGCAAGATGGCGATGCCTCCACGTCGCGACACGGTCTCGGCCATGCGCCGACCGGCAACTGCAGTCATGTTCGACACGACGAGCGGGATGGTCGTGCCGATGCCGTCGGGGGTACGAAGGTCGACGTCCATTCTCGAGGACACGTCGGACAGGCTCGGCACCATGAAGACGTCGTTGTAGGTCAGGTCGAAGCCAGACTCGGGGTGAAGCATGCGCATGGGTTCCTCCTGGCCTCGATCGGCCTGTCCTGGGCCGTCGACCCGGCTCGCTTGACGAGCGAGCACAGGCTAGGGCCTAGCCTGGCGCGTGCATGTCCTCTCACGCAGCGCCCCCTGTCGTCCTCGTGCACGGCTGGGGTGGATCGTTCGAGTCGACCTGGCAACGCAGCGGCTTCACCGCCTTGCTCGAAGATGCGGGCCTCGACGTGGTCGGCGTCGACCTGCTCGGCCACGGCACCGCCCCGAAGCCGCACGAACCCGAGGCATATGCCGATCTGACCGAGCGGGTGCAGGACCGACTTCCCGACCTGCCTGTCGATGCGATCGGATTCTCGCTCGGCGCCATGACGCTGCTGCGCTTGGCCGTCGCTCAACCACACCGATTCAACCGGATCGTGCTGGCGGGCATCGGGGCCAACATCTTCGACCGCGACGATTCAGGGACCAAGGCGATCGTGGCTGGGCTCGAGTCCGTCGCCGGCGGCGGCGACCCGTCTGCGCTCGAGAACACCGTTCGCCTGTTCACCCAGTATGCGAGCCAACCCGGCAACGACATCGCGGCGCTGACCGCTGTCATGAAGCGCCCACCGGCGAACGACATCACGCCCGACACCTGCGCGATGGTGACCTGCCCGGTGCTCGTGGTCGTGGGTGACCAGGACTTCGTCTACCCGGGCGACGCACTGGCCGCTGCGTTCCCCAACGGCCGATGCGAGACCTTGCGCAACGTCGACCACTTCGCGACCACCGAGTCGTTCGGGTTCTTCGACGCTGCCCTCGAATTCCTCGACGCCATCTGAGCCAGGAGATGACGCCCGATGATCTCGTCACCACCGACGTCGAACGGGCAGCGGCGACGATCCGTGCAGGCGGCCTCGTCGCCATCCCCACCGAGACGGTGTACGGGCTTGCCGCAGACGCCACGAACCCTGAAGCGGTCCGGCGGATCTTCGAGGTCAAGGGACGACCTGCCGATCATCCGCTGATCGTTCACCTCGCGGCCGCCGACCAGCTCGATGCATGGGCGGCCACCGTGCCGATTGCTGCTCGCGTGCTCATCGATGCTGGATGGCCCGGCCCCCTCACCGTGATCGTCCCCCGCGCTTCCGCAGTGCACGACGTCGTGACCGGCGGGCTCGACACCGTCGCACTCCGCGTTCCTGCTCACCCGATGGCTCTGGAACTCCTCGAACGGGTGACCGTCGGGCTCGCGGCCCCATCGGCGAACCGCTTCGGGGCCGTCAGCCCCACCACCGCCGAGCACGTGCTGGGCGATCTCGGCGATCGGCTCGACCCCGCTCGCGACGTGATCCTCGACGGCGGCGCATGCCCGATCGGCGTCGAGAGCACGATCGTCGACTGTGCAGCCGTGCCTGCACAGATCCTGCGTGCCGGCGGAGTGCCGGTCGAGGACGTGCGTCGCTTGCTCGCGGGCGGTGTTGCAGATGCGTCCGGACCGAGTCGGGCGAGCGGGATGCTCGCATCGCACTATGCGCCGCAGTGTGCCGTTCGGCTGGTCGACTCGCACGACGACGCAGTGGCGCTGCGAGCCGGCACCGTCGCCTCGGAGATCCTCGACCTCACCGACGACCTCGTCATCTACGCCCGTGAGCTCTATGCCCGGCTCCGCGACGCTGACCGTCGTGGAGTCGGCACCGTGATTGCCGTGCTGCCTCCCGAGGAAGGATTGGGCCACGCCATACGCGATCGCCTCACCAAGGCGGCAGCGCCTCGCCCCGCTTGAGTCGTCGAGGAGCATTCATGGCCAGTCGATGGCGTTCAGATTGCTGACCCAGGCATCGCGGACCGCGACCACGTCAGGCGTGGGTGCTCCGTCGACGCCTCCGATGGTGATGCTCACCGTCGAAGCGCCGGCGTCCGGGACGACGTCCAGGCGGCACCAGCAGTCGAACGGTTCGTGCAAGTACGCATCGAGCCGGTAGGGAGGCTCGTCGTCGAGCACCTCGCCCAGCCAGGAGGCGACGACGAGCATCGCTTCGAACGTCTCGACGGGCAGCGCCTCGACGGTGAACGACGGAACATCTCGGGCGATCCCCGACATGGGAGTGTCGGATGGCGCCGACCGGCGCTCGGCGGAGGCGCTCGTTGTCGGCACATCGGCAACCGACGCGTCGAGGGCGAGCAGGGCGGCATCGGCCGCCTCGTTGATCCGTTGCATGTCAGCGGCGTCGCCGCCCTGATCGGGATGGTGAGCCTTCGCCAGCCGACGCCGAGCGGCGCGGATGTCGTCGCTGTTGGCGTGGCGCCCCAGGCCGAGCGTGACGAAGGGATCCGGCCGGGCCATCGGTCAGCGATCTGCGTCGCGCAATTCGGCGTAACGCTCGCGGAGATCGCCCGAGTCCACCGGCTCGACGATGCTCGAGGCCGTGCCGAGTCCCCACCGACGCTGCACCGCAGCGTGATCGACCCCACCGGCGACTGCAGCCGCCTGCACGGCCGCCCCCGCAGCGACGGCCTGATCGACGCCCGCGAGCACGAGTGGTTGGTCGACCAATCCAGCGAGAACGGCTCGGAGCGCGGTCGAGCGCGCCCCTCCTCCGGTCAACACGACACGACCGGTCACCGCGGCGTGGCTGCCCAGCGCATCGAGTGCGTCGAGCAGCCCGCACGCAACTCCGTTGACTGCCGCAAGGGCGAACTGTTCGCGGGTGACATCGCTGCGCAGCCCGCCGATCAACCCGGTCGCATCGGGGCGGTTCGGGGTGCGTTCGCCGTCGAGGTACGGCAGCAACACCGGCATGTCGGTAGCGCCGACTGCGGCGAGGGCAAGCCGGTCGAACTCGTCGTGGTCGACGCCGAGCAGCCTGGCGACGGCATCGAGCACCTTGGCCGCATTCGACGTGCAGACCAACGGCAGGAACCGCCCCGTCGCGTCAGCAAATCCGGCGACGGCGCCCGTCGGGTCCGCCGTCGACGCATCGGCGACGGCGAACGCAGTTCCGGATGTGCCCACCGACAACGCAGCATCGCCCGGAGCGAGACCGAGGCCGAGCGCGGCGGCCATGTTGTCGCCGGTTCCGACCGCGACGGCGATGTCGTTCCAGGACCCGGCCACCTCCAGCGGACCGAGCACCGCGGGCACGACGTCGCTCCACTCGCGTTCGGCGTCGATCACAGCGAGCAGATCCCAGCGGTACTCCCCCGTCGACGGTGACCAGTACCCGGTGCCCGACGCGTCGCCGCGGTCGGTGGTGTAGGCGCCGGTCAGCAGATGCGTGAGGTAGTCGTGCGGCAACAGCACACGTGCCATGCGTTGCCATGCGGCGGGGTGCGAGCGGTGCAGCCACGACAGTTTCGTCGCCGTGAACGCGGCCACGGGCACGCTGCCGACGGCGTCGGCCCAGGCGTCGGCTCCCCCCAGCTGACCGATCAGCCAGCCGGCATCCGGCGCTGATTCGGTGTCGTTCCAGAGTTTGGCGGCGTGGACCGGCTCGTCGTCGGCGTCGAGCGCCACCATGCCGTGCTGCTGGCCGGCGACGCTGATCGCCTCGATTCGAGATCCGTCCGGCAGGTCGGCGAGTGCACCCTGCCATGCCCGCTCGAACGCATCCGACCACGACCGGGGGTCCTGTTCGCTGCACGGCGGGGTGACCGCTGGGTGGGGCGACGAGGTCGACGCGACGATCTCGCCGGAATCGAGATCGCGGATTCCGACCTTGGTGGACTGAGTGGAGGAGTCGACGCCGGCGATGAAGGGCACCGCCGAAGACTAGATGTAGTTCCCAGTCAGGTTGTTGACGGGAGCCTGCTGGCCGGTGGGTGGTTGCCGATGCCTGAGTGTGTTCGATTGTAGTTGTAGTCGCGGACCCAGTCGTCGAGGGTGTCGGCGCGTTCGTCGTTGGTGTTGAACACGCGTGCGTAGGCCCATTCTGTGGTGAGGGTCCGGTTGAACCGTTCGACCTTGCCATTGGTTTGTGGCCGGTGGGGACGGATGCGTTTGTGCGAGCGGCCGTCGAGTGCTTCTTGGAACGCTTGGGAGAGGACGTAGTTCTTGGCGTTGTCAGTCATGACACGCTCGACGGTGACGCCAAGCTGCTCGAAGAACTCGAACGCGTCGGTCAGGAACTCGGCGCACGTGACGCCCTTCTCGTCGTCTCGGATCTGCACGAACGCGACTCGCGAGTGGTCATCGATCGCAACGTGCAGATAGTCGTAGCCGCCGCCACGTTTCCTCGCTGGCCGACCAGCACCGCGACCGTGGACTCGCCAGCCACCACCATCAGGGATCCGCCCGAGCTTCTTGACATCGACGTGAATCAACTCGCCCGGGTGGTCACGCTCGTAGCGAATGATGTCGCCAGTGACTCGGTCAAGGCGCGACAGCCGAGACAGCCCATGACGAGCAAGCACCGCGTGAACCGTTGAGGGTGACATGCCGAGCCGTCCGGCCAGCAGATGTGGCCCGCGTCGCCACGTTCGGCGCAGCTCGCACACGCGGGCCTCAACTTCAGCAGCGGTCTTGTTCGGCATCGAGTGCGGCCGGCTGGATCGATCCTTCAAACCGGCCAAACCTTCACAGCGCCATCGAGCCAGCCACTTGTATGCGGTTGCTCGAGAAACGCCAGCCATCGCAGCAGCGTGAGCAGGTGGCCATCCTTCCTGCTCGATTCGATTGACGAGCAGCAGCCTGCCTGCCGGAGTCAGTTTCGCTTTACCGTGAGACAAGAGGGGCCTCCTTCGAGATGGGGTGTGTCGCAACACCCATCCCAGAAGCGGGGCCCCTCACCTGTCAACAACGTCTCTGGGAACTACACCTAGAAGGGCTCGGTGAACACCGCGAGAACGTTCCCGTTCGCGTCCTCTTCAAGCGGTTACCGGCGTCTCAGGGGATGATGCACGAACGGAGCCGTCGGATTGGTTGAGTCCCTTCGCGATGAGCCAGACGGCGAAGACCATCTCTTGGACGGCGAACGGCAAGGACATGATCTCCAGGTTCTCGACG
>DATLBC010000003.1:0-3067 GCA_035527095.1 Ilumatobacteraceae bacterium | reverse complement strand
CGCAGTGGTGTGGCATCAGGGTTCCGGTTGACGAACACGAACCCGGCGGCCGTGTCGCAACTCGCTTGTGGCAGACAGCGTTGGGTCCAGTCGAGGTCGACGAAGTCACGTTCGTCGGGCACCGAGACGAGCGTGCCGCCGTCGATCTCGTAGGTCCACGAGTGGTACTGGCACCGCAGCCGCCGAGCCGAGCCCCGCTCGTCGCGCACGACCGGCGCGCCCCGATGCTGGCAGGTGTTGTAGAAGCAGCGGATCTCGCCGTCGTTGCCGCGCACGATCACCAATGGCACCCCGAGGTCGTCGAAGGTGAAGTAGTCGCCCGGCAGCGCGACGTCCTCGGCGCGCCCGGCGATCACCCACGTGTTGGGCCACAGGAATTCCTGCTCGAGGTCGTGGAACTCGTCGCTCGTGTGGCGCTCGGTGGGGATGTCGTGGAACGCCGGGAACCCGTCCGGCGGCGCCGTGCGGGCGAACTCGAAGCGCATGTCCGCCGCGATGCGGTCGACCAGGGCCGGATCCATGTTCAGACCTCCATGCTCAGATCTCGGTGCTGGTCTTGCCAGCGGGCGAGTTGGCGAACATCGCTTCGGAGTCGAACCCGATTCGGGCATCGGGGTCGATGCGGATCACGACGCGGCCGGGCGAGTCGAGGTGGTGGACGAAGGCGGCCTGTGCGGCCTCATCGGTGGGCCGGACCTTGCGGGCGAGCACCGGGTAGAACCAGTCGAGCGTCGCCCGGTCGTCGAGCACCGTGGCGTTGCCCTTGTAGGTGACGGCCTGGCTGATGCCGATGTCGGTACCTCGGCTGCTGACGGCGACGGCGACTCGAGGCCGCGCCTCGACAGCGGGAACGCGCTTGCGTCGCCGGGTGCACGTGAGCCAGAACGCACCGTCGTGGTAGACGAAGTTCATGATCACACCGACGGGGTCACCGGTCTTGGTGGTCCACATGAACGTGCACTCGGTCTGCGTGTCGAGCAGGAGGGATTCCCGGTCGCCCGACAGGGTGAACACCGAGACGTCCTCGTAGCTGTCGGTGTACCCGGTGTCACCGGTCTGCTCGTTCATCGGTCTCCTCATGGGTCGGACGGGCGCTCGAATCAGTCTCGCCGCTGGTACACCTCGACGACGAAGGGGAGGGCCTGCCCGCGGCTTGGCCCGTCGAGATGGTGCCCAGTAGGGTTCGCCCGACCATCAGCTCGTCAGCTACTCCCTGGGGGGACCAGACATGCTCGGAGATCGTTGGATCTATGACCGCGTTCCGACCGAACGCTTTCCGGACTACACGCGGGGCAACGCGGGCGAGGTGCTCGCCGACCCGGTGAGCCCGATCGGCTGGACATTCTGCTGCGAGCCCGGCATGGTTCGAGGCTGCGTCGACGGGTTCGAGCAGATGGGTGTGTTCGACGCCCTGGAGTACGACCAGGAGTGGCCGGAGACCTTCGGTCTCTTCGGTGGGTACTTCTACAACTCGCTCACCCAGTCGCGCCTGTTCGGCATCCGGTCCGGAGCGGGTTGGGAGGCAATCGACAACACCTTCTTCGACACCGAGAGCCAAGCGATCCCGCCCTACGTCGAGGCGGACTGGCACGAGTCCCAGCGACACACCGAGAAGCTGCAGGTCACCGTGGCCTGGTGCTTGAGCACCCCGAACGTGCCCGAGATCGACCGCCAGAAGCCCGAGGTCAAGGCCTTGCGCGACAGCCGGCCCGATCTGTCGATGCTGAACGGCGTCCAGCTCCTCGGCCGCGCACGCACCATGCAGCGGTACCTCCGCGCGACGTTCTCCCAGGTCGTGTGGGCAGCGCTCGGGAGTTCGGTCGGGAACGGAATCCTGCCGACGCTCATCACCGACGACCCGACTGCCATTTCGAAGTTGATCACCGGAATCGGCGACGTCGACTCGGCCGACATCGCCGGTCGCATCTTCAAGCTCTCGCGACAGGTCAACGCGAGCGACGAACTCCAGGAGGCGTTCGCCCAGGGACACGACGGCGTGTTCGAGCGCATCGCACGGTCGGGGTCCACCGAGGCCACGACGTTCACTGCTGCGGTCGAGGAGTTCATGTACGTGCACGGCAGTCGAGGCCCCAACGAGTACGACCCGTACTCGTGGAGCTACGAGTCCCGCCCGCTCCTCCTCGCGCAGGCGATCGACCGGGTGCGCACCGCGGGCGACGCCCAGGACCCGACGGTGAGCCTGGCGACTGGCGCCGCCGAGCGGCAACGGCTCATCGACCACTACAGCCAGGTCTTCGCCGCCGACCCCGAGGCCCAGGGCACCTTCCTCGCTGCGGTCAACTCGCTGGCCGTGTTCATGGCCGCGCGGGAGCGATGCAAGAGCAACCACATCCGGGTCGTCGGCGAGGTCCGCGAGTGCTTCCTCGAGCTCGGGCGCCGCGCCGTTGCCGACGGACACCTCGGCCACGTCCGCCAGGTGTTCATGCTCCTCGCCGACGAACTCGACGACTGGCTGGCCGATCCCGCCGCTTTCACCGCGCAGCTCGTCGAGCGCGAGCAGGACTACCTGTCGCTGTACGAGCTCGAGCCGCCGTACATCGTCGACATGGTCGTGCCCCCGCTGAGCGAGTGGCGGCGCAAGGACTCCCTGACCGCCGAGCAGGTTGCCGTCGGGGACGTGCTCAGCGGTGTGGCCGGCTCACCGGGCACGGTCACCGGTACCGCACGGGTGCTGCACAGCCTCGATGACGGCGACCGGCTCGATCCCGGTGACATCCTGATCGCCGACTCGACCGACCCGTCGTGGACGCCGCTCTTCCTCGCCGCCGGTGGTGTGATCACCAACATCGGTGCCGTCGGCACCCATGCCGTGATCGTGAGCCGCGAACTCGGCATCCCGTGTGTTCCGTCGATCGCCGATGCAACACGCCGCATCCCCGACGGGGCGACGATCACCCTCGACGGATCGACCGGCAAGGTCACCATCGACGCCCTCCCCTGAACGCGCGCTCTTCGTTTGTGTTGCGATTCGGATGGACCAGTCCAGCGAAATCGCGACGCAAACGGCGTGGTGCCGGGTGATGTGCCGAGTACTGCCCGGGTCGCC
>DATLBC010000002.1:0-25986 GCA_035527095.1 Ilumatobacteraceae bacterium | reverse complement strand
CGTCGAGAACCTGGAGATCATGTCCTTGCCGTTCGCCGTCCAAGAGATGGTCTTCGCCGTCTGGCTCATCGCGAAGGGACTCAACCAATCCGACGGCTCCGTTCGTGCATCATCCCCTGAGACGCCGGTAACCGCTTGAAGTGGACGCGAACGGGAACGTTCTCGCGGTGTTCACCGAGCCCTTCTAGGCGACGACCAGACCCAGAGGCGCCGAACCACCTTCCGGGGCTCAGTCGAACATGATCACGCTGCGCGCGACGTTGCCGGTCTTCATGTCGGCAAAGCCGTCGTTGATCTGTTCGAGGGTGATCGTCTTCGACACCATCTCGTCGAGATGCAGTCGTCCGTCGAGGTACATGTCGACGAAACGCGGCATGTCGGTGCGGAACTGGTTCGATCCCATGTTCGACCCGGTGAGCGTCTTTTCGTAGAGCAGTTCAGGTCCATGGATCTCGATCCTGGTGCCTACCGGGATCATGCCGATGACGGTCGCCTGTCCGCCATTGCGAAGCATCTCGTACGCCTGCTCCGCGGTCTGCTTGAGACCAACCGCCTCGAACGCATGGTGCACGCCCCCGCCGGTGATGTCCTTCACGGCCGCAACCACGTCGTCACTCGCCGCATTGACCACATGCGTGGCGCCCATCTGCTGGGCGAGTTCGAGCTTCGATTCCGCCATGTCGACGGCGATGATCTTGTTCGCGCCCGCGATTCGTGCGCCTTGCACCGCCGACAGCCCGATGCCGCCGCACCCGATGACCGCCACGGTCTCGCCCGGCGCCACACGAGCGGTGCGGAACACCGCACCGAGGCCGGTGGTCACCCCACAGCCGATCAGTGCCGCCTTGTCGAGCGGCATGTCGCGATCGATCTTCACGAGCGCCTGCTCGTGGATCAGCATCTGCTCGGCGAATGACGACAGATGGAGGTACTGGTTGACGGTCTCGCCGTCCGCCCGGCTCAATCGAGGCGGCTCGCCGGGCAGGCGCACCAACTCGGTGCCCTTGTTCTCGCACAGCGACAGATGGCCATCGGTGCACTGCGAACAGTGCCCGCAGAATGCCGACAGGCAGGTGATGACGTGATCACCCGGCTGTACGTAGTGCACCATCGAACCGACCGCTTCGACCACGCCCGCCGATTCGTGCCCGAGTACCGCCGGGCACGGGTACGGGTACTTGCCCTCCATGAAATGGAGGTCGCTGTGGCAGAGCCCCGCCGCCACCGTGCGAATCAGCACCTCTCGTGGTCCAGGCTCGCCGATGTCGATGTCCTCGATGTCGAGCTGACCCGGTATCGAGTTGAGCACTGCTGCCTTCATGATCGCTCCCATTCTTCGCGATGACGTCAACGAGACGGTAGTTGGTGCCGCTGCGCCGAAGCGGGCGGAGGTCGCTCGCATCCACCGCCTTGATCGATGCGACCGTCGAGCGGAAGACGATCGGCCCGCGCGCTGCGCGGGGAACGTTCACGAGACCCGGCGAGGCGGTGACGGCAATGTCTGGTCGACCCGCGGAACTGTGTGACACCCCCTGCTTAAGGTTGTCGGTATGGAGGTCGCTGCGGTTGTCGAGCGGGTGGGGGCCATTGCCTCGGTGCGTGCAGATTCGTGTGCGGGTGCTGATCTGATCGAGTCGGGTCTGGTCGCGGTGCGTGAAGTCCAGGCGTGGTGCGATGCCCAACACGCCGGGCTGGTCGAACGACTGGGCCATGTCGATTCGTTCCCTGAGCAGCGCATAGCGAAGGCGTCGAAGCAGTCGCTGGGACAGGCAGCGAAGACGACCGAACGATCCAAGACACTGACGAAGACCCCGAAGCTCGCCCACGCGCTCGATGACGGGGCTGTCACCGGCGCCCACATCGATGCGGTCACCCGGGCCTCGAAGAAGCTCGACGCCACCAAGCGCGGTGAGCTGTTGGATCGGGCGAACGCACTTGCTGAGGTCGCGAAGGCCGCCTCGGTCGAGGAGTTCGCTCGCCGGTTGGATCTGGAGACGAAGCGGTTGGAGGACGACGACGGCATGGATCGCCTTGCCCGCCAGCGCCGCAACATGCGAGCGCGCAGCTGGGTGGACACCGAGGGGATGTGGAACCTGTCAGCCAGGTTTGATCCCGTCACCGGCGTCAAGATCGCGGCCCGCATCGACACCACGGTGCAGACGCTGTTCGGCGAAGCCGTCCCCGACGACTGCCCCGACGATCCGATCGAGAAGCAACGTCACCTCGCCGCGCGCGCTGTTGCACGACTCCTCCTCGACGACGCCATCGGACACCAACCCGACGATGCTGCTGCACCCCCGGTTCGCTCCACGGCGGGTCGACCCGAATACCTCGTGGTCATCGACGCCGACGCCACCGGACAGACCGGTCCGGTCGGCGAGTTCTCCATCCCCGTTGAGATCCCCGCTCGCGTGCTGGCCACAGTTGCCGGTGACGCCGACGTCCACGCTGTCGTGGTTCGCAACGGCATCGTGTTGCACGCACCCGGCGAACTCAACCTGGGTCGCACCACTCGACTCGCCAACCGCGCCCAACGTCGAGCCTTGCGCAGCCTCTACCGATGCTGTGCGATCCCGGGATGCTCGGTCGCCTACGACCGCTGCAAACTCCACCACATCATCTGGTGGCGCAACCACGGCCACACCGACCTCGACAACCTGCTCCCCGTGTGCACGGTGCACCACACCAAGATCCACCACGACGGCTGGCACATCGAACTCGGACCCAACCGACAACTCACCCTCGAACTCCCCGACGGGAGCGTCCACACCGCCGGACCACCGAGCCGATCCCAGCGAAGTACCGCCGCCTGACCCCCAAACCGGGTCAGGGACCGAGGTCGAGCAGGTCGTCGCAGCCGAGCCTCAGCGCCGGGCGTCGAGTTCTGCGACGTCGCGTGCCGGAGCGGTCAGGCGGTAGGACGCGTCGAGCAGCTCCGCGATCTCGGACCAGTTGGTGTCGTCGTCGAGATCGATCCCGATCCATCCGGACGGACCCAGGTAGGCGGGGACGAACGTGCGGTCGTCCTCCAGGAGCGCTCGACGATCGCTCTCGTCGGGTCGCACCATGATCGAGTGTGCGTGCTGGATCCACTCTCCATCGACCTTCAGCGATCCGCCGTAGTAGGCAAACACCTTCTTGGTGAAGAACGCCGGACGGCCATGAGACACCTTCTCGTCGGTGTTGGGCAACGACGCCGCCAAGCGCCGAACGTGTTCGAGGAACGGGTCGTCGTCGTCGAACATCTGAGGGTGAGCCACCGTTCGATGGTATTGCACTCGACGAAGCGATCTCGGCGAGGGTCGTTGCGCCTGGCGCGCAAGGAAGCGAACATGACGAGATGACGAGTGCGAACCCACAGTCGAAACTCACGCGTAGCTTCGTCCGTTTCCAGAACAACCCGTCCTCGGTCCGCTACGCAACGGCCGCGATCATCAGCACGATTGCCGTGCTGGTGGTGGCCGGCGCCGTCTTGATGCGGGTTTTCGACGACGAGCAGTACGAGTCGTTCGGCGAGGCACTGTGGTTCACGCTCCAGACGGTCACCACGGTCGGCTACGGCGACAACACACCCACCTCCGGTGTGGGTCGGCTGGTCGCATCGGTCGTGATGTTGGTGTCGATCGGTCTGATCAGCGTGATCACGGCCGCCGTCACGTCGATGTTCATCCGATCCGTGAGTCGTGACGAGCAGGAATCCGACCACCGGGTCGTCGCCGAGGCACTCTCGCGCATCGAGGTGGGGCTCTCCGAAGCTCACGACCGGCTCGAGCGCATCGAGCACGACCGCAGCGCAGGTGACGAGGACAGCTGAGCGCTTCCTGAGGTCTGTTCGCTGACCGGCCTTCAGCGGTTCAGCGCCGGTTCCGCGAGTCGCTCGATCACGACGTCGGACGCTTGGGGTACCTCGACACCGTCGAGCCAGGCGAGCACCATCGCGTTCACCGTCTCCGGCGCCTCCTGCTGCACCCAGTGTGAGACCCCGGGCAGGAACCGCATCGTCAAGTCGCTGACGAACTCATCGGTTCCGTTGGTCGTCTCCTTCGACAACGCCACGTCCTCCAGGCCCCAGATCAGCAGCGTCGGGGTCTCGATGGTCGCCAGCTCTTCGGACGCCGACGCCCGGGCTCCACGGAACGCGGCCCGGTAGTAGTTGATCATCGAACGCATCGCACCGGGTCGCAGAGCGGCCTTGCGATACACGTCGACGACCTCGTCGGGAAACCTCGCCGGATCGACTGCCGACTTGGTGAAGGCATCACCGACCGCCTTCGCCTGCCGAGCGCACAACAGCTTCTCGGGGAGCCACGGAATCTGGAAGAAGAACATGTACCAGGACTTGAGCAGCTGGCGAACGCTGCGCAACTCGCGTTGCATGCACGCCGGGTGCGGCACGTTCATGATCACCAAGCGATCCAGCGGGCGGACACGACGGATCGCGAACATCCACGCCTGCGCAGCTCCCCAGTCGTGCCCGATCAACGTCACGTCGCCACGTCCCGACACGTCGATCAACGCACCGATATCGGCCAGGAGGCAATCCATCGAGTAGTCGGACACTTTCGGCGGCTTCGACGACTCGCCGTACCCACGCAGGTTCGGCGCCCACACTTCGTAGCCGGCAGCAGCCAGCTCGGGGATCTGGTGACGCCAGGAGAACGCCGACTCCGGAAACCCGTGCAACAGCAAAGCCAGCCCCCGACTCCCGCCCTCGTTCGTGACCGACACCTGCAGATCGACGTCGTTCACGGAGATGGTTCGGTAGGTCAACGGATCCATCGAACCATCGTGCCATCCCCGCCGCCGTTCGGAATACGTGGACGAGCGAGCCGGTTGCACCGGGAGCACAGATACCCCCAGCAGTATTGGAGTACCGCCGACATGGCCGCCATCGAACTCACCATCGACAACTTCGAGCAGACGATCAACGACAACGACACCGTGTTCGTCGACTTCTGGGCCGAGTGGTGCGGTCCGTGCCGTCAGTTCGGACCGGTCTTCGAGGCCGCAGCGGAACAGCACGCCGACATCGTGTTCGGCAAGGTCGACGCCGATGCTCAACAGGAACTCGCCGGACACTTCAACGTGCGGTCGATTCCCACACTGATGGCGATACGCGACAACGTCGTGTTGTTCTCCCAGCCCGGCGCACTCCCCGCCCATGCCCTCGACGATCTGATCGGCCAGATCAAGGACATCGACATGGACGAGGTCCGCCGACAGATCGCCGAACAGCAGAGCGCCGACGCCGACTGAACCGATGCAGGTCGCCGTCAGGTCGCAAACGCGTCGGGCATGTCCGTGGTTTCGTCGTCTGCGACGGCAAGGCGTTCGATGTCGCGACGAGCTCGCGGGTGCGTCGCAAGCAGTGCGTCACGCCTCCCGCCTTCGAAATCGGCACCGGTGAAGCCCGGCGCCATCGTGCAGCCGAACAACCCGTACATGCCACCTGGCACGAGCTCGCCCGCCTGCCACACACCCGCGGGAACGACGAACTGCACCCGCTGCCCGAGCCCGAGATCGGGTCCGAGCATCACCTCGTCCACCTCACCACCAGGATGCAGCAGCACCAGTCGGATCGGGTCGCCGCCATAGAAGTGCCAGACCTCGTCGTGCGGCAATCGGTGGAACAACGACCGGCTCAGCGGCTCGCTCGCGTACATCCCGATCATCGCGGTGCCGACCGGGGCGCCATCGGACACTGATGCCGTCGAGCGATAGGTGCTCACGAACAACGTGCCTTCGACGGGAAGCGGTTCGAACCCGTACGCGTCGATCAGCTCCTTCACGGTCGGGTCCACGCCGCCACGCTACGTTCGAACCATGAGCACATCGGCACCGATCGACACCTGCATCGCCAATTGGCACCGCCACCTCCGCGGCGAGCTTCCCGGCGGCCTCGACGCCATCTTGCATGAAGACTGCACGTTCATCTCCCCGATCGTGTTCACCCCTCAACATGGTCGCGACATCACCAAGCTCTACCTGATTGCGGCCGGCAGCACGCTCGGCGGCAACGAGGGCGACGTGACCGAGGCGATCAACGCCGGTGCCACGGAAGGCGGATTCCGGTACGTCAAAGAGGTCCTGCAGGGCCACCATGCGGTGCTGGAGTTCGAGACGACCGTCGACGGCAAGTACGCCAACGGGGTCGACATCATCACGTGTGACGACGACGGAGTCATCACCGAGTTCAAGGTCATGATGCGACCGCTGCAAGCGATCAACGCCGTCCATGCGCAGATGAAGGCGATGCTCGAACAGCTCGCGGATTGACGCGAACGGAGCGCGGTTCGGATCAGCCGGTCGATCGGGCCGTCGGCGTGAAGCGAACCGGGAGCCGCTTGATCCCGCCGACCAGCGGCAGGCCGGCCGTGTCGAGCGGAATCGCTGGGCCGGTCACCTCGAGATCCGGCAAGCGCTTGAAGATCTCACGGAAGACGACCGCCACCTCACGTCGCGCCAGGTTCGCGCCGAGGCAGAAGTGCGGGCCGGGGCCCCCGAACCCCACGTGGGGATTCGGCGAGCGTCGCACGTCGAAGCGCTCCGGATCGTCGAAGACCCGGGGGTCGCGGTTGGCCGCGCCGTAGAACATCACGAACTTGTCGCCTTCGTGGAACTGCTCTCCCGCCAAGGTGACATCGCCGGTTGCGGTCCGGCGCATGAAGGTGACCGGCGAAGCCACACGAACGATCTCCTCGACAGCGCTCTGGGTGACGCCCTCGACGTCGCCCTGCCAGATCGCGCGCTGGTCGGGGTTCTTCGACAGCAGGTTGACGCCGTGACTGATCGCCGTGCGCGTGGTGTCGTTGCCGGCGACCGCCAGCAGCACGAACAGCGAGGTGATCTCGGCTGGCGTGAGCAAGTCCTCCGGCAGTTGGTTGTGGATCAGCTTCGAGGTGAGGTCGTCGGTCGGGTTGGCCCGACGCTCCTCGATCAACTCACCCATCAGCGCCGCCAGCGACATGCCCGCATTGAGGAACGCCTCGATGCCGCCGTCCTCGCCGACGAACTCGGGGTCGCCACCGCTCAGGATCACATTGGTGGCGTCGAGCACGGTCTGGAACTCGCTGCGCGGAATGCCCATCATGTCGCAGATGATCAGCAGCGGGAACGGCTGCGACAGCACTTCGACGAGATCGGCTTCGCCCTGTTCGCAGAACCCGTCGATCACCTCGGTGCAGACCGCCTCGACCGAGGCGAACACGCTCTGGAGCTCGAGGGGCGTGAAGCTGTAGGCCACGATGCGCCGCTGATGCGCGTGGCGAGGATTGTCCATGTTGATGAATCCGCCGAAGAACTCGAGCATCTCCATCGGCAGGTCGAACACCGACGTGGCACCCTTGCCGGAGCAGAACTGATCGGGGTGTTTGCTGACCTGAACGACCTCGTCGAATCGAGGCAGGGCATAGATGGTCTCCGTGGCGTCACCGGCGAGCGGATTGATCACCTCGATCGGCAGTACGGCGCCGAGTTCGCGAATATCGGCGAACTCGGTCATCCGGTCTTCGAGCGTCTGGGTCCAGAAGCCGGGCTCGATGAGGCGGGATGCGCTGGCGTTCATGCTTCTCCTGAGACGTCCGGTGCGGTGGGGGTGCCGCTGACTCGAACACTATCGATCGAGTTGCATCGACAGAAAAGTCGTCGCCGCACTGGCCGCTTCTGACCAACTCGCCCGACGCGTGCCAGACTCCCGTGATGGCAACGCTCGTGCTCACCGTGATCGGCGACGACCGCGCCGGGCTCGTGGACGCACTCGCTGGGCCCATTGCACGCCATGGCGGCAACTGGGACCGCAGCCACATGGCCCGGCTCGCTGGCAAGTTCGCCGGCATCGTCGTGGTGTCGGTCCCCGACGAGCGCACCGATGACCTCACAGCCGAACTCGACACGCTGACCGCTCAGGGCCTCCTCGACGTGACGGTGGCCATCGCAGCGAACGATGGACCAGTAGGCCACGACGAGCTTCTCCAGTTGCACCTCATCGGCCAGGACCGGCCTGGAATCATCCGCGAAGTTGCGAGCGCCCTGGCGCAGAGAAATGTCAGCATCGAGGAGCTCGAGACGTCGGCTTCATCGGCCCCGATGTCGGCGGAACTGCTCTTCGAGGCAACGGCGACGCTGCGGGTGCCCGCTGATGCCGACCCCGCCGATCTCCGTTCCGCCCTCGAGGCCATCGCCAACGAGCTGATGGTCGACCTCGACGTGACCGACCAGCGCACTGCAAGGGGGTGACGATGAGCAACCTCGACGAGCCCGGAAACGCGCGCGACCGGATCCGGCTGACCCAGTTCAGCCACGGCGCCGGTTGAGGCTGCAAGCTCGCCCCGGGCGAGCTGGCGCACGTGGTGCGCCACTTGAACTCCGCTCATCCCGATCGACTTCTCGTCGGGCCGGACACCGGCGACGACGCCGCGGTCTGGCGTCTCGACGACGAACGGGCCCTCGTGTCGACCGCCGACTTCATCACACCGGTGGTCGACGACGCGCGCACCTGGGGACGCGTCGCCGCCGCAAACAGCGTGTCCGACATCTACGCGATGGGTGGACGGCCGCTGTTTGCGCTCAATCTCGTCGGGTGGAACACCGACAAACTGCCGACGTCGCTGCTCGGCGAGGTGCTCGCCGGCGGCCAAGACATCGCCGACGAGGCGGGATTCGTCATCGCTGGCGGCCACACGATCGACGACCCCGAACCCAAGTACGGCATGGCTGTCACCGGCGAGGCGCACCCCGACCGACTCCTCACCAACGCCGGGCTGCGCACCGGCCAGGACATCGTGCTCACCAAGGCGCTCGGCGTCGGCGTGCTGACCACGGCGATCAAGAACGGTCGTGCCGCCGAGGAACAGGCCGACGCTGCCGTGGCGTCGATGGTGCGGCTCAACGACGTCGCCGCCCGCCTTGCGTTGGCTGCGGGCGTCACCGGGTGCACCGACGTGACCGGGTTCGGACTGCTCGGTCACCTGGGTCGGATGGCACTCGAGTCCGCTGTGTCGGTCGCGATCGAGTTCGATGCGGTGCCGTTCCTGCCGGGCGCCGTCGATTTGGCTGCAGACGGCGTCATGCCGGGCGGCAGCAAACGCAACCTGACGTGGGCGCTCGACTTCGTCGAGGTCGGCGCCCACGACGAGGTGCATCAGTTGCTGCTCGCCGACGCTCAGACGTCCGGCGGACTCGTGTTCGGCGTCGACCCGTCGGAAACCGCCGGCATCCTCGCCGAACTCGCGGCAACCGGCCACCAGGCGGCCTGCATCGGCACCACCGGCTCGGGCACCCCCGGCATCACGCTCCGCTGAAGCACCCAACATCCCCGTTATGGCGTGGTCAGGGGCAACAGGAGGTGGTGACCTCGTGCGCGAGTTGCTCGGCGTCGGCGTGCTTCACGTACCACTCCCACCGGTTCCCGTCCGGTGCGTGGACCCACGTCTCGGTCTTCTCGGCGTAACAACACACTGTGTCGTCGACACCCGTGGTTTCGATGCCGTCGCCGCTGAGGCGCTCCTCCGCGGCACTGACTTGCGCCGACGTCTCCACCTCGACACCGAGGTGGTTGATCGATCCGGATGCTCCGACGCCCTCGAACAGCACGAGCTTCAGCGGCGGGTTCTCGATCGCGAAGTTCGCATATCCCTCACGCACTTTGGCAGGCGGCGTCGCGAACATCTTGCTGTAGAAGTCGATCGCCGAATCGAGGTCGTCGACGTTGAGTGCGAGTTGGAGGCGCATGGTTGATCTCCCAATGTTGTATTGACGGTGATCAATACGTTAGCGTCTCGAATCGATGAACGTCGATACGAAATTCGTACCCAGCGCCGCGACGTGTTGCGGATCGGTCAGCGGCGATGCGCTGACCGACGCCCAGGCAGGCGAACTCGCCACCGCTCTCAAGGCGCTGGCCGACCCCGTGCGCCTGCGCCTCGTCTCGATCATCGCAACATCGCCGACCGGCGAGGTCTGCGCCTGCGATCTCCCCGACTCGCTCGATCGCAGCCAACCGACCGTCAGCCACCACCTTGGCCTGCTGGTCAACGCCGGGCTGCTCGAGCGCGAGCAACGCGGCAAATGGGCATGGTTCCGCCTGCGCTACGACCGCCTGAACGAGCTCAGCGCCCTGCTCGCTCCCCCGCGATCCGAGCATCGCCCGACCGACTCAGGAGTGACGTCATGAACGATCACCGTCCCGCCGTGTTGTTCCTCTGCGTGCACAACGCCGGACGATCCCAGATGGCCGCAGGCTGGCTCCGACACCTCGCCGGGGATCGCGTCGAGGTCTTCTCCGGGGGTTCCGAGCCCGCCGATCAGGCCAATCCGAACGCAGTGGCGGCGATGGCCGAGGTCGGCATCGACATCGCCGGCCAGCAGCCGCAACGTTGGACCGACGAACACGCCCGCAGCGCCGACGTCGTGATCACGATGGGCTGCGGCGACGTCTGTCCGGTGTATCCCGGCAAGCGGTACGAGGACTGGGAACTCACCGACCCGGCAGGTCAATCCCTCGCCATGGTCCGGACCGTCCGCGACGAGATCCGCGAACGCGTCGAGCAACTGATCGACAGCCTGAACAGCTGATGGCAGCCGAATCCGCCTGGACTCCTGATGTGCGGCGGCTGACCGGCGAGTTCGTCGGCACCGCATTCCTCCTCGCAGCCATCGTCGGCTCGGGAATCATGGCCCAGAACCTCACCGACGACGTCGGACTCCAATTGCTCCAGAACGCCTTTGCGACCGCCGGCGTACTCATTGCGCTGATCCTGGCATTCGGCGCGGTGTCCGGCGCCCATTTCAATCCGGCGGTCACGATCACCGACCGCTGGTTCGGCGGCATCGACACGCCAACTGCGGTCTGGTACGTCGGTGCGCAGACGCTCGGCGGCATCGTCGGTGTCATGACGGCCAACCTGATGTTCGACCTGAACGCCGTCGGGTGGTCGACGAAGGATCGGTCCTCCCTGAATCTCGTGTTCTCCGAGGGCATCGCGACGCTCGGGCTGCTGCTGGTGATCTTCGGTGTCGTCCGAGCCGGACGTGCGTCGGTGGTCGCCTTTGCGGTCGGCGGGTACATCGCCGGCGCGTACTACTTCACGTCGTCGACGAGCTTCGCGAATCCGGCAGTCACCGTGGCCCGCATGTTCTCGGACACCTTCGCCGGAATCGAACCCGCCAGCGCACCGGCATTCATCGCAGCGCAGTTCGTTGCCGTCGGAATCGCCATCGCACTGATCCGCGTCCTGTGGCCCGACATGGGCGAGGTCGCAGATCGGGTCGTGCTTCCCCACGACGACGTGACATCTGGGGTCTGATCCCAGATGTCACGGCGGAGGTGCGCGGCGGTGGGCGACGCGGCAGACTCTCGGACATGACGCTGGCTGACCACCCGACCGGTACCGACCAACCCGACGACGACCTCACCGCGGCCGCGATCGCATGGGACATCGACACGATCCTTCCCGACGGAGCGACGCCCGCCGACCTGTTCGATCGCGCCGATGCGCTCGCCGACGACCTCACAAGTCTCCGGGGGCAGGTCGGCACCCTCGATGCCGCTGATCTGGCCGACGCGATGCACCGGTTGGCCGAACTCCAGGACCTGATGTCGCGAGCCGGATACCACGCGATGCTCGCGTTCTCGACTGCGACCGACGATCCGGCACACGGAGCGGCGATGGCGGCGGCCCAGGAACGTTCGACAGCGATCGGCACCAAGCTGATCTTCATCGACCTCGAATGGGCAGCCGCCGACGACGACCACGTCGCCACCGTGCTGGCCGATCCCCGCCTCGACTTCTGCCGCCACCATCTCGACAACCTCCGACTCAGTCGCCCGTACCTGCTCTCCGAGGCGGAGGAGACGATCCTCGCCGAGAAAAGCCAGACCGGGTTCGCCGCCTGGACCCGCCTCTTCGACGAACTGACCTCGGCGATCACCGTCGATCTGCCCGACGAACTCGGCGGACCCGGCCGACCCTTGATGCAGGCGGCATCCATGCTGCAGCACCCCGATCGCGATGTCCGCAAGCACGTCGCCGACGGAATCACCGCCGGCCTCGAGCCCGGCCTGCGCACACGTGCGTTCCTGTTCAACACGCTGCTGCTCGACAAGTCGATCGACGACCGTCTGCGCGGGTATCCCACGTGGGTCTCGTCGCGCAACCTCGACAACGAGGCCTCCGACGAGTCGGTACAGGCCCTCGTCGACGCCGTGGTCGACAACTACTCGATCGCCCAGCGCTGGTACACGCTCAAAGCGCAGGTGCTCGGCCTCGACCAGCTCGCCGACTACGACCGCATGGCCTCGGTGGCCACCGCCGACCGCGACATCGGCTGGACCGAGGGCACGCAGATCGTTCGTGACGCGTATGCCTCGTTCTCGCCCGAGTTGGCGGGCATCGTCGACCGATTCATCGACGAGTCGTGGATCGATGCTCCCGTTCGCCCAGGCAAACGTGGCGGGGCGTTCGCCGCTGGAGTGTCGCCCGACCACCACCCGTACGTGCTGCTCAACTGGACCTCCAAGTCACGCGACGTCGCGACCCTCGCGCACGAGCTCGGCCACGGCGTGCATTTCTACCTGGCCCGCAAGCAGGGGATCTTCCACCAGAACACGCCGCTGACGCTCGCCGAGACGGCGTCGGTGTTCGGCGAGACGGTGACCAGCAATCGGCTGCTCTCGATGATCGACGACCCCAATGAGCGGTTCGCCCTGCTTGCATCGTCGCTCGAGGACTCGATCGCAACCGTGTTCCGCCAGATCGCCATGAACCGTTTCGAACACGCGGTCCACACCGCGCGTCGCTCCGAGGGTGAACTGAGCGTCGAACGATTCGGGGACCTGTGGGCCGAGAGCCAGCACGCGATGCTCGGCGATTCGGTCGAAATCACCGACGGTTACCGCAACTGGTGGAGCTACGTGCCGCACTTCATGGGATCGCCCGGCTACGTCTACGCATACGCCTACGGCCAACTCCTCGCGCTGTCGGTGTATGCGCGCTACCAGGAGGAGGGTGATGCATTCGTTCCGGCGTACCTCGATCTGTTGCGCGCCGGCGGATCGGACACCCCGGAGAATCTGGCACGGATCGTCGACTGCAACCTGGCCGATCCGAACTTCTGGCGCAATGGCTTGAAGATCGTCGAGGGCCAACTGAGCGCAGCTGAAGAGGCTGCCCGCGCGGCCGGGAGGCTCCAGTGACATATTGCCTGGCCGTCAAACTCGACGATGGAATCGTGTTCCTGTCCGACACCCGCACGAGCGCTGGGGTCGACAACATCAGCATCTACCGCAAGATGCACGTACTGCAACCTGCTGCCGATCGGGCGTTCGTGATCCAGTCAGCAGGGAATCTCGCCACCACACAGGAAGTGCTCGACCGGATCAACCGTGACCTGGCGGCAGACGACGGACGCGAGACGCTCGCCACGGTCGATCGTCTCTTCGAAGCTGCCCTCTATCTCGGACGGCTCAGCCGCGAGGTCGTGGCCAGTCATCGCGAAGCGCTCGCAGCGTCAGGAGCAGATGGAACGGCGACGTTCATCCTCGGCGGTCAGATCGACGGCGAGGACCCCGAGATCTTCCTCGTCTATCCGGAGGGCAACTACATCCGATCGTCCAAGACCCGTCCGTTCCTGCAGATCGGTGAGACCAAGTTCGGAAAGTTCTGGCTGGAACTCGCCGCGTTGGTCCGCCCCGATCTGGAGATCGCGACGAAGATCGCGCTGGGATCGATGCTGAGCACCACCAGAGCCAATCTGTCCGTCGGGCCGCCGTTCGACCTGGCGATCTACCGCAACGACTCGTTGACGTTCGACGAGCACCGCATCGAGGCCGACTCCGCGTACCTGGTCGACATCCAGCACCGATTCGTCAAGCACCTGCTGGGGGCGCTCGACGAGTTGCCCGCGATCCCCTGGTCTGACGGCTGAGCGACGCGCTCAGGCGCTTGGGACCGTCGGCCCGACGGTCTACGGTGGTCGAGTGACCGACGAACAGCGGCCCTACGGGTCCGGCCAGGCCGACCCTGCTCTCAAACGTGTCCGCACCCGCCACTTCCAGCGCGCCAAGGAACAGGGCATCAAGATCTCCGGCCTCACGAGCTACGACTTCCTGTCGGCGTCGATCTTCGACGACGCCGGCATCGACTTCCTCCTCGTGGGCGACTCCGCTGGCAACACCGTGTTCGGTTACGACACGACGATCCCAGTCACTGTCGACGAGCTCATTCCGTTGACCGCTGCGGTCGTTCGCGGTGCCAAGCGGGCGCTCGTGATCGCCGACATGCCGTTCGGGTCCTACGAGAACGGCCCCGACGATGCACTCGCGACAGCGATCCGGTTCATGAAGGAGACGGGCGCTCACGCCGTCAAGCTCGAGGGCGGAGTCCGTAGCGCAAAGCAGATCAAGCGGATCGTACGCGCCGGCATCCCGGTGATGGCCCACATCGGATACACCCCACAGAGCGAGCACGGTCTCGGCGGCCACATCATCCAGGGACGCGGCGACGGCGCCGAGCAGCTGCTGGCAGATGCACATGCCATCGAAGAAGCCGGGGCGTTCGCCGTCGTGCTCGAAATGGTGCCGTCGGGCGTCGCCGGGCAGGTGACCAAGGAGCTCTCGATCCCGACGATCTCGGTCGGCGCCGGGCCGGACTGCGACGGCCAACTGCTCGTCTGGAGCGACTGGGCGGGCTTCACCCGCGGACGCATCCCGAAGTTCGTCAAGCAGTACGCGTCCATCGGCCAGACGCTGCTCGATGCCGCGGTCAACTTCCGCGAGGACGTCGAGACCGGCGTCTATCCAGCGCCCGAGCACGAGTACGGCGAGTGAGCAGTCGGCTCCACGTCGTCAACCATGGCTCGGGCCCGCCGATCCTGTTCCTGCACGGGATGGGCACATCGGCGGCGACGTGGGCCCAATGCATGGATCTCCTCGACGACCGCTTCACCGTTGTCGCTGCGGACCTGCTCGGCCATGGAGACTCACCGGTCCTCGATGATCCGGCCGAGTACACGCGTGACCGGACGCTCGTCGATGTCGACGACATCGTTGCCGACCTCGGTGCGCCGCCCGTGCTGGTCGGACACTCGCTCGGCGGCTACCTCGCACTCGCCTACGCGGCGACCCGCCCGGACGCCGTCCGCGGTGTGGTGCTCCTCAACACCGGCCCCGGCTATCGCGATGACGCTAAGCGCGAGGAGTGGAACGCCCGCTCGCGGCGCAACTCACACCGATTCGGCGTGCCCGAGCAGGTGACCGCGATGAACCTGCAGGAGGATTCGGTCGTGATGGATCGACTCGCCGAGATGACGACTCCGACACTGGTGCTCGCCGGTGGCGACGATCGACCCGAGTACACCAGTGCCGGGCAGTACCTCGAACGCAAGATGCCCGACGCCCGGCTCGTCGTCGTCGATGGCGGTGGACATTCGATGCACGAGGACACCCACGCGTCCGAGGTCGCCGCCCTCGTCGCCGAGTTCGCCATCGGACTCGGCACCTGACCGACCGTCGGGTCGCCGCCGGGACCGGCGTCAGCCGACGGTGATGCTGGCCGTCTGGCCACGGGTGAGGTGGTCATCGACGTCGCAGATCAGGCGGTAGACGCCTGAGTCGTCGAACGTGACGGTGATGCTGGCGCTCGAGCCCGGCGGAATCCGCTCGGTTCGACCGAGTGAACTCCCCGTCGACGACAGCACTTCGAGCAAGTGGTCGACCTCGCCGAGGTTCTCGACGTCGAACTCGATCGTGTCACCCGGTTCGATGACGCCGGGGTCACCGTTGAACGCGTACTCGACGGTGGTGATCTCGATCGTACGTGCAGCCGACGACGACTCGTCGGCGGTCTCGTCGCTGCCACACGCAGCGAGCAATGACGACACGACGATCAGGAGCGCCACGATGGGCCGACGGGAGGACACCCGCCGATCGTAACGCTGCTCAGCCGTAGTGACGGATCTCCACCACGAGACCGTCGGGGTCGCGTACGTAGAGCGACGTACCGTCACCCCGAGCACCAAACCGACGAACCGGGCCCTCGACGACGTCGAAGTCGCCCGACGCAGCCAGCGCCGAGAGATCGACGGACTCGACGACGAGACAGATGTGATCGAGGCGACCGTCGTCAGTCGGACCGTGCACCAGGTCGATGATCGTGTCATCGTTGGCCCGCGCCGACGGGAACGGAGCCTCGCCTCGACGCCACTCGTCGACGCGGACGGGTTCCAGCCCGAGCAGATCGCAGTACCAGGCGAGGGTCGACTCGACGTCGTCGCACCGCAAGACGAGATGGTCGAAGCCGGTGACCCGTAGCATGCTCACGCGCTGACCGCCGCCAGACCGGCGCCGCACCCGATCACGATGCTGTCGCCACCCCCGGTGACGTTCGGCTCGCCCAAACGGGCCATCGCAGCTGCAATCTCGCCGACATCGGCACCGGCGCGGACCTCGTACTTGAGGTGATGATGGGTGCGAGTGCTGAGTGCGAAAAGGCCCGCTTGGGGGGTTGCCATCACTCCAGTATCGCGGTGCGTGCGACATTCACGCCATGTCGCGGCGATCGAGCGCGGCGAGACCGGCAGCGATCAGGGCCGCCGCGATTGCCGCGAGGAGGACGATCGGCAACCACGACATCGGGGCAGCAGGCAACGCCGGAACGTGCTGGAACGGCGAGAGGTTCAGCAACCATTGCGGCAGATCGAGCAGGCTTCCGAACATCGCTGCCACGAATGCCCACGCCACCAGCGCCCAGGCGGCGAGCGACCAGCGAGGCAGCAAGCCGTAGACGAGCAACGTCGCTCCGGCCAGCAACCACATCGCCGGCACCATCACCAGGCCGGCGCCGATCAATTCGCCGACCCGATCGGCCTCGCCGAGCACGAGCGCTGTGCCCGCACCCATCGCCGCTCCGCACACGAACGCCAACGCGACTGTTCCGGCCAGTGCGATCGCCAGATGACTCGACGCCCACTGTCGACGATCGATCGGCCCAGCAAGCAGCGGGTCGACGCGGCCCGACAGCTCTTCGGAACGCAGACGCAGCACCGACGACACCGTGAAGCCGGTGGCGAACAGCGTCATGATCAGCATCGCCGTCGACAGGAACGCATCGGTCACCGACGCAACTCCGAGCTGTGCGAAGAAGTCGGCCATGTCGGGGTTGTCTTCCAGGATCTGCTCGGCCTGATCGGCGACGAGCCCATAGAAGAACGCCAGCGCACCGAGCCCGGCTGCCCAACCGACGAGCGAACCGCGCTGGAGCCGCACCGCGAGTCCGAGTGCCGTCGACAACTGCGCTGTGGCCTCGGGGCGCCCGCTGCGCTGCGCCACCAGTCCGCTGCCGTAGTCGCGGTGATCCTGCAACGCTCGCGCCGCCACCACGAGCACCACGGTGGTAACGACGGGAAGCGCCAACACCCACCATCGTTCGTCGGCGTACGCACGTATCGACTGGGCCCAACCGAGTGGCGACGCCCACGACAGCAGGCCGTTGCCGACGTCACCGATCGCACGCAGCACGAACGCGACTCCGATCACGAGCCCGCCGGCGGCGAGCGCAGTGCGTGAGCCACTGGCAACCTGCGCAGTCACCGCAGCCACGCCCGCGAACACCATGCCGACGCCGACCAGCGAGGCGCCGAACGCGAGCGACCCTGCCGTCGGGAGCCCGAACGTCAACAGCGCCACCGCATTGCCCGCTCCGATCGCCGTATTGACCACCAACGTTCCGATCATCGCCGAGGCGAGAGCCGCATGACGACCGACCGGGGCGGCTCGCACCAGTTCAGCTCGCTCGGCCTCCTCCTCGGTGCGGGTGTGCCGGACCACCATGAACACACTCATCACCGCGGCGGCGATGAACATCCACAGTGCGGTCTCGTTCATCACGACAGCGCCGAGCGTCGGATCGTCGAGCCCGTAGCCGGGCCCGGCCTGGATGATCAGCGCCGAATTGCCGCGCACCGTGCGGGCGTAGCCCTCCAAGTCCTCGTTCGTGGTGTAGAGCGCCACGATGCTCGACGCCGAGACCACCATCAGGCCAACCAGACCGAGCATCCACATCGCAATCCGGAACCGGTCGCGTCGCAGCACCAACCACAACAGCCGGCGCGTTCCGGTGAACGACGAATCCGATGACGGCGCGAAGCGCGAGTTCTCCCCAGCGGCCGGCGTCACCGCGGCGTCGACAGCGAGGCCGGTCACGAGCTCGCAGCCTCGTCGAGTCGGCCGCTCGCCACGTCGAGTTCGTCGCCGTAGTGGCGCAAGAACAACTCCTCCAGCGTCGGGGGCTGGCTCACGAGCGAGCGGATGCCGAAGCTCGACACGTGCCGGATCGTGCCGTCGAGCGCACCGGCGTCGACATCGAATCGAACCTCCCCGTCGTCGGCCGCCACATCGTGGACACCGTCGATCGCGGCGAGACCCGTGATCGGGCGATCGGTCGCGACGCTGATACTCGTGCGCGTGAGGTGGCGCATCTCGTCGAGCGTGCCGCTCTGCACGGTGCGTCCCTGACGGATGATCGTGACTCGGTCGCACAGCTTCTCGACCTCGGCGAGGATGTGACTCGACAGCAGGACCGTGCGACCTTCGGCCGTTGCCTCCAGGACGCACTCCTGGAACACCGATTCCATCAGCGGATCGAGGCCCGAAGTCGGCTCGTCGAGCAGCAACACGTCGGCACTCGACGACAGCCCGGCAATCAGGGCCACCTTTTGTCGGTTGCCCTTCGAGTAGGTGCGGCTCTTCTTTGTCGGATCGAGTGCGAGGCGCTCGATCAACTCGTCGCGCTTGGCCAGGTCGACGGCCTGTCGACCCACGCTGCCGCCGCCCTCTCGCAAGCGCGTCAGCAGATCGATCGTCTCGCCTCCCGACAGGTTCGGCCAGAGGTTGACGTCGCCCGGAACGTAGGCGATGTGTCGATGCAACTCGACGGCATCACTCCACGGATCGCCGCCCAGCAGGCTGACGGTGCCGCTGTCGGCTCGCAACAACCCGAGCAGGATGCGAATGGTGACGGTCTTGCCGGATCCGTTCGGACCGAGAAACCCGTGCACCTCACCGGTGCGCACCTCGAGGTCGAGCCCATCGAGTGCACGGGTCGACCCGAAGGTCTTGACGAGTTGCTCGATCTGGATCGCTGACGACATTGACACGTCCTTTCGTCGCCTCCAGTGTGCCACCCCTGGACCCGTCGCTCGACTGCGAGCAGGCCGTCGCCCAGGACCCCCACCCGCATGATCTTCGAATGCATGTCGATCTACCTACTGGTCGGTAGGCTGGGTGCGACCGCCACGAGGAGGACCATGTCCACCGACACCGACACCGACACCCGCACCCGCACCCGCACCAGCGCAAGCCGCACTCGCGGCGCTCGAAGCGCCGAGTCGATGATCGAGACGCCGACCGGCCTCAAGCCGGTCCTCGACGTCATCCCCGCACACTGCTACGAACGCTCGACCGCGCGCGGCCTGCTGCTGTTCGCACGTGACGTCGTGATCTTCGGCCTCACCGTGTGGGGCCTCCTGTCGACGAACAACCCCCTCCTCCTGGTGCCGCTGTGGCTGCTCGCCGGCGTGTCGGTCGCCGGGCTGTTCGTGATCGGCCACGATGCCGCCCATGACGCCCTGTTCGACTCGAAGCGGCTCAATGCCGTCATCGCCCGCCTCTCGATGTTGCCGTCGTTGCACGCCGTCGAGGTCTGGGTGTTCGGCCACAATCGGGTTCATCACGGCCACACCCTCAAGCAGGGCCTCGACTTCGTCTGGCATCCGTTGACCGTCGAGCAGTACGACGAACTCAGCCGTGTCGCCAGATGGCGTCACAAGCTCGAGTGGGGACCGTTCGGTGCGGGCGCCTACTACCTGCGAGAAGTGTGGTGGAACAAGATGGTTCGGTTCACGCCGCCAACTCGCTGGGCGCGCCAGATGCGCCGCGACCAGGCGCTCGTCGCGCTGTACGCCGTGGGCGCGCTGGTCGCCCTCGTCGCGTTCGATGGTGCCGGCGGGATCTGGCAGTGGGCAAAGATCGTCGTGATCCCGTTTCTGTTGTTCTGCCAGACGATCGGTTGGGTCGTCCACGTGCACCACATCGCACCGAGCATCCGCTGGTGGCCACGGCGTGAGTGGAATCGGTTCCGCGGCCAGGTCGAGGGCACCACGATCCTGTGGGGGCCGCCGGGTTGGGACTTCTTCGTCCACTGGATCATGGTGCACCTGCCGCACCATGTCGACATGCGCATCCCGTGCTACCGGCTTCCCGAGGCCGCCCGAGCGATCGCCGAGGCATTCCCCGATCAGGTCGACGAACGCAAGATCCGTGTACGCGACTACCTCGCTTCGACAAAGGCCTGCAAGCTCCACGACTTCGAGACCGGCACCTGGCACACCTACCCTGCGTGACGATTACCTCGCGGGTCTGACCCCTGATGTACTCCGGGCGGCGAGGTCGATGCCGCCGAGGACGGTGGTCAGAAATCGCGCATCGCTCCAGGCAGCGACTGCGTGACCCATCGAGTTGTAGACGCTGCGACCCCCTCCGAACTCGTGCCACCACACAATCGGGTGGTCCGCGCCCATCTCGCCGAGGTAGGGCTCGTAGGTGGCCTCGTCGACCGTCGCGACGATGTTGACCCGAGCCCGCGGGTTGTCGTGGAAGCCGTACCACTCGTCGACCACCACGTCCCCGTCGCCGATTCCTCGGATCGCCGAACAGGCGGGGTCCTCGACATGCACCGTCGCCGCCTCGCAGCTCATCACCGCCAGCCCGTCGCTGCGATGGTCGGCCTGCGCCGGGGCGTCGGCAAATGGTCCGCCGTACTCGACGCCGGGCCGCGCAGGAACCGGATCGTCGGTGAAGACTCGCGCCACGGTATGCCCCTTGAAGGTCGCCCCGACCAGATCGCGGAACCATGGCCAATCGGTGTCGACATCGGGCGCCATCGACGAGGCGGCGTGGATTCCGAAGAAGCCGCCGCCGTTGGCCACATACCGCTCCAGCGCTGCACGCTGCGACCCCTCAGGCAACACGTTGCCGCTCGTGTGCACGAAGACCAGTGCGTCGTAGCGCCCGAGGTCGTCGGTGAACCGAGCGGGGTCGTCGGTCGCGTCGACACCGAAGCCGTACTCGTCGCCCAGGCATTCGATCGCTGCGACAGCGTCGGGGATCGACAGGTGGACGAACCCGACCGCACGGTGGAACACGAGGATCCGCAGGCGCGAGCGATCGACACTCATCGCAACCGTGCCTTCGCTTGACGCTTCGCTCGCGTCAACTCGACGCGCTGCGGATGATCCTTGTAGAACGGATCGAGCGGATAGCAGCCCGACACGAGCCCGTTGCGGGGCGCCGTGGTGCAGTCGCTGAATGTCCGACAGATCAGACCCCGTTCGACCGGGCGACCCGCCAGCACATCCGCTGCCAAATCGGGATAGGACAGGATCATCCGGCCGAGGCCAACCATCGTCGCGCCACCTTCAGTGACCACGGCTTGGCCGACGTGCGCCAACCAGTCCTGCACGTAGGAGTATCCCGAACCGACGATCGTGAGGTCGGGGTGCGACGCCGTCAGTTCTGCGGTGACCGCGAGCTGGCGGGCAACGCCGACCAGCGGATCCTCCGGTGGCTGATAGCCGTCCGACGGCGGGAAGTACGCCGGACGTTGGACGTGCGGGTTGTAGTACGGGCTGCCCGCCGTCGTGCTGACCAACCCGATACCCATCTGCGCGAACCGGTCGAGCAGCGCGTGCGTCTCCGCCAGGTCGATCCCGAGCCCCGTCCCATCGCCGCCGAAGGCGAAGCCGTACGAGCCGCTCGTCTCCGGCTCGCCCACTCCCCCGTCGCCGGGGCCGAACGGCGCCATGTCGAACGCCGACAGCCGAACCGCAATCGCCAGCCCGGGCGCCCGACCGCGGATACCTGCCACGACCCTGCGCAGGAACTCGGTACGGCCGGCGAGATCGCCGCCGTAACGCCCGTCGCGGCCGTATCCGGTGAGCAGTTCGTGGAGCAGGTACCCGTGACAGTGCTTGACGTCCACGAAGTCGAACCCCGCCTGCGCTGCCAGGACCGCAGCCTCGATGTAGTCATCGGCGAGTTCGTCGAGCTCGTCATCGCTCAACACTGCCTGCACATCGGCACCGACACGCCTATCGAGCAACGGGTGCTCGTACCCCGTCCTCGGCACCGGCGCTCCGTCCGGTCGCGACCAACGGCCGGAGTGCGTGAGCTGGAGACCGGTCACCTGGGTCGGGTCGAGCAGCGCACGCAGCGCGGCCATCTCGTCGACGCTGCGGTGATCGAGGATCAGCTGATTCGGGTTGGCCCGCCCGTCGGCTCGAACGGCGGTTGCCTCGCCCCACACGAGCCCACACCCGCTGGCGCCGAAGCGCCGCCACCGACGACGCACGAGGTCGGTCGGTCGGCCGTCGGTGGTGGCATCCCACCCTTCCATCGGCAACACGGCGAACCGGTTCGGCGCCGTGGTCGTGCCGGAGGCGCCGTCATTGATCTCGACCGACGCAGCGAGCACCCCGGCTGGATCGACGTTGTCGGCGATCGGAATCTCGATGCCGAGCGAGGCACAGTGTTCGCGGAACGCCTCGACGGTGTCGAGCTTCTTGACCTGCGTCCACCGCACGCTCATGGGTGCTCCTCCGACGTCCAGGCGTCGATGCGTTCGAGGATGTCGGCGAGGACCGCTCGATCCGACTCGGGGCGCTGAGGAGCGCCGCTCGGCGTGTTGCTCGAACTCGCCCAGCCACGTAGCTCGAACGACATCGCTGCATCGTGGCGGTACCCGGGAACGGGTGCTCGGAACGTGAAGTGCCCGAGGTACTGGAGCAGGTCGTTGAGTTCGTGAAACCGAGGGTCGCAGTTCGCCCACATACGGTCACGGAGTGCGAACGCCTCGGGTGCGAACGTCGACAGGCCGAGCAGGTAATCGGAGCCGTACATCACCATGTCGATTGCGAGATCGTTGCCGGTGAACACCCGGAACTCGGGACGCAGCCGGTCGCGGGCCGCAAGTCGGTCCCATTCGAGCTGGCGGCTCAGCGATGAGTGCTTGGCACCGATGCACGACTCGATACCCATCATCGCCTCGTAGGCGTCGAGTGACGGGATCCGTCCGTAGGGGACGAACATCGCGCCCAGTTCGAAACCGATGAAGCGCTCGACCTGCGTTCCGATTGCGGAGAGGGCGTCGACCCAGCCGTCGTCGTCGAGCCCGTTGAGTCCGTACGACGGGAAGATCACCGGTGTGCCACCCCGCCCGGCGACGGCCTCGCAGGCGGCGACATGGCCGGGGAGGTCGAATGCGGCGCCTGGCTCATCGGCCACGTAGGCCCCTGCGACGAACCCGTCGCCAGCGACCGCTGCGGCCAGCTCGAGCACCTCGGTCTTGTGGGCGTCGGTCAGCAGCTGGACGTAGCCAGTGTCCATGTTCACTGCGGGCGTCAAGCCGGCGTCGACGGTGCGGGCGATGTGCGCCTCGGTCGCGCCCCAGTCGATGTCGCCGTCGGCCGTGAACGGAAGCAGCACCGCCGACATTCCGGTGATGGTCCGTCCCGGGTGGATCCGTGCGAGGACCTCGGCTTCGGCCAACGGCTCGGCTGACTGATCGGTCATGTCGGCATCTCCTGTGTGGCGCATCGCTCGAGCAGGTCGAGGGCCGCCGTCGGTATCGCGAGCTCGTCGGTGGACAACCCATCACCCGTTCGGGGCGAGGCATACACGAGGCAGGCGACGGTGTGGTCGCCAGCGGGCAGTGGACTCGTCAAGGCCGGAACGGCAGTTCGCGGATGCACGAGGGTGGCGTTGACAGCCAGGTTGCGAGCGATCGGTCGTCTCGGCGTCGAGCCCGGCGCGGGCAGGTCGACGATCGCCGACACACCCTGGCCGGAAGCGATCACGGTCCGATCGTCGCCGGTGGCATTGCCGCCACCGAGCAGGTTGCCCGGCGAGTCGAGCCCGATGGCGAATCCCGACTCGACGCCGGTCAATTCGCGCCCGCTGCGGATGCGATGGATCCGTCCGTGACGTGATGCATCGATCGCCCAGCACACCGAATCGACACGCACGTCGGGCCACGGGCGCCACGTACTCCAGGTCATCGCGGCCTCGACGCCTGCGGCCTCGGTGCCGAGGCGGACTCGGCGATGTCCGTCGGTGGTGGTGAGCGCCAACATCGAGTCGGTGTTGACGCTGCCGAACATGTCGGCGACGTCGCCACTGAAGCCGAACACCGACGAGTACGCGAACTTGCGATACTTGGCGGCTGCCTGTTCCGGAAAGTCGAGGCCCGCTGCTGGACGACCGTTCAGGATCATCGCGTGGCCGTCGTCGCGCACGATCACCTGGCCGGCGTCGGCAATCGTGACAGGGGCGGGCAACGATTCGAGGGGCACCTCGTCGCTCGTCCAGAACGGGTGGTCGGCGGTGGCTGCGAGCGCTCCGAAGGCCTTCATGCACCAGTAGGGCGATCCCGCCGAGTTGTAGCTCTCCGACAGGCGCCGATTGTCGTAGGTGTAGCCGATCGACAGCACGCCGTCGCGATCGCTGATCGGCTGGTCGGCCCACCATCGCAGGTGACGCATCGAGAGGCCGCGTACGGCGCCCCACGACAGCTCGCTCTCGACGTCGGCCCACGCGAGCGCACCCCAGAACGACGCCATCGCAAACCGATAGGTGAGGCTGCGACCGAAGGGAACCGCAGCGCCATCGGGTGCAAACCAGTGCTGGAGGTCGGCGGCGAACGTGCTGGCGCGCTCGCGGTAGGCGGCGGCGCGCACATCGTCGCCCAGGCCCAGGTCATTCGCCGCCGCATACATCAGCCCATAGGTGTGGAAGGCGAACGGGACGTAGTAGTCGACGTTCGCGAGCGCACCGTCGACGTACCAGTGACGGCCGACGCGGTAGCTGTCCAAGAGGTCGAGTGACTCGGTGACCTTCCCGGCGTCGAATGGAGCGCCGACGCGTTCGAGGCCGAGTGCGACCAGCACGCGGAAGAACTGCCAGTTGTTCGCATTCGGGTCGTGGTCGAAGATCCCTTGCAGCCAGCCGACGAGGCGATCGCGTGCGCCTGACGACAGGTGCTCCCAGGTCTGCTGCGGACAGAACGCCAGGGCGAGCCCGATCGCCGCCTGTTCGACCATCCGCTGATCGTTGTCACCAGGGACCGGCCCCCAGTACTCAGCGGAGTCGGGGTCGGTGCCGGCATCGAGGCCGGAGACGAAACGGTCCCAGTGGGCGAAGTCGTGGCCGCCGACCGCAAGCGGCACGATGCCGTAGAGCGGGCGAGCGAACCCCTCGAGCTCGGCGGTCGACTGTTCGAACACCGAGGCGTAACTCCCGAGACGGACTCTCGCCCCGCCGGGACTCACGTGTGCACGCAGCGGTTCGTAGAGGTCGGTCACCGCTCGCGCGACGTCGTCACGGGTCTGCAGCGGACCACGAGCGAGCGGATTGGCGCGCGGATCGGGCGTGATCATCTCGTCACGTCACTCCTCTGTGCACATGTTCTCGCCGATCCGTCTCGTTCACGGCTGCCATTCGAGTGCACACTGCCTGCGTATGCAAAACGGCTCGACCACGCTCGCGCACGTGTCGCCATGAGCGGACATCGGCCGTCGCTGCTCATCGCACACCATCCATCGCTCGACCTCCTCGACCGGGACGCACTCGATCGAATCAGCGAGGTCGCCGACATCCTCGATCGTGAGCCGTTGGGCGACTGGAACGGGCCTCGAGCGGATGCGCTCCTGGCCGACGTGGAGGTGATTCTCGGACACTGGGGCTGCGCCCCGTTCGATGCGACCGTGCTCGATCGGGCGCCCAACCTCGGGCTGTTCGCATACGCCGCCGGCACGGTCAAGCAGACGATCAGCCCCGACGTCCTCGACCGCGACATCCGCGTGACGTCAGGCGCCGATGCCAACGCCGAGCCGGTCGCCGAGTTCACGCTGGCCACGATTCTGTTCGCGAACAAGGACGTC
>DATLBC010000001.1:0-30968 GCA_035527095.1 Ilumatobacteraceae bacterium | reverse complement strand
AGATGACCGACCGGCGGACAGTTCGTTAGAAAGCCAACCCGTTCGAGCGGCAGGCACTTCGAGAGCCCACCAGCCGGATCATCCGAACGCTACGGAACCACCGCAACGTCTCTTCCATCATCAATCAGGCACTTCCGATCGATCGGCCAGCCGGCCACGACCCGAGCGATGATCCCGGGCCGCGAGGCGCGTGCTCGCGCTGCAGTGCCGGCGAACTGTGCGACCTCGCAGCACGGTCGACCTACCCCATGATTGTCCTGGAACTGGACCCCGGCCACCACGGGCCAACCCGAACTCGACGTGTCGCTGGAGCCGGGTGCGAGGATCGAACTCGCCACCTCATGATTACAAATCAAGTGCTCTACCAACTGAGCTAACCCGGCGTGGCGGCCCAGGCTATCCAAGCGAGCTTCAGCCGAGGTCGTCTCAGCCGCCGGGCGACAACGTGACAAACGGGCAATTCAGGTGGTCGATGACGTCCGGCACATCTGACTCAATGAAGGTTCAGACGCAACCGTGCGACTTCGTACAAGGAAATCGCCGCTGCGGTTGAAACATTCAGGGAGCTGACCCGACCTGCCATCGGGATGCTGACGATCGAATCGCATCGTTCGCGTACGAGCCGAGAGAGACCGGCGCCTTCTGCGCCGAGCACTACGCAGATCGGCTCGGATGCGAGCGACTCGATCTCGTAGATCGACCGATCGGCCCCATCGTCGAGGCCGACCACCCACACCCCACGATCCGACAGCTGCTTGAGCGCTGCCGGAAGGCCAGGAACGAGCGCCATCGGTACGTACTCGACCGCGCCGGCAGATGCCTTCGCCACGGTCGGCGTGACGTGAACCGATCGGTGGCGCGGGAGCAGCACCCCACTCACGCCCGCCCCGTCGCAGCTCCGGATGATCGCGCCGAGGTTGCCCGGATCAGTGACGCCGTCGACTGCGACGAGAAAGGGCGCCGAGGTTTCCCGGCTGCCTCGCACACCCACCAGGTCACCGAAGTCGGCCTCTGGGATCTCCGCAGCGTGCGCCAACACACCTTGAGGCGCCTCACTGCGCGCCTCGCGTTCGAGCCGTGCCCTTGCGACATGGATCAACGGCACCCGTCGGGCGGCCGCGATCTCGACGATGTCGGCCACACCGGGGTCGCCCTCGAGCTCGGCGCTGATCCAGATCTCGTGGACCTTGCGGCGTTCGGCGATCAACAACTCGCGCACCGCCTGACGGCCTTCGACCTGACGGCCGCCGAGTCCCTTGGCGGCCCCGGCCGACCCACTGGGGCGAGCAGCACTACGCGACGAGCCTGCCGACCCTCTGTTCGGGCCCGATCGGCTGCTCGGCTTTGATCCCGACTTGCCGCCACGCCCGCCCGGCTTCCCCCCGGACGAGCCCTTCGAGTTCGAGCCCCGACGACCAGACGGTGGACGCCCGCTCACGTCGTGACCGGCCCGGACGCTCGATGGATCAAGGCCGTGGCGAAGCACACGACACCCTCGGCGCGGCCGATCGCACCGAGCTGTTCAGCTCGATTGCCCTTCACCGTGACCGGGGCACCAACCGCGCCGGTGAGGTTGCGTTGCATCTCGTCACGGTAGGGGGCGATCTTCGGCAGTTCGCAGACCACGGCACAATCGACGTTCGACGCCCGCCAGCCGTCCTCGGCGAGCATCGCTGTCACGTGGCGGAGCAAGGCCATCGAGTCGGCACCACGCCAGCGATCGTCGGTGTCGGGGAAGTGCATCCCGATGTCGCCGAGCCCCGCAGCTCCGAGCAAGGCATCGGCGCAGGCGTGGGCGACGGCGTCGGCGTCGCTGTGACCCTCGAGCCCGATCACACCATCGAAGTGGCAGCCCCCGAGCACCATCACCCGCTCCGGGTCGCTGCTGAAACGATGCACGTCGAATCCTTGGCCAACTCGGAACTCGGGGATGCTCACCGCTGGTCTCCTTCGTCGCTGTCGATCTTGTCGCGAGCCCAGCGGAGGTCGTCGGGCACCGTGATCTTTCGGTTGGCCACCTCACCCTCGACGACCGCCACCACTCCGCCGAGGCCTTCGACGAGTGCCGCATCGTCGGTGGCGTCGGCGCCTGATTCGTGCGCTGCGCGCAGGACACCCGCCCGGAATGCCTGCGGCGTCTGGACGGCGACCAACGTGGCTCGGTCCGGCGTCGACACGACGACTCCGTCCTCCACGACCTTGATCGTGTCGGCAACGGCGATCGCCGGAATCGCCGCGTCGGCGCCGTTGTGAACTGCGGCGATCGCACGGCGGTACAGCTCGACGCTTGCGAGCGGCCGAGCGGCATCGTGCACGCAGATGATCGTGGCGGCCGACGGGACCGCTGCCAGGCCTGCCCGGACCGACTCGCTTCGGGTGGCACCACCGGCAACGGCTCCCTCCCGAATGGCGTCATCGGGTGGCACCACGATGACGACGCCATCGGATGCGGCACGTGCGACCGCAACCGAACGGTCGATCACCCGCGCCGCGCCGAGCGCCTCGTACTGCTTGGGCGTTCCGAAGCGTCGACCGCTGCCTCCTCCGACCACGATCGTCCATATCTGCTCGGCAGCGGGCACATCGGCGCAGGGTAGTACCGTGACCGATGTCATGGCTCACGAAGAGATCCTCGCCCGTACCGACTTCTTCGCCGATGCATCGCCCGACGCGCTCGACGCCGTCGCCAACACCGGACATGAACTGCACCTGATCCGAGGTGATGTGCTGTTCAACGAGGGTGACCCGCCCGAATCGCTGTACCTGGTGCTGAGCGGGAGAGTGGCGATCGCCCTGGCGAACCCAATCGACAAACGCGAGAGCGTGGTGGCCTTGATGGAGGGCGGCGACCTCTTCGGCGAGATGGGCATGCTCGACGACGGCCCCCGTTCGGCAATGGCCCGAGCGCTCGAGCCCACGACCGTGTTGTCGATTCCGTACGCCGAGGTGTTCGCGCTGTTCGACGAGAACCCGAAGCTCCTCTGGAACGTCGCCCGCCTGCTGGCGCAACGCATCCGGGTCACCGACGAGGCGTTGGCCGACTCGGTGTTCCTCGACGTCACCGGGCGTACGGCAAAGCGGCTGCTCGAACTCGCCGACGGCACCGACGAGTTCACGCTGCCGGTCACCCAGGAGGAACTCGCCGGGATGGTCGGTGCATCCCGTGAACGGGTCAACAAGGCCATCGCCAGCTTCATCCGGCTCGGCTGGCTCGAACAGAACGAACGCACTTACCGCATCACGCAACGCGACCGGCTCGAACTCCGCGCCCGCTGAGTACATCAGGGATCAGACCCGCGATGTACTCGCCGATGCGAGCAGATCCGTTCGGTTCGCTCGGCGGAGCGCGATTGAGCGGCCGGTCTCAGAGGCGCTGGCGTACCAGGTGCGCTGTGACCTCGCGGCACTGCTGCTCGATCGTCGCGACGGCGGCCTCGAACGCCCGAGGCATCGAGCCGGTCGGATCGCCGACCTCGGGGATCGCGTCGCGAAGGTACGCACCTGCCGTCCGTTGCTCGGTGAGCGACTCGACCCACGGGCGAACGTCGAGGTCGGGATCGGTGCTGCCCGTCACGGCGAGAGCGAGAAACTCCGGGAGCGTCATCGTGCGCCGAAACGCCTCCGGCGACAGTGCCGCGATGTTCACGACGTGGTCTCGCTCGGCGGTGAGGATCAGGTCGGCACCGTCGACGAGGGCTGCGGTGGTCATCGAACTCCGGTGACCCGACACATCCAGACCACGTCGACGCATCGCATCGATGGCATCGTCGATCGCGGGGAGATCCACCGGGCCGAACCCCGACGACCGGATCTGGACCGAGCCGTCTCCAAGGCGCTCGGCAAGCATCGAGCGCAGCATCGCCGCCATCATCACGGACCGGGTCCGGTTGTGGCTGCACACCGTCAGGATTCGCAGCGTGTTGCTCGCCGACGCCGTCAACGAAGATCCAAACCGAACACGTCGTGGAACGCCCGGTAGTACTCCTCGTCCTCCTCGATCGCCCCCATCGCGATCCAGTCGCTGTGGTCGATGCGATCGTGGAGTTCGGCGAGTTCGGCGCCGCCCCAGCTGACCGGGTAGCGAAGCCGATGGTCATCGGTCGTGATCGACTCGTGGATCACCGAGGCCACCTCGAACGGATCGGTCGCGTTGGCCATCCCAGTCATGTAGAACTGGAACATCCGCCGGTAATGGGCGTCGTAGGCGCCCGTCGAGTTCGGTGCATCGACGTTCTTCGCGAAGATCGCCGACTTGGTGACACCCGGCTCGACGATGACCACCCGGATGCCGAACGGCGCCAGTTCCTGCGCCAAACCCTCGCTCAGCCCTTCGAACGCCCACTTCGAGGTCACGTACGGCGACTGCGCGAGCGCCGCGATCCGGCCGGCCACCGAGGTGATGTTCACGATCGTGCCACTGCCGCGATCGCGCATCTGCGGCAGTACGGCCTGGATGCAGCGAACGGCGCCACACAGATTCACGTTCATCACCGACAGATAGAGCTCGGGCGGGCACTCCTCGGCAACAGCATTCCCACCCACGCCGGCGTTGTTGATCAGGTGGTCGACGCGACCAGTCGTTTCGAGGATGCGTTCGAAGCCGGTGCGTACCGATTCGTCGTCGGCCACGTCGAGCTCGAACAACTCGACGGCGACATCGGCTTCGGCCGCCATGTTGCGCAACTTGTCGGCCTTGTCGATCGATCGGACCGTGCCGATCACGCGGTGACCTTGCTCCGCGAGGTGGATCGCCGTCGCCCGACCGATTCCGGAATTCGCCCCGGTCACGACACTCACGGGTTGATCGGCACTGGAGTTCTGCTCGCTCGACATCATCCCGAGCGTACGCGTCCGGCTGCGTGCTCCGACGGCGCTGGGCAACCACGCTGCGTCCTACGGTGAGGTCACCTTGGAGGAGACACGAGATGACCGCCACCGGCCACGACCCCCGCATCGATGTTGCACAGACGGTGTACGCCTTTGCGTACGGCATCGACGACCGCGACTGGGGCGCACACCGATCGGTCTTCGTCGGGCCCGACGACGAGATCACATTCGACTACGAGTCCTACAACGACAGGCCGGCCATTCGCATGAACGCCGACAGCTGGTTGGACGCCGTGACACCGCTGTTCACCGGGCTCGATGCCACGCAGCACACGATGAGCAACCCCATCGTCGAGATCGAGCCGGGTGACCGGGCAGCTCGATGCCGGGTGTACATGCAGGCCGCGCACTTCCTGTGGGCCGGCGATGTCGCCGAACCCGAGTTCACGATTGGCGGGTACTACGACGACCACCTCGTGCTGGACGAGGGCGGGAACTGGAAGATCGATGCCGTGAAGCTGACGGTGTGGTGGCGGCGAGGGAACGAGGAGATCATGGAACTGGCCCGGCAACGGAGTGCGTCGTGAAGCTCGGTGCGGTCTATCCACAAACCGAGCTGCGCGGCGATCCGACCGCGGTTCGTCGAATCGGTCTCGCGGTCGAAGCGGCGGGCCTCGACCATCTGCTCGCGTACGACCACGTCGTCGGCGCCGTGAAGGCCCAACGCGACCCGTCGCTGTGGGGGCCATACGACGAGCACGACCCGTTCCACGACCCGTTCGTGATGTTCGCGTACCTGGCAGCGATCACCGAGCGGATCGAGCTCGCCACGGGCGTGTTGATCCTGCCTCAGCGCCAGACCGTGCTGGTCGCGAAGCAGGCGGCCGACCTCGACCTCTTGTCGGGCGGTCGACTGCGGCTGGGCGTCGGCGTCGGATGGAACTACGTCGAGTACGACGCGCTCGGCGAGGACTTCTCGACCCGCGGGCGTCGGGCCGACGAGCAGATCGCCTATCTCCGTGATATCTGGCGAGGCGAGGTGCTCAGCTTCGACGGCGAGTTCGACTCGATCGACCGCGGCGCCGTGATCCCCGGACCCGGACGCCAGATCCCGATCTGGGTCGGCGGCTTCAGCGGTCGCGCCTTCGAACGGGGCGTGATGCTCGGCGACGGGTTCATCTTCGCGGGCGACGAAGTCCGAGTGCACGGAGCCATGAAGGACGTGCAGACGTCGGCGAGTGACCGAGGCCGGTCGCTGGAAGGGTTCGGACTCGACTACGTGGCGTTGACGTCGACCACACCGCGCGCCGCTGCGGAGGCGGCAGATCGTTGGCGCGATGCAGGCGGCACGCACTTCTCGGCGGTGTCGATGGGAGCCGGCCGCGACTCGATCGAAGCCCACGTCGACTTCTTCTGCGAGTTCGCCGAACTCAGCGAGCGCTTGTGATGCGAGCGGGCCAAGCCGTCCGCTCGGTCACTTCGCGATGGACGACTGGATGTCGCGGACCCAGTCGTCGGCCTCACGCCACTTCGAGTCGGCGTGTTCCTGAGTCGACTCGGCGTGCTCATCGGCAGCCGGATACGAGCCGAGGAACTTCACCGCCCCTTGCTTGGCGTGCAGGGCGCGCATCGTGTCGGCGAGCAGTTCGTCGGACACGTGCGCCTCGGCGTACACGATGAAGCAATAGTCGCCGAGCCCGCCGGCCTTGGTGGGCCGGCTGGTCAGGTTCGACAGGTTGATCCGACGAGCGGTGAACTCTTGCAGGATCGATACCAAGCTGCCCGGCTCGTCCGCCCGTTGGTAGATCACCAACGCCGTCTTGTCGTTGCCCGTCGGCGCCGGAATGCCCTCGCGGCCGACGACCACGAAGCGGGTCTGGTTGCCATCGTGATCGGCGATGTCGGCGGCGACGACGTCGAGGCCGTAGACGTCAGCGGCGACCCGCGGACCGAGGGCAGCCGCGCTCGTCCCATCACTCTCGCTCACCAGTCGTGCTGCGTCGGCGGTGCTGTATGCGGCTCGGATCTCGGCGTCGGGGAGTTGTTCGCGCAGGTAGCGATGGCACTGCGCTGTCGCGACGGGGATCGAGAAGACCTCGGTGACATCGTCGAGCATGACGCCGGGCTTGGCGAGCAGGCAGTGTTCGATGTCGATCACGATCTCGCGCTGGATCAGCAGGTCGTGGTCGAAGGCGAGGGCGTCCTGGGTGAAGTTCACCATCCCCTCGATCGAGTTCTCGATCGGCACGACACCGAGCTCGACTTCACTCTGCTCGACCGCATCGAGCACGTCCGGGACCGTTCGATACGCGACGTGCTCGGCCTCGGCGAGGTCGGGTTGCGACAGCAGCGCCTGCTGGGTGAACGTGCCGAAGGGCCCGAAGAACCCCACCCGTTTCGCTGCGCTCGCTGCCATCGGGCCCAACACTACGGCCGCCGCCGTCCCGCACCCGCAACGTTGCGGTCGCTCGGGCCGTTGCGCTGTCGACGTGGCACGATGAGCGGGTGGACGAACTGGGCCTACGGGCGCTCCTCGATGACGTGCAGTCCGGTGCGATGTCGCCCGACGACGCCGTGACCCGGCTGCGACGCCTGCCGTTTGCCGATGTCGACGGCGCGACCGTCGACCATCACCGTCACCTCCGTTCCGGCCTCCCGGAGGCGATCTACGGGCCAGGCAAGAGCCCCGAGCAATGCGTTGCCATCGTCGACGAACTGCTCGCTCACGGCTCGGGTCCGGTGCTGTTGACCCGCACCGACAGCGCCCAACGCAATGCCTGTCTCGCCGCTCACGGCCCAGCGACCGAGGCCAGCGGAAGCATGGTCTGGCGGCTGCCCGATGTGTCCTCACTCGCTCGAATCGCCGTGGTCACAGCGGGAACCAGCGACATCCGGGTCGCAGACGAGGCGGCGCTGGCGCTGCGGGCCTACGGATTCGACCCGACGGTCGTGACCGATGTTGGCGTGGCCGGCTTGCATCGCCTGCTCGCGCGTCTCGACGACCTGACGGAGGCCGATGCGTTGATCGTGGTCGCTGGGATGGAAGGCGCGCTCGCCAGCGTGCTCGGCGGTCTCACCGGGGCGCCGCTCGTCGCCGTACCGACGAGCGTTGGCTACGGCGCCGGGCTCGATGGCGTCACCGCGCTGCTCGCGATGCACGCCTCGTGTGCGAGCGGGGTCACGGTGGTCGGCATCGACAACGGCTTCGGCGCTGCGTGCGCGATCGCCCGCATGTTCACGTGGCCGAACCGATGACTGGCGAACAGACGGTCGCGTGGTTCAACTGCCAGGCGGGCGTCGCGGGAGACATGACGATGGCCGCCCTTGTCGACGCAGGCGCCGACCCCGATGTCGTCGCCTCGATCATCGGCGGCCTCGGCGTCGACGGCTACGCCCTGCTGTTCGAGCGGGTCCAGCGATGCGGGGTTCGCGCCACCTGGGCCAATGTGGTCGTCCACGACCACGACGCTGGTTCCCCGAGCCCGGGTCTGGGGGAACCAGGATCGGTCCACGTCCATCATCGGCCGGTGCGCGAGATCCTCGCACTCCTCGATGCGGCCGACCTGCCGGACCGGGTGCGCCAGCGGTCGCGTGCCGTCTTCCTGCTGCTCGGCGAGGTCGAGGGCGCAATTCACGGCGTCGACCCCACCGACGTGGAACTCCACGAGGTCGGCGCGCTCGATTCGATCGTCGACGTGGTCGGGGTGTGCGCTGCGCTCGAATCACTCGGCGTCGACGAGGTGCGGTGCAGCCCGATCGCCGTCGGGCACGGTTCGGTCCGCACCGCGCACGGCGTGATCCCCAACCCGGCGCCCGCAACGACGTCGTTGCTCACGCGGGCACGCGTCCCCACCGTGGGGCTCGACACGACTCTCGAGGTGTCGACCCCCACCGGTGTCGCACTCATGACGACGCTCTCCTCGGGTTTCGGCGCCATGCCCCCGATGTCCGCTCACTCGGTCGGCTACGGAGCCGGTACCGCCGACACACCCGAGCGGGCCAACGTGGTCCAGGTGGTGATCGGCCGTCCGAGTAGCACCAGCGACGACGAGGGCGCACCGGTGGCCCTGCTCGAGGCGAACGTTGACGACGTCACCGGCGAAGTACTCGCTCACTCGATCAGCCTCCTGCTCGCTGCCGGTGCGCACGATGCGTGGATCACGCCGATCGTCATGAAGAAGGGCCGTCCTGCCCACACCGTGAGCGTGCTGTGCGACCCATCATCGGTCGCCCCACTTCGTGCGTTGCTCGTGATGGAGACCGGAACCCTGGGCGTCCGGATGTCGACATTGCGTCGTTGGCCACAGCAACGCGACGAGGACACCGTCGACATGGACGGCCACGACATCCGCATCAAGATTTCGGCGCACCGCACCAAGGTGGAGTTCGACGATGCTGCGGCCGCAGCCGAACAACTCGGACTCCCCGTTCGAGTCGTCCTCGACCGTGCCGCTCGTCTCGCCGAAGAAATGCTCGCCGTGCGACCCTCGAGCACTCCGTAGGCTCACCGGTTCGTGGGATCCATCGCCGTCAGCCATCTCGCCTGGCAGCTGCCCGGTGGCGACGAGCTCTTCCGCGACATCGCGTTCCGCGTCGGCGACGGCGAGCGCGCCGCCATCGTCGGCGCGAACGGCGTCGGGAAGTCGACGCTGCTCAAGCTGATCACCGGCGATCTGACGCCCAGCGACGGCACGATCAGCGTCGACGGCCAACTCGGTGTGATGCACCAGCTGGTCGGCACTGCCGAACACACGGCAACCACGGTGCACGAGTTGTTGGTGTCGATCGCTCCTGATCGATTGCGGGTCGCCGCGGGCCGGCTGGCAGCGGCGGAGCCGCTGTTGGCCACCGAACCGATGGAGTACGCCGACGCGCTGGCCGCATGGGGCGATGCGGGCGGCTACGACCTCGAGGTCACATGGAACGAGTGCGTCACCCGGGCCTTCGGCGAATCCCTCGACGACGTTCGCAACCGCCCGTTGCGCACGTTGAGCGGTGGTGAGCAGAAGCGGCTCGCCCTCGAGACACTGATGCGGAGCGAGTTCGACATCCTCGTCCTCGACGAACCCGACAACTTCCTCGACGTGCCGGCCAAGCGATGGCTCGAACAGCAGTTGAACGCGACCCGCAAGACGGTGCTCTTCATCAGTCACGATCGGGAACTCCTGGCCGCGACGGCGTCGAAGATCGTCACCCTCGAGGCGTGGGGGGCGTGGACCCATGGCGGCTCGTTTGCCGGGTACGCCGACGCGAAGGAGCGCGAGCACGCCAAGCGCGACCGCGACCGGGCGCTCTACGACGACGAACGCCAGCGACTCGAGGACTACGTCAAGCTGATGCGCGAACGCGCCAAGATCTCCGAGGCGTTCGCCCCGAAACTGAAGGCGGCTGAGACCAAGCTGCGCCACTTCGTCGAACGCAACGACCGTCCGCCCGAGATACGTGATCAGCAGATCGACGTTCGCCTTCGAGGGGCGCGCACCGGTAAGCGGGCGGTGATCTGCGAGTCGTTGGAGATCGAGGGCCTGACCGATCCGTTCGATCTCGAACTCTGGTACGGCGAGCGCGTCGCCGTGCTCGGCGGCAACGGGGTCGGCAAGAGCCACTTCCTCCGCCTGCTCGATCAGGTGGCACACCACGACGATGCCGGTGATCGTGTCCAGCACGACGGCATCTGCCGCCTCGGCGTCGGCGTCGTTCCCGGGCTGTTCCATCAGACGCACGAGCACCCCGAATGGCAGAGTCGGGTGCTGATCGACATCCTCTACGAACACGACGTGGTGCTCGGCCCGGCGATGGGGATGCTGCGGCGGTACGAACTGCACGGCTGCGCACAGCAGACGTTCGAGACGCTGTCAGGTGGTCAACAGGCGCGGTTCCAGGTGCTCCTGTTGGAGTTGTCCGGGGCGACGCTGCTCCTGCTCGACGAACCGACCGACAACCTCGACCTGATGTCGGCCGAAGCGCTCGAACACGGCCTCGACCAATTCGACGGCACCGTCGTTGCGGTGACCCATGACCGATGGTTCCTGCGTGGCTTCGACCGGTACGTCGTGTTCGGCGACGACTGCGCCGTCATGTCGCACGACTCCCTCCCCGCCGCCTGGGAGTGAGTGACAACGGCCTGAGCCCTGGTGTCATCAGGCGGTGGTGGCGAGGGCGTCCTGGATCCACGAGGCCAGTTCCTCGGCCGACTTGGTGCCGCTGGCCCGGTCGAGGACGTTACCGTCGGCGTCGACGATCATCAGATACGGGAAGCCGCTGCCACCATTGACCACGAAGCTCGTCGACTCGACGCTGTCGGCCATCACCGGCCACTGCGACGGCCAGTCCTTGTCGACGATCCACTCCGACGGCGGGTAGTTCGGCTCGCCGGGTGTCACTGCCGTGCTGATCGCGACCACGTTCATGTCCTCGGGGACGCCGCCACGGTTGTTCAACTCGATCAGCTCTGGGATCTCGTCGTTGCAGTGCGGGCACCAGTGAGCGAGGAACACGTACATCGTCGGGCCGTCCGTGGCGCCACCGATCGTCATCGCGTTGCCATCGAACGTCGCGCCGTCGATCACGGGCACCGGGCTGCCGATCGCAACATCGTTCTCGCCGACCGACTCGAGGCTGGGCAACGCGTCGCCCGTCACCTCGACCGGACGGTTCTCCTGCACGTCGTCGCCGTACGTCGGCCCCGTCGTTTCACCAGGAGCGAGCACACCGCCCGAGCTCTCGTCGTCGCCTCCGAAGAACACCGCAGCACCTGCCAATCCGAGCACGAGCACGACGACTCCCACGACGATGATCACAGTGCGGTTCTTCACGGGGAGGGCTCCATTTCGGGCACGGATGGGGAGACGTCGGGTGCAGAGTCCAGTCTCGCCGGAAAGCGCACCAACAACAGTATGAGGATGGTGAGAAAGCCGATGAGCGCCATGTTCGCAAGGCTGAACCCGAACTCGCGGAACCACACGAACGTGCACGACGGCCCCTGGAACTCGCACTCACCGTTGTCGAGCGACGGACGCCATTCGATGAGGCTGTGCCACGCTGAGATCGCCGCGCCGATGATCGCCAGCGGCGCCCCATACCAGCGCACGTTCGGGTCCTTGCGGAGCGCACCGACGAGCAGAATCACCGCCAGCGGGTACATCGCGATGCGCTGGAACCAGCAGAACCGACACGGGTTGAAGTTCGCGACCTCGGAGAAGTAGAGACTCCCGACGGTGGCGCCGAGCGCGACGATCCAGGCCAGCCAGACTCCCGAGTCGGTGATCGTCGAGCCGAGACGCGACGCGCCCTCGCTGCCGGCAGCGGCGAGTACCCGGAGCACGAGCACCGCGACGGCTCCGATGCCCGCAGCCAGCGTCAGCAGCCCAACGAAGAGCTGAACTGTTTCGGTGTCCACCGCACAAGTATGCAACGGCGGCAGTACGTTCTTTCGGCGATGTCGTCAGACTCGTTCGCGGAACCAGTGGTGGTACCGGACCAGCACACGTCGAAGGCCACCCTCGCCGAGCTCCGCAAGACCCGTCAGCGACGCCGACTGGGCGAAACCGACTGGTACGACATCGCCTACCGGGTCTATCTGTTCGCACTGGTCGGCTTGGCCCTCGTGGTCTGGGTTTCCGAGGCCGTCGACGGCGTCATCGGCGACGGAGTCGACAGCGCCGACCTCCTCGAACGCGGACCGGCGATCATCGGGCTGGTCGTCGTGGCGGCCTTCGCGCTCGGCGTTCGGAGCGGAGCCGATGGCGGTCCGGTCGCGATCGAGGTCGCCGACATCCGCCACGTACTGCTGTCGCCGATCTCGCGCCGATCGGTGATGCTGCGCCCGGTTGGTCAGCGACTCCGCGCAGCGGCTTTCGCGCTCGGTCTCGGCGGCGCCGTGCTCGGGCAGTTGATCGCCACCGAGGTCGAGGGTTCACGCGCCTCCTGGGCGGCAGCGTGCGGGGCATACGGAGCAATCGTCGGAGCCACGTTCGTCTCGACAGCGGTGATCGCACACGCATGGCGGGTCCCGCGGTGGCTCGCCACAGCACTCGCGTCCCTGGCAATCATCTGGCAGGCAGCGGTGGCATGGGGAATCTGGAACGGCGAAACGACCGGCCTGGCACGAGTCGCGCCGGGCAACCTTGCCGGTCGATTGGCATTGTGGGGAATCAGCCAGCGCGCCATCGACGTGATTGCGATCGTCGTCGCCATTGCGATGGCTGCCGGTGCCCTGGCCCTCGGTGGACGCCTTCGCGTCGAAGCCCTCGCCCGCCGAGGCGAGTTGGTGTCGCAACTCCGATTCGCTGCGACCGTGCAAGACCTACGTACCGTGGTGCAGTTGCGCAGGCAGTTGCGCTCGGAGTCGTTGCGAGCACGCCCATGGGGACAACGTCATCGCCCGACGCGCCCCATCGCCGAGAGGCCCGCAAGCGGCCGGGTGCCGCTGACTGCGATCAACGATGCACGCCCTTCGCCGATCGTCGTGTGGCGACGCGACAGCAGGTCGCTTCGGCGCCTGCCTGTTGCCCGATTGGCCCGCATCGCGTTGCTGGCAGCGCTCGGTGGAATCGGGGGTGCCCTGACGATCTCGCAGTCACCGCTGTTCGGGCTTCTCCTGCTCGGCGCACTGTTCCTCGTCGGGCTCGAATCGCTCGAGCCGTTGTCGCAGGAGATCGACCGCCCCGACATCACCGATGGTCTGCCGCTCGAGCGCGGATGGATCTACGTCCACCACCTCGCAGCGTCGGCAGTCCTGCTCGTCGCAGTCGGGCTCATCGGCGCTGGCGTCGCGATCGCCGTCGACCCGGACGTCGGCGCAATGGCGTTCGCCGTTGCGATTCCCATGGCGTGGGCAGGCGCGCTCGGCCCCGTGGTCGTCACCGTGCTCGACGCCCCCACCGCGCCGTCACCGACCACGCTGCTCGGCACGCCTCGTGACTCCGAGACCAGCTTCGTTCCGCCCGAGTTCGCCGGGTTCAGCACCGCGATCAAGACGATGCTGCCGGTGGTGATCAGCGCAGTGGCCACGATCCCCGTGTTCGTCGCGCGATTCGCTGAGGACGCCGCCAGTGTCGGTCGTTCGCTCGTCGCGCTCGGATTGTTCACGGCGCTCGTGGTGGTCTGGGTGCGACGTCGCGACCCGTGGGGCGCAAAGGTGCGAACATTCATGGAAGAAGGTCGAGCCGCAACATCATGAGCAACTCACGATCGAACCGACCGCAATCGCAACGTCAACGGGCCAAACGCTCGACCGGATCAACGGCCGGCACTGCGGGGAAGACCGCAGCCACCTCGACGTCGTCCATGCCTGCCGCACGGTCCGAACGTCCCGTGGGCCCACCTGCTGCGATCGAAACCGTGGGCCTGGCGAAGCGTTACGGAGATGCTCCTGCACTCTGGCCGCTCGACGTGCGCATCGGCGCTGGTGAGCGCATCTCCCTGATCGGCCACAACGGCAGCGGCAAGACGACGCTGATGCGAATGCTCGTCGGCATGCTCGAGCCATCGGAGGGAACCGCGACGATCGCGGGCCATCCGATCGGATCGATCGAAGCACGCGCCGCGGTGTCCTACTTGGCGGATCAACCGGTGTTCTACGACGACCTGACCGTCTGGGAACACCTCGAGTACATCGCCCGCCTGCACGGCACCGACGACTGGGAACAGCAGGCCGTCGATCTTGTCGACATGGTCGGCCTGATGGATCGCGTCGACGACCTGCCGATGACGTTCAGCCGTGGCCTCAAGCAGAAGGCGGCGCTCACGATGGCGTTCGTGCGGCCATTCGACGTGATGCTGATCGACGAACCGTTCGTTGGACTCGATCGACTCGGACGCGAAGCGCTGCTCGAGTTGCTGACGCTCGCGCACGGCGATGGTGCAGCGCTCGTCGTGGCCACCCACGAGCTCTCGAGCGTGAAGGAGAGCAGTCGACTGATTGCGTTGAGTGGCGGCGAGGTCACCTACGACGGCGACCCCACGGCTGCCGACCTCGCTGCACTCACCGAGGGCATACGCCAAGATCGCGACTGACCGTCAAGAGTTCATTCAAGAGAGCCTCTCGCCGGCGACTCGTGGTCTAGCATCTCGGGCATGCAGGAGTTCTCTTCGGTCACCGCTTCGTCCTACGACGCCGAGTCATTGGCGCCGCTGCTCAACGAGAAGGCCGCCGATGGCTGGTCGGTCGTCTCGATCGTGGCCGCAGGCACCAACATCGTCGCCTATCTCCAGCGCGAGTCCGACGGCTCTTCGCCAGCGGCTGCCGACGAGCCCGCAAGCATCGAGACGCCAGTCGACGAGGCACCGGCAGTCGACGAGGCATCGGCAGTCGACGAGGCATCGGCAGTCGACGAGCCGGCCGCAGACACGCCATTCGTCCCCGTCGCAGCGGCCGCCGCAGCGGTCGAAGAGGCCCCGGCAGCAGTCGACGAGCCGGCCGGCTGGGCCACCGCCCCCGACGAGACCGTCGACGCCGCAGCTGACACCTCGGTCGCCGATCTGGCCGCACAGGTCAGTGAGCCCGAGCCCGAGCCCGCCGTGGCCGAACCCGCCGCCGAAGCAGCACCTGTCGCGGAGGCAGCGGCTGCCGCCGAGACAGCGCCCGCAGCAGAGGCAGCACCCGCCGCCGAGTCGGCTGTGCCGGCCGGTTGGTACGCCGATCCGTCGGGCCGGTTCGAGCTGCGCTACTGGGACGGCGCTGCCTGGACCGAGCACGTGTCGCGTGCCGGCCAGCAGTTCACCGATCCGCCCGTCGCCTGAACGTCTGCCACCTCTGGGGTCTGACTCCGGCGGACATGATCGTGCTGGGAGCGACAGGGCCGGTCGCCGTAGCCTGACCACATGCGCGCCACGTCCATCGGCCATGCCGGCATGCTCATCGAGACCACTGCGGGTTCGATCGTCTGCGACCCGTGGTTCGTTCCGGCGTTCTTCGGCTCGTGGTTCGTCTTTCCGCGCAACGACCAGCTGAGCGACGATCTCCGCGAGCGGATCGAGGGGGCCGATTTCCTCTACATCTCGCACCTCCACGGCGACCATCACGACGAGCCGTGGCTACGCGAGCATCTGCGTCGCGACATCCCGATCCTGCTGCCCGGCTTCCCGACACGCGAGCAGCAGCGGACGCTGCAGGCGCTCGGCTTCACAGAGTTCATCCGAACCACTGACACCGAGGAACTCGAGATCGCTCCCGGGCTGACGGTGGCAATCCACGTCGAGACGTCGATCACCGACGGTCCGGGTGGCGATTCCGCGCTGGTCGTGTCCGATGGCACCTCGATTCTCGTCAACCAGAACGACTGCCGCACCAACGACCTCGCACAGCTGCGTGCGCACGGCCCGGTCGATCTGCACTGGCTCCAGTTCTCAGGGGCGATCTGGTACCCGATGGTGTACGAAATGGCCGACAGCGACAAGCGCCGCCTGTGCGAAGCCAAGGTCGACGCCCAATTCGCACGAGCCATGCGGTACGTCGAGAACATCGACAGCCGCTTCGTCGTACCGAGTGCGGGCCCGCCGGCATTCCTCGACGAGCAACTGTTCGCGCTCAACATGATCGACCGCGACGAGCTGAGCATCTTCCCAGACCAGACCCACTTCCTCCGACGACTCGACGCCGCCGGGCGCCGAGGCGTGATGAACATCCCGGGCACGACGATCGACATCGACGCCGACGGCATCGCGGTCACCCACCCGATGCCGAACGCAGACGTCGACGCGATCTTCAGCGACAAGCGCTCCTACCTCGAGCGCTATCAGGCCGATTGGACGCCGTGGCTGGACGAGCTGAAGGCGTCATGGAATCCGCCGAGTACGGATCTGCTGACCACCCTGCGCGAATGGTGGGAGCCGCTGCTCGAGATCGCACCGACACTGCGCGCGCAGGTCGGCGCCAATGTGCTGATCAACGCCGGCGACCTGCCGATCCTGATCGATTTCCCCAACGGTGAGGTGCGCCGCCACGCGGGCGAGCCGTACTCGTTCCGCTTCGACATCCCCCGTGAGCTCGTCGAGACCGTTGCCGCCCAGCGAGCTGTCGACTGGAGTAACTCGCTGCTGCTGTCGTGCCGGTTCACCGCGTGGCGCGACGGCGAGTTCAACGAGTACGTGTACAACTTTCTGAAGTCGCTGTCGCGCGAGCGCATGCGCCGTGCCGAGGCCGAGGTCGTGCGCAAGCTCACCCCTCTCGATGTCCTCGAACAGCTCGACGAGCCCGACATCCGTATCGGTGACTACGTGGTGCAGCGCCGGTGCCCCCACCGCAATGCCGATCTCGCCGCGTTCGGCGAGATCGACGGTTGCGACTTCGTGTGCACCCTGCACGGCTGGCGATTCGACCTCGAGACCGGGCGCAACAAGACGGCGTCGGACCAGCCGCTACGCATCCGCCCCGCCACCCACTGACCCATCCCCGTTTAGGTCAGGATTCGAGTGGGACGGGCCACCGGAAACGCGACACAAACGGCTCAGCGCGACCAAGCCCCCCGTTTGCGTCAAGATTTGCGTGGGACGGGCCACCGAAAACGCGACACAAACGGGGGTGGGATAGCTTGATCGCGTGCTGGATCTCGGGATCGACCTGAACCTGTGGCCATGGATATGGCTGGGCGTCGCCGTGTTCTTCGCCTTGATCGAGCTGACCGTGCTCGCCGGATCGTTCGTGCTGCTCCCCTTTGCGGTCTCAGCGCTCGCCGCGGCGCTGCTGGGTTTCTACGACGTTGCGATCGAGATCCAGTGGTTCGTGTTCGTCGCCGGCGGTGCCGTGATCTGGGTCCTTCTGTACCGATACGCGAAGAGATTTGCCGGCGACAACGAGCTGCAACCGGGTGTCGGTGCCGACCGTCTGGTGGGCCTGACGGGCATCGTCACCACCGCCATCGACCCGGACGACACGGATCGCCGGGGCCGCGTGACCGCCCACGGCGAAGTGTGGGGCGCCACGTCGGAGAACGGCGAACCGCTTGCGCTCGGCACCCACGTCCGCATCGTCGCCGTCAGCGGCACCAAGGTGATCGTCGAATCGACCGATGTCACTCCCCCGTCATCACCGCCCACCGCTCCGCCGGCCACACCCCCACAGCCGCCAACACCACCGACCTAGACCGCCGACCACACGGGAGCTCCCATGAACCCCTTCGCCATCGTCCTCATCGTCATCGCACTCATCGGCATCGGCGTGTTGGTGAGCGCCGTCAAGATCGTGCGGCCGTATCAACGTGGTCTCGTCGAACGCCTCGGCAAGTACAAGACCACGCGCGAGCCCGGCCTGAACCTGATCCTGCCGTTCATCGAGACGATGCAGTTGATCGACATGCGCGAGCAGGTCGTCGACGTGCCGCCACAGGAAGTCATCACCGCCGACAATGTGGTGGTGTCGGTCGACGCGGTCGTCTACTACGAGGCCACCGATCCGCAGCGCCTCGTGTACAACGTCGCCGACTTCTTCATGGCGCTCACCAAGCTCGCCCAAACCAACCTGCGAAACCTGATCGGCGACCTCGAACTCGACCGTGCACTCACGTCGCGCGACACGATCAACACGCAGCTGCGTGACGTGCTCGATGACGCCACCGACAAGTGGGGCGTGCGGGTGGTGCGTGTCGAGATCCAACGAATCGATCCGCCGCCGGACATCGTGTCGGCGATGCACGCGCAGATGCGCGCCGAGCGCGACCGTCGTGCAACCGTCACCGAGGCCAAGGGCTACCAGGAGGCGGCGATCGCCCGCGCCGACGGCGAGCAGCAGGCGGCGGTGCTGTCGGCGCAGGGTCGCAAGCAGGCGGCGGTGCTCGACGCCGAGGGCCAGGCGCAGGCGATCGAGTTGCGGGCGAGCGCCGAGAAGCTGCAGCTCGAGCTGATCGGCCAGGGCGAGGGCAACGCCGCTCGCGCTCGCCTCACGGGGATCAAGGAGGCCGCCGCCGACAAGGCCGTGCTGACCGTCGAGTACCTGCAGGCGTTGGAACGCATCGGCGACGGACGCGCAACGAAGCTGGTGATTCCCGCCGAGTTCTCCGGCCTGTTGGGCACGATCGCTGCACTCGCGGCGGCAACCGGCGACGACGACACCGACGACGAGGTGCGTCCCAAGGGTGGTCTGCCGATTCCCGACGACGATGATCGAGTCGATCTACCCGAGCCGGACCGGTCCGAGACGCGACGGTAGACATGCGCCGCGTCGACGCACCACGAGCGGGCTGGTATCCCGATCCCGAGGGTCGCACGAACCTGCGCTACTGGGACGGGCTCGACTGGAGCGATGCTCGACGTTCCCCGCCGAGCGCCGCCGAGCTGCTGTCCTACGAGCAACGCGAGGCATTCGAGGCTGCGCACCAGTACGTTCCGCCGGCCGCGGTACCCGACGACTTCGGCTACCGCGGCGGCCGGGCCGACAATCAGCAGATCGTGGAGGACGTGCGCCGCGCCGCACGCACCGAGGTCGATCGGGCCGCCGACCTGTTCTCGCAACGTGCTCGACAGATGCAGCGCGACATCGTGCCGCTCGTGTCGGCCTATACGAATCGGCTGGTTCGCTGGATCCGCTTCGCCGCCATCGTCGCCGTCGTCCTGCTGGTCGCGTACTTCGTGTTCCAGGTCGTCGCTCAGGCGAGCCTGTTCGAGTGGATCGGTGACCGGATCGACAACTTCACCGACGACCAGAACGGCGCCTCGATCACCTCCTGGGTGTGAATGTCATCAACCGGTAGGAGAAGCGGTACGTCCCCGGTCTGATGCGGTAGCGGTCGAGCACGTCGGGGCCACAGCTACCCGTGCCGAGTCCGCGATGAGCAACGTCGGCATGAACGACCAGACCTCGACGCGGGCGCAGGTCGGTCTCGTGTCCTGCGGTGTACAAGTCGTGGGCGCGGTAGCGAGTCGCCGAGACGTGCATCGAGACCGGATCGACGACCTCGAGACGAACCACCGCGCCAGTCGTCGAGTCGACGAATTCGAACCATCGACAATCCGTACGCAACCCGAACTCCTGCGGCACGAGGTACGGCGACTCGTCGACGGCTGACTCCCACACCCCGAGGACGGCGCCACCGTTGCGGTCGGGGTAGTTCTCGAGCGGCCCGCGACCGTAGTAGCTCAGTCGATCGACTCCCGACGGAAGCTCGAACGTCACGCCGACTCGGGCGAGGTCGTCGAGATCGTCGGGCACGATCACGACGTGGGTATGGATCTGCGAACCGTCATCGAGATCGGCGACCTGATGCTCGTGTTCGACGAGGTCGTCGGCCGGGAGCCGGTCGACGCCGGCATCGATCCAGTGACCAAGGCCATCACCGCCCACACCGATCCGTCGTCCCAGTTCCGGCAGCAGCTTGAACCCGTCGTTGTCGACCGGCGCCCGAAACAACGCCAACTCGACCCGAGGGAGACCGGAACCAGCCGGAAACTTGCGCGAATCGTGGCCCTGAGCGGTCAGATCCGCGCATTTTTCGGGGGTGGAGAGGGTGATCTGGTCCCAGGCGACGAGGTGCCCCTTGCGCGCCCAGGTGGTCGTGCGGCGCTGCGTCCAACGCACGGTCATGTGAACGTCATCGGTGTCGGTGTCGGTGAGGGCTACATCGTGGGGCAGGGGCAGCTCGACCGTCGCCCCCGGCGGGACCAGCCCGACATCGAGCACTCCCGCGCCGGCGACCTCGCCTCCGACCAGCAACTCCCATGACGCCAGGAGGTCGGAGACGTCGCGGAAGCTGCGCCGGTTGGTGACCACCAGCTTCGGGCCCGACGTCGACACGACGACGGGCCGGTACACCCACATCACCTCCTGGACCCCCGGGTGCGGCTGCAGGTCGGACGACATCAGACCGTCCGCCACGAAGTTGCCGTCGTTGGGTTCGTCACCGAACTGGCCTCCATAGGCGAAGCCCCGCTTGCCGCTCGGGAGCCGAGTGAGCAGGCCGTGGTCCTTCCACTCCCAGATGAACCCGCCCTGCAGTCCCGGCGTCGCGGCGATGGCGTCCCAGTAGTCGGCGAGCGAGCCGTTCGAGTTCCCCATTGCGTGGCTGTACTCGCACATGATCAGGGGCCGATCGCCACGGCCCGATCGGCCGTACTCGACAATGGAATCGATCGTCGGATACATCGGGCACACCACGTCGCTCGCTGCCAGACCACCGTCGACCCATCCGTCGTGGAAGACGGCGCCCTCGTAGTGCACGGGCCGCGAGGCGTCGGTACGACGGATCCAGCCGGCCAGCGCATCGTGGTTCGCGCCGTACCCGGCCTCGTTGCCGAGCGACCACATGATCACACTCGGATGGTTCCGATCGCGTTCGACCATCCGCGCGCCTCGAGACAACCACGTCGATCGATAGCGCGGGTCGTCGCACAAACTGGTGTTGTAGGCGTGGCTCTCGATGTTGGCCTCATCGACGACGTACATGCCGATCTCGTCGCAGAGATCCAAGAAGTCCGGGTCGTTCGGGTAGTGGGAGCACCGCACCGCGGTGATGTTGTGCCGCCGCATCGCGAGCACGTCGTCGCGCATGTCGTCGACCGTCACCGCTGTACCGCGCACCGGGTGATGGTCGTGACGGTTGACCCCGAAGATCCAGATCGGCTCGCCGTTCACCAGCAGTTGGCGGTCGCGGACCTCGACTGAGCGGAAGCCGATCAGTTGTGCGTGGGCCGCGGCAACCGCGCCGTCCGGGTCGAGCAGTTCAGCGGTGACGCGGTAGCGCGTCGGCGACTCTGCCGACCACGGGTCGATGCCGGGGAGGTCGAACGAGGCCGACGCGACGTGGCCATGGAAGAGATACGGCGTTGCGAACCGGTGAGGTACGGCGATGGTCTGGGGGCGAGCGAGTCGTCGGCCACGAAGGGTCTCGACGCCGAAACGGACCTGCCAACCGGGCCCGGGCGGTGCCAGGCCATCGAGGGTCACCTGCGCAGCGAGCGTGCCGACCAGGTCGGGTGTTGCCGCCCCACGCAGACTTGCGTCGCACACCAGCGACGCGACGTGCACGGCACCCCGCGCCTCGACGTACACGCTTCGGTGCAGGCCGGCCATCCACCACTGGTCCTGATCCTCGACGTAGCTGTGCGCACTCCAGCGCATCACCACGATCGCGATGTCGTTGACCCCAGCGTGCACGAACGACGTGACGTCGTACTCGCTGGACAGCCGGCTGTCGGTTCCGTACCCGATGAACACGCCGTTGACGTACAGCGCATGGACGCTCTCGGCGCCACCGACATGCACCACGACGCGTCGATCGAGCCAGCTGCTCGGAATCTGCATCGTGCGGCGGTACACGCCCGTGGGGTTGCGGTCGGGCAGCCGCGGTGGTGGCCCGTGGAACGGCATCTGCACGTTGGTGTACTGCGGAAGATCGCCGACACCCTGCAGCGTCCAGTTGCCAGGCACGGCGACCGACGTCCATCGCGAGCCGCCGGCGGGCTTCGCCACCGCCGTGGCCGGAACGGCGTCGGGGTCATCGAACAAGCGGAACCTCCACCGACCATCGAGCGAGCGGCGCCAGTTCGACGCCCGTCCAGCCCGTATGTGGTCGAGATCGTCGAACGACTCGGTCGGCGGCCACATCGACATGCGGTTGATCGACGTGATGTGCGGATCAGTCCAAGGCCGGACAGCACCGATGGCGGGCAGCATGCGGCGAGTCTCCCAGACCGGCCGCTGCGAGTTCTCAGCGGCTCAGACGCCGTCGTGGACCCAGACCGGGGTGCGCACCGGCATGATGCCGCTCTCCCAGATCCAGTCCATGGCCGGAACGCTCACCCGGACACATCCGTGCGAGGCCGGATAGTTCGGAATGCTGTTCGACCCGTGGACGGCAACGCCGCCGACGAAGTACTTCGGACGGTAGATCTTGCCGAGATCGCCTTCCCACCAGCCATCGGGGCGCTCGCGATTGACCTTGTGCAGGCCGCTCGGAGTGAGCGAGACACCAGAGATCATCTCGCCCGGAGTGTTCTTGTCTTCTTCGGTGTATTCCTCGCCGTTACCCGTCGAGGTGTTGAGAATCCAGTCGGTGCGTCCGTCGATCACGAAGAACAACAGCTGCTTCGCCTTGTTGACCTCGATCAAGCTGCCCGAATTCGCTCGTGCAACGGGACGGGTCGTCATGGCGGTCAGCGCGTCGGCGGTGCGCTGGTCGACCTTGCCGTCGGCATCGAATCCCATGTACTTCTCGAAGGCCATCACTGCCTGCGTGGTCGTGAGCCCGTAGGAGCCGTCTGCAGCCGAGAGCCAGAAGCCGAGTTCGAAGAGGCGCTGCTGGATTCGTGCTGTCTCCTGCCCACCGCTCGACCCGACGGCCTGGAGCGGCGCTTCGAGGGCCGGCACCGCGATGATGTTCGGCGCCACGGTGGTGGTCGGAGGCAACGTCGTCGGCGCCACGGTGGTCGTCGGGGCTGCGGTGGTGGTCGGCGCGGTGGTCGTGGTGGTCGTGTCGTCGGTGACTTGCACCACCGGTTCCTCCGCCGCCCCTGCGCCCTCGCCGCCCGTTCCGCTGGTGACCGCTGTGGAACAGCCAACGAGCGCGACGAGCCCGAACACCATGACGGTGCCGATCTTTGCTCGCGTTCGTTCCTGTTCGACCACGGTGGGTGAGCATAACGGCATCACTGGAGGGGAGGTCGGCACCAGCTCGAAGTTGCCCAGATCATCTCGGTCGAACGAAGTCCGGCAACGCGCACGGCTCGGTGGGAACGCCAACCGAATCGAAGCCGTCGACGAGGTCACGCAGGGTGAGGACGGAATGCCCGGCGTGGAAGTGCTGGCCGAGCGACCGAGCAATCCATCCCACGATCTCGTCGTGGCCGATCCCGGACGCTGCGAGTTCGGGCAGCGTGAGCGGGAGCCCCCGGCGTTTCGCAAGCCGCTGCCCGTCGTGATCGACGACGAGCGGAACGTGCATGTAGGCCGGGCGCGAGAAGCCGAGCAGCTCCTGCAGGTGGATCTGACGAGCGGTCGAGGCCAGGAGGTCGTCGCCGCGCACGACCTCGGTGATGCCCTGCGCGTCGTCGTCGACGACGACGGCGAGGTTGTAGGCAGGGACACCGTCGTTGCGTCGCAGCACGACGTCGTCGACCAAACCCGAGAACCTGCCGTGCACGCGGTCGTCGAACACGATCTCGTGGCCGTCGGTGCGCAGTCGCAGTGCCGGAGGACGGCCGGCCTCGATCCGCTCGAGACGTTCGCGGGCGGTCAACTCCCGACACGTTCCGGGGTAGGAGCCCGGCGGACCATGCGGTGCGTGCGCCGCTGACTCGATCTCCTCACGTATCTCACGCCGAGAGCAGAAGCATTCGTAGACGAGGCCGAGCCCGGCGAGCTCGTCGATGGCGGCCTCGTACCGGTCGAAGCGGTCGCTCTGCCGACACACGGCGCCGTCCCAGTCGATGCCGAGTCGGGCGAGATCGCGCAGCTGGGCCGCCTCGATGTCGCGACGTGCCTGCTGGCGGTCGAGGTCCTCCATCCGCACCACGAAGTCGTCACCGCTCGACCGGGCCGAGAGCCAAGCGATCGCAGCCGTACGAAGGTTGCCCAGGTGGAGGTCCCCCGTCGGCGAGGGTGCAAAGCGTCCGACCACAGCAACAGTGTCGCTCGCGCTCCGGTGGAAACCATCAGGGTGATGCACCGGCAATGAGCCACCGCTGCAACACCGGTTCGGTCCACGATCTCGTACAGTCGTCCACATGGTTTGTCCTCGCTGCGGGATCGAGGTGTCGGAGCACCAGAAGTTCTGCCACGACTGCGGTGCCCCGATTGAGGCGCCGCTCCCTGACCCGGTGCTTCTCGAGTCGCCGACCGAAGCGATCGACACCACCGAACACGACGACGCCACCGAAGCGATCGACACCACCGAACACGACGGCGCCACCGAAGCGATCGAGACCGCCGAGCACGACGACGTCACCGAAGCGATCGACACCACCGAACACGACGACGTCACCGAACCGATCACGGTGCCGATTGACACGGTGGCCACCACAGAGATGGCCGAGTTCGCAGCACCGACCGAACCGCTCGCGTTGACCAGCCTCCCGGACCCCGACCTCGCAGCACCACTCCTGTTCCCCGAACCCGAACCCGAGGGAACCGCGGAGATGCCGGCGATCTTCGACGGCCAGGGCGACCTGGTGGAGTATCCGGCCGCTCGAGAGCCGTTTCGGCTGCGGGTGATCTTCGTGCTCGCGTTGTTCGGCGCTGCCGCCATGCTCATGTCGATCGTCGCCGACGTGATCGACATCCGGACGACCCGGCCGGCGCCCGGGATCACCACCGGTGTCCGAACGCTGGAGGATTTCGGTTCCGACCTCGGCCTTGCGGGCTTCATCGGGACTGCCGTGATGGTGATCGGCGGCCTGCTGGCCTGCTTCGGCCTTCGCTGGGGTGCCGGCCTCGCCGGCGGAGCGGGGCTCGCTCTGGCCGGATGGGCGGGCCTCTCGATCGGACTGGCCGAACTGCCGATCGCCATCGCGGAATCGATCACGCGGACGTCGTCGCTCGAATTCACACTGCGCGTCACCCGGGGTCTCGGCTGGTGGCTGATCGTGGCCGTCGGGGCGATCGGCCTCATCGTGTTCCTTGCGTCGCTGCGATCGATCGGACGCGGGGGACGGGCAGCTCTGAACCCGCTGGTAGCGGCCGTTGCCGCCGTGGCGATGGTGGTGCTCGCCTTTGGCCCGCTCGTGCCCGTCAACGACGCCGTGTTCGCCGACAATTTCCGCTCGGTCGACCCGACCCGTGATCTTCCCACCGCATTCTTCGCCGGGCGGCTGGGTCAGGTCGGGCTGATCGCCCTGGCCGGCGTCGTCGGCATGCTCATCGTGCGCAGCTACGGGCTCGGACTGGCGGTCGGTGGGCTCAGCGTTCCGCTCTGGTTGTGGATTGCATCGCTCGCCCAGTTCGACTCCAACGCTGTGGGCATCGCTGATCGCAATCCTGGCGCCGACGACACGGTGCCGCACGCTGTCACCACCGTCGGTATGGTCGCCTCGCTCATCCTGCTCGCTATTGCCGCAGGGCTGGCGACGTATCGCCTCAATCGGTCACGCGCCGGCTGACGCGCAGGCCACAGGCGACCGCCCGTTTGCCTCCCCCGACGCGACCACGGGACATCGATGGTGGAACCGGCAGCGGCGAGTGCGATGGTGTGCTGCCTCACGTGGGATCGTCGATCGCTCGATCCATCAACTTCGGCCCACCCTCATGAGCGATCGAGGAAAACACGGCGGCGTCGCCCAGTCGGTACTCGCCGTACAGCCGGGAGACGCGTGTGTCAAAGCCGTGCTGTCCAAAGATGTGCTGCGATACCGGGTTCGTCGCTTCTGTGAACGCAGTTTGGTACCCACGGTCGGCACCGTTCCTGAGGCACATCTCGACGAGATTGTGTCCGATCTTGCGTCGTGTGTACGCCGGATCAACGCCCAACAGGAACAGGTGCAGGTGACGCCCCGCTTCGATGACGGTTCCTTTGCGGTACTCGGCGTCGAGCTGGCCGAGCAGATCAAGGATCGGCTCGAGCTTGGACGATGTCTGCTCGATTCCCTTCGGTGGTGTAGCGGCGGCATCCTCGGTGAGGAGCGCGCCGACGACCCTCTGGCTGTCGACGTCTCGACCGATGATGCTCAGGCCGTCGGTTCCTGCGCGGTGCGACCAGAGTTCGACGAACGACTTGAACTCGTCGACAGTGAGCCCGACAGCGACGGCAGGCGGATCGTGCGTCGCGAACGCCACTGCGAGCAGGCTCGCCATTGCCTCGGTGTCCTCTGGTGTACAAAGCGTGTACTCGACACCTGCGATCACCGGGCGAAGCTCATGCATCGTCCGACCTTAGAGGCGCTCGCCGCCGCGCCCGACCAAGGCGGTCGGGCAGCGAACAGGCTGACGTCAGGTACGCCATTCAGCGACGATGAAGCTGCCGAGGCCGGAGGGGTCGAGGAGCGCCTCGGCCTCGCTGATTCGGCTGCGCATCTTCATCGCTTCGAGGCCTGGGCGGGCGGCCTGCTCCTCCCACAGGCGCTTGCCCTCGTCCACCAGGTCGTCGATGCCCCACAGCTGCAGGAACTGCGCCTGCGAGCGAACGGCATCGGGTTCCGTTAGCTGATCGATCGGCACGTCGATTGTGATGTCCTGGGTGCCGGGCTCGGCCAGGTAGTGCCCGCCTCGTTCATTTCCCCGATAGGTCCGCAGCCAGTCGCGGTGCGGCCGTCCGGCGAGCATCGCAGTGATGGGGGTGCCGTAGTCGATCGCGACGACCGAGCCCGAGCGGACCAGCGTGCGTGCCTCGTCGACGAACGCGGCCGCACGGTCGATCAGCGGCGCCCGGGCACCGAACGCACCGATCGCAGGGAGCGACGGTGGCACCGGATCGAACGGTGCCGACAGCACTTCGACGAAGCGCCCGTCGGTGCCGAGGTCGACGAACGCCTCACGCCAGCCGGCGTCGAACACCGCCAGCCGGAACGGCAGGTTGTCGAGGAGTTCGTTCGCGATCACGACGCCGTCGAACGCCCGCTCGGGCATCGATGCGACGGACTCGACCGCGTCCGGATGACGCTCCCGCTGGCCCGCCGACACTTCGACTGCGACGTACCGCAGCGCGTCGCCGCACGACGGTTGAGCCGCCGCGATCGAACGGGCGAGCGTGCCGGGGCCGGCGCCGGCGTCGACGACTGTGAACACGTCAGGTCGGCCGATGCGCCGCCATTCGGCGTCGAGGTACCGGGAGACGACGGCTCCGAACAGCGGCCCGATCTCGGGCGACGTGATGAAGTCGCCCCGTCGGCCGGCCGATCCGCCGTCAGCGCGCGTGTAGAACCCCTCGGACCCGTACAGCGCCAGCTCCATGAAGCGCTCGAACGCAATCGGCCCATCCGCCCGAATCGCGTCGCGAATCTCCTCAGTCATTCAGGAATTCAGCCGGGATCGGGAGTGGGAGGACGAGGCGCGCAGCGAGGAAGCTGCCTTACCGCAGCGACGAGCCTGCGGAACGCAGTCATCGCCGCTTCCGGCCCGGCTACCCAGCAAAAGCGCCGGTGAGGGCATCGAGCGCGCCGACTCGGGCGACGAGGTTCGGCAGGACGCCGACCGCGATCGTGCCGATGACCGTGATCGCGAGCGCCGCGACGACCGGAGCAGGCGGATTGACCGGGCTGACGTCACCGTCGGGGGCATCGTCCATCCAGACGACTCGCAGCACCCGCATGTAGTACGCCGCAGCGATCACGGTGTTGACGGCGGCGATCGCTGCGAGCACGTAGGCCGCAGTGGTTCCTGCGTCGAGCACTGCCTTGAAGGCGTTGAACTTCGCAAACCAGCCACCGAGGGGCGGGATGCCGGCGAGCGACGCGAAGAAGATCGTCATCGCCACGGCGAGGCCCGGTGCGTAGCCGAACAAGCCGCCGAACGACGAGATCTCGGCGCTGTGGGTCTTACGGGACACCGCGATGACGATGGCGAAGGCACCGAGGTTCATGAAGGCGTACACGAGGAGGTACACGATGACGGCGTTCATCGCCGAGCCGGTGGCATCGGGGTTGCCTGCGAACGCCAAGGGCATCAGCATGAAGCCGCCCTGGCTGATCGAGGAGTACGCGAGCATGCGCACGATGTTCGTCTGGCGCAACGCCAGCACGTTGCCGACCGTCATGGTCAACGCAGCCATTGCCCAGACGAGCGGCTCGTAGACCTCGTCGGCGCCGGGGAACGCAACGAAGATCAGCGTCATCAACGCCACGAAGCCCGCCGACTTCGCCGCAACCGAGAAGAACGCAGTCACAGGCGTCGGCGCACCTTCGTACGTGTCCGGTGCCCACTGGTGGAACGGCACCGCCGAGATCTTGAACGCAAAGCCACAGATGACGAACACGACGGCCACCACTTCGAGGCCGATCAGTTCGCCGTCGGCAAGCGATGCGCCGATGTCGGTGAGCAGGGTCGAGCCGGTCACGCCGAAGAGCAGGCTCATGCCGTACAGCAGCACGGCCGACGCGAACACACCCATCAGGTAGTACTTGATGCCGGCCTCGTTCGACCGGCGCTCACGCTTGTTCCACGCCGCCAACATGTAGCCCGGGATCGACAGCAGTTCCAGCGCCACGAAGATGCTCACCAGGTCGCGCGCCGATGCCATCATCACCATGCCGAGCACGCTGCAGAGCATCAGGACGTAGAACTCACCCTGGTAGTAGCCGCCCTCTTCGAGCTCGGTTTGGCTCAGCAACACCACGACATACGCGACGAGCAGGAAGAGTCCCTTGAGGACCAATGCGTAGTCGTCGATCACGTAGCGACCTTCGAACAACGAGCGAGGGACGTCGCCGATCACCGCAAGGGTCACGACGGGCACGAACGCCGCCAGCAGTACGAAACCGGTGATCGTCGCGATCATCCACTTCTTGGCCTCCGCCAACTGCAGGTCGAGCGCCAGAATCACGTTGATCCCGAGCGCGAGCACGAGTTCCGGCGCGATCGCGTGCCAGTCGATCGTGGGCGACACCCAGTCGCCGGCTTGGGCAAGGAACGTGGCGAGCATCAGCCCAGCGTCTCTCCGAGACGTGCCACCAGCTCGGTGACCGCCGGGTCCATGACCTTGAACATCAGCTGCGGGTACACACCCAGGACGACGATGGCGATCAGGAACGGTGTCCAGGCGATCCACTCGATCATCGTGACGTCGTGGATCTCATCGTGGTCGTCGTGGTCGTTGGCCGCAGAACTCAACGAATGAGCGACGCCACCATGGCCGCCACCGTGGCCGGAGAACTCCTCACTCGGCTCGCCGAATGCCGTGCGCTGGTAGAGCCAGAGCAGGTAGCCGGCAGCGAGGACGGTTCCGATCGCGGCGATCACCATCAACGTGCGGAACAGTGCGGTGCTGAGCCCGAAGCCCGGGTTGTAGGCCGACAGGATCGCCGGGAACTCACCCCAGAATCCGGCGAGGCCGGGCAGGCCGAGCGATGCCATTGCAGCGAAACCCATGATCCAGCCGAGTCGCGGTGCCTGGATGAGCATGCCGGACAGGCGGCTGATCTCGAGCGTGTGGTAACGGTGTTTGACCGACCCGGCAACGAAGAAGAGCATGCCGGTGATCAACCCGTGGGCGACCATGCCGAACAGGGCAGCGTTGATGCCGAAGGTGGTGAGCGTCGAGATGCCGAGCATCACGAAACCCATGTGCGCAACCGACGAGAACGCGATCAGGCGTTTCATGTCGGTCTGGGCGAGACAGCCGAGTGCGCCGTAGATGATGCCGATCACGGCGAGAATGCCGATCGCCGGCGCCCAGGCCTTGGCGCCTTCGGGGAGCATCGGCAGCGCAATCCGCACGAAACCGTACGTGCCCAACTTCAGGAGGATCGCAGCCAGGATCACGGAGCCCTGGGTCGGCGCCTGAGTGTGGGCGTCGGGCAACCACGTGTGGAAGGGGAACATCGGCACCTTGACGGCGAAGCCGAGGAACATGCCGGCGAAGATCCAGATCTGGACGTTCTTGTCGATGCCTGCTCCCGCCTCGACGAGGTGGGCGAAGCCGAAGCTGACGGCGTCGGTCTGGATGAACAGCGCCAGGAACGCGACCAGCATGAACGCCGAACCGAACATCGTGTAGAGGAAGAACTTGAGCGATGCGTACTTGCGCTGCTCGCCGCCCCACACGCCGATCATGAAGTACATCGGCAGCAGCACGACTTCGAAGAACACGAAGAACAGGATCAGATCCTGGGCGATGAAGGTGCCTGCCATACCGGTCTGCAGCACCAGCATCAACATGAAGAACGCCTTCGGGTTCCCGGCGTCGGGCATGTTGTCCCAGCTGTAGATCATCACCAGGAAGGTGACCGCCATCGACAAGAAGTACAGCGGCAGGCTGATGCCGTCGAGACCGATCGTGTAGTTCGCGTTGATCACCGGGATCCACTCGGCATTCACGAAGAACTGCAGCTTCTCGGACTGGCCGTAGTCGAAGGCGAACAGCGTCACGACACCGACGGCCAGCGTCGCACCGGCGGTGACGATGCCGACGAGCTTGTGGGTGGCTTCTTCGCTGCGCGGGATGAACAGCATCACGAGCACGCCGACGAGCGGCAGGAAGGTGCCGACGCTCAGCAGCCAATTCTGATCGGTGAGAGTTTCCATGGGTTCAGAGTTGCTTTCAGCTCACGTTGACGAGGACGAGGAC